>PWSY01000208.1 GCA_003563055.1 Anaerolineaceae bacterium | reverse complement strand
TAATGACCCGTGGATCATCAATCCGGCCAATCAGCCAGTTTAGTAGGGCCGCTTCAAGCTGCTCATAATCCGGAGCTTCCAAGCCGTTTTGATCCGGTTCGTCAGGTTCGTCCTGATCGGGCTCTGGTTCGGGCTCCGGGTCTTCCGGTTCTTCTAATTCATCTTCTGCATAGCGATCTTCTGGAATCTCAAGTTCCGGCATTTCTGCCTCCTCATCTTCAACCGGCAAGCCAAAACCGTTATACAAAACATAGATCCCGGCAGCTATAACAGCCAGAACAAAGAGGATCACCGCACCCGGTCTAAGACATCCCCGCCTGGTTTTGGGGCGGTAATCAAGTTCGGCGAACTCATCTTCTTCTTCATAATCAGCAAGATGCCCAGCAGTATTAATATCAAAGTCGCTGCTGGCCTCTTTAAATGCCCCATCTTCCGGATAGGTTACTTCTGCCCCGCTTAGATCACCGTCACAAAAGCGGCAGTAATAATCGCCGGGCCGGTTTTCTTGCCCACAATATGGACAAATAGTAAGGCCTGCCATAATTTAACCCCCACCCCGGTTTTTTATTTATTGCCCGGGAAATCATTATTCCAGGTAAGTTTAAGTTCACCCGGCCCGCCTTTTTTCCTGCTGCAAAATGGAACTCTTAAAAAATATAAGACAGTCTTTTCCCGGTTTCACCGGCTCTCACTTGACCTGATTATAACAAATATTCACATCCAGCGACACAGTTTCTGCCCGGGGCCTTAATCGACCCGGCCCACCGGCATAATTTTCAAAGGCACCCCATCTGTCTCGAGGATATCCGCCACCTCCACGTCATCAAAAGCGCCCACGGCAACCGTCCCCAGCTCCAGTTCCTCTGCCATCAGGTAGATATTCTGCGAGGCATAGCCAGCATCCATGTGGACATACCTCTCGCCCCGCTCGCCGTAGCGCCCGGTAGTGCGTTCATAATAGGCAACCAGAACAACGGCCGCCGGAGCCTCCGCGATAAAAGTTTGGTCTAAAGCGGAAGCGGCCAGAAGATCCCGCCGGTCCCCTTCTGCCACCGGTAACAAAACGTGTCCTTCGTAATCGTAGCGGTAAACTCCGGCCTTCATGCCTTCCATATCAACTCCCGCCACCAGGTAAATATCGAGCGGGTAGGTGCCGCCGGCAGAAGGTGCGGTCCTTGTGGCGCCGCTTACACCGTCAACCCCAACACCGCCTGCCGCCCAAAGCAGGTTCCCCGCCTGCTGCGGACTTAGGCCTCCGGCGCTGAAATTGCGCTCTGAAGATCGTTCATACAGGGCCTCTGATACGGTTTTATTGTCAACCCCCGGCTCGGCAAGCACAATCTCCTGGTCGAAAAAATCGTTGTTATTGCCGGCCTCGATTACTTCTTCATCATTCACCGGATGCTCAGGCTCGCACCCGGTTGAAAGAACTGCTAACCCGGTTACAAACAAAAGGGCAAGGCAAACGAACCATAACCTTTTCATCTATATTACTCCCCTTTCATCCAGACTCAAGCAGCGCCTCTGGAAAAGTCGCAAACTTACCGCCTTAATTTTTTTCGTTTCATTTTCGGTTATTTCCTTCCCCGGCGCTAAAAAGGGCGCTCCTCTATTTCGCCAAATTTTGGCGTCAATCAAGCTCAATCTCTTATTTTTGGACTTAATCATAGCTTTATGCTATACTTAAAAACATGTCTTGGCTACCCCCGCTTAAACCCGGGTTGCCAAAAATTATAAGAGGAAGTGATCCTTATCTGTGGTATTGCAGGAATTTGGAATCATCTAGATCAAACCGGCATTCGTTCCATGTTAGACGAAATGATTCACCGCGGCCCCGACGCTGCTGGGGAGAAAGTTTTTAAAACCGTACCGGGAATGTTCGGTCATCGCCGCTTGAGCATTATGGACCCTGAAGGAGGCAACCAGCCTATCAATAACGAAAATCAATCTCTGTCCATAATTGCCAACGGCGAAATCTATAATTTTCCCGGGTTATACAAAGCCCTGGCTGAACGCCATACCTTCAATACAAAAAGCGACACTGAGACCGTCCTCCACCTGTTCGAAGACTTAGGCTCCGGCCTTGTTGACAAGCTGGAAGGCATGTATGCCTTCGCCATTGCCGACGGCAAGAATCTGTTTGTAGCCAGAGATCCGATCGGTATTAAACCCCTTTATTACAGTAAAAGTGATGACGGCTTTTATTTTGCTTCTGAATTAAAACCCCTTTCTAAAATACCGGGTACAGTGCATGAATTTCCTCCCGGCACCTATTACCACTCTCAGGAAGGGTTCAAGACTTTCTACGAAGTCCCCGAAGCTGAAATCAGTCGGGAGCCACTGGAAGCACAAATAAAAAAACTGAGGCACACCCTGGAAAAAGTTGTCGATTCTCACCTGATGAGTGATGTACCCTTAGGGGTATTTCTTTCCGGCGGTCTCGACAGCAGCATCACCACAGCTTTATCCAGAAAAATCATCGGCCGTCCCATTCATTCTTTTTCGGTTGGCGTTGAAGGCTGCCCGGACTTAGAATCAGCCCGGATGCTTTCCAGCTATCTAGATACAATCCACCACGAATATTTAATCACAGTCGATGAAGTGATGGCCAAACTACCCGAGATCATATATTTCCTGGAATCATTTGATCAAGACCTGGTTAGAAGCGCCATCCCGACTTATTTCACCGCCCGTCTGGCTAAAGAACACGTCAAGGTAGTCCTGAGCGGCGAAGGTGCGGACGAACTATTTGCCGGTTACGGCTATTTTAAAGACTATACAGGCAACGATCAGGTCCT
>PWSY01000219.1 GCA_003563055.1 Anaerolineaceae bacterium | reverse complement strand
TGCGTGGTTGAAGAGCCGCTGGATGTGCTGGCCATCGAAAAAACGGCTGGCTATAACGGACTGTATCATGTATTGCATGGCGTGCTCTCCCCCATTGAGGGCATTGGGGCAGAAGACCTCAGGATCAAAGAACTGTATCTGCGTCTCAAACATTATCCCTTTGAGGAAATTATTCTCGCCACCAACCCCAGTATGGAGGGGGATGCCACCGCGATGTATTTGCATGAACACCTCAAACCCCTGGATTTGCGCATCACACGCCTGGCACGCGGCCTTCCTGTGGGCGGAGACCTGGAATACGCTGATCAAAACACGCTCCTCAGGGCCCTGGCGGGACGCCACAACCTGGACTAAGTGGTAAATTCACCAGCAATCAACAATAATTGAATTTGGAAAAATCCTACTCATCGAAATATAATTGGAGAAATCATGGCAGAAAAACTTGTTATTTACGATTCCTTTTTTGGCAATACCGAAAAGATTGCGCATGCAATCGGTGAAGCGCTGGGCGATGCAGATGTCATCAAATTAGCCGACGCCTCCAAAGAACATCTCGAAGGGGTTAAGATCCTGATCATAGGCTCACCCACCCGAATTTTTCGACCCAGCCCGGCCACAACTGGCTTCTTAAAAAGCCTGGCACCCAATGGCCTGGCGGGGGTCACAGCGACTGCCTTCGATACCCGCATCCCCAGTGAAAAAACGGATTCCAAATTCTTAAAGACATTAATCAAATTGTTTGGCTACGCCGACACAAAGATCGCCAAAGGTTTGAAAAGAGCTGGTGCAAACCTGGCCATCCCCAGTGCGGGATTTGGTGTTTCGGATACGGAAGGCCCCTTGGTTGAAGGCGAGCTCGAGCGCGCCAGAGATTGGGCAAAGACGATTCTCTAAATCAAAGCATCAGCCAATCAACATCCTCCCAATAATAACCACCAGCATCCCAACCACCACCGGGAGGAACAGGCTTTTGGTGAGGACAGCAGCGATCAGGGTGGGCAGCGCAGCCCAAAGGAACAGGTTTTCGGTCCCAAAGGCAAATTGCCCATTTTCCAGAAGAATAGCCGGGGTTAACATCGCAGCCAATACCGCTGCCGGCACAAACCGCAGCCACGCTATCACCAGTTTAGGCAAGTTTTTTCCAGAGAGCGCCAGCAGGGGGATTACACGCGGAATATAGGTCACCAGGGCCATCCCAATGATGGTCATAAAAATCAATTCTTGATCCATTTTTCCACCAATACACCAAATGATGCACCAATGATCGTGGCAATGATCACGTACCACTGCCCCCAACCATAAAGGTATAAGCCAACCGACAAACCCCCAGCCAGAAGCGCAGCGAATATCTGGGCATTTTTCTTAATTTGCATGACGAGCAGCGCAATAAACATCGCTGGCAGCGCATAATCCAAAGCAAAAGGCTCAATATCCGTGATTAACCCACCGGCCACGACTCCCAACCAGGTGCCCAAGATCCAGGCTGCATGCGCAGTGATGTTGACGGCAAAGGTCTCGGCTCGCTCAGCGGCCTTTTCAACAAATCGCGTTGCATGCAGGGCAAAGCTCTCATCGGTCAACTCAAAAGCAAAACCTGCCAAAGCCCATTTTGGCCATTTATTTAAGTGAGGGGTCAAAGCCGCTGACATGAGCATATGCCTCAAATTCACCACAAAGGTGGTCAAAATGATTGACAAAGGTGTTACCCCAACGGCGATCAGACCGACCACGATTAATTGGGATGAACCAGCATAGACAATGAGTGACATGAAGAGGGTGTTGAACGGGGATAAACCCGCCTTTTGCGAGAGGACGCCAAAGGCAAACCCAATCGGCAGATAACCCAATAGAATGGGTGTGGCTTGTAAAGCCCCCTGAACCCAATGCTTAAAGTGGTGTTTACTGCTTTGCGATGCCGTCGGAGCCATTAGAATCTTCAGACTTTCCTTAATAAATATCTGATCTATTCTACTACGACATGGATATTGTTAAACACCCATCACCCCCCCTTTCTTGCACAAAATGACCCCCTGAGCAGATACCTTAAAGAGATAAATGATCCAGATTTGCTGTGATAACCACAAGAACCTGATCTCAGATTCATAAACCTTAACCAAAAATATCGGATCATAACTGCATCGTGTTAAAATAATTGCATAATAAGCTGGATTGTCTGTCTCGAATACTTTAACCACCAAATTTCATTATGCCTCTTGGTAAGATTATCCACCCAGATAGCGTCTTAATGGGTACGAAGGATTGAATATGTCCCCAAAAACAAAGCCAGACTCAACAACCAGGCAAGACCAAACATTTCTATATAAGCATAAGCAGAAATTGATTGGGCTATTTTTCTGGATTGGTCTGATCGCTTTTTATCAATGGTTTGCCATGACGAATAATTTAAATACCGTGGAAGTTATCCAACTCTTATTGGATTTCTTAACCCAGGGATTACGGGGTCCTTTGCTATATGTCCTTTTATATGCCATTCGTCCATTGATCTTTTTTCCTGCTTCACTCCTGACCATTGCCAGTGGATTTGTTTTTGGCCCGATCTTAGGTGTTGTGTACACGGTTATTGCCAGCAATGTATCCGCTTCCATTGCGTATTCTGTGGCTCGTTTTTTTGGTAAAGGTATCCTCAAGGAGGATAATCCTGAGGGGTTATTGCTCCGCTACACACATCGTTTGCGCGAAAACAGCTTTGAGACGGTGATGTTTATGCGCTTTATTTTTCTTCCTTATGATGCTGTCAGCTATTTTGCGGGGTTTCTGCGCATTAACTTCTGGCCCTTCATT
>PWSY01000131.1 GCA_003563055.1 Anaerolineaceae bacterium | reverse complement strand
TACCCTGGGTGAGAATTTTAACAAAACTTCTTGAGGCTCACTGTCAGTGTACCAGATTCCCCATGCTGATCTTAAAAATTCAGATGGGTTGAAATCGTTGGGTATAAGGTAATTGTGTTTGGTTAATTCTATCCGTTCAATCCGGGCGATATTAAATGTCCGCATGTCGCCTGGGGGCTCTCTGTAGCCAACTGTATGAATTGAGTGGCCTACTGCATAAGGTTCAATAAAATACACAGAGAACAGATATTCATAAACCCGGTTGGTTTTTGAGTGCCGATGCCAAACCCTGACTTTACGACCTTCAGCCCAGGCTAAAGCCAGGCACTCCAGCACGGATGTATAATGTGGGTCTTTGAACCGTGAAGGGTCATCAATAACATCGGCAGAAAGTGAAAGGTGATGGCTTATCTGTGGAGTCAATTTCTCGATGGTGTGGGCAAGTTTACGCAGAAGCGCAGCAGAGTGCGGGTTGTGTCTTTCTATCCGGTTGGTCAGTAAGCGAATCGCCAAATGCAACGAAAGGGCTTCATGGATGTTCAGTCTAAGGTTTATCAGGTATGCTTCTCGATTGATAAACAAACGTCCATCTTCTTCAAAGATAGGGGTATGCTGTGTTAGATCAGGCAGATAACGATGGATCGTCGATCGGTTTACATCCAGCCTTTTGGCTATATCAGATTGTGTTAATCCCTCTGGATGTGCGAGCAGTAATGCCTCAATCTGAAGGATACGCTGGGCTTTGGTTTCTGATTTTGTCATGTTTTTATCTCAATGACTATTTTTTATTTTAGTGTATCAATGGGTTGTTGCAAGTACTGCAACAAGGCGGCATAAATGTTGGATACAGGGTTCCCCCTGTTTCTATATTTTACACGAAATTTTCTTATTTTTGCTAATCTATCGGATCATCTGCTAACCCACTTGAGCACAATGTTTTCAGGTGAACCTGGATTTGGTCTGCCATTCACCACATAATGCCCCTCAGGTCAGGGGAGCGCTGCAGCGCGGGCATTCCTCAACCCGGGCAGAGACAACCCCGCGGCAATAGGGGCATAGGATTATGCGCAGGTCAGCCCCGCAGCGCGGGCAGGTTGAGAATTTGCCCGTCAACTGCCAGGCGCACTCGGGGCAAAACCGATAATGGCCCCGCCTACCCTCATCCTCCGGGGGGAGGGCTTGCCCGCCGCCCACTGCCCATAAATCCGCCAGGTGGCCACTCGATGGGTCAGACATTGAGAATTAAGTTCAGAATGAGCATATTGACCGTATACCTGTTTATTCTACATCAGAAAAGACCCATCGGTGATAGGAAAGGGAGATTGGGATTATAATCATGGATGAAACACTCTGGGATTGAAAGGATAGACGAAAATGGCACAGAGAATTTTAGTCGCTTATGGCAGCATCGCCGGCTCGACTGCTGAGGTCGCACAAGCGGTGGCCGATGAGATGCGTTCTGGCGGCGCCCAGGTGGATCTGCAGTCTGTTGAGGCCGTCAAAGACCTCGGGGATTACGATGCTGTGGTGGTGGGGACGGCTGTGCGCATGTTCCACATCCTGGGGAAAACGCGCCGTTTCTTGCGCCGGCATCGCCGGGCTTTGGGTGAGCGGCCTGCGGCCTATTTTTTGGTGTGCCTGGCCATGGGCGAAGAATCGCCAGAGAACATCTCGAAAGCCGAGGGCTATGCCAAGCCGATGATCGCGGCCCGAGCGCCAGTCAGCCTGGGTCTGTTTGGCGGCTGCATCAACCATGATAATTTGACCGACTTCTTTGGCCGATCGATGAAATCCGTTCCGGAACAGGATCACCGCGATTGGGATAAGATCCGCGCGTGGGCCAGGGAGACTCTGCCGAAGCTGGTTGCCAGCGATCAATAGAAAAAATAAATACACGTAAACATTGTGATTGAGCAAAATTGAATAATCATTGACAATGCTTTTCCCAATCTATATACTTATATCATCCTATTCGGACAATTGATGAAGACCAGGTTCAAATGAAAAGAACAGAAGTCATAGAAAAATTAAATAAGTCGGGCAAAGGATTGACTGAGAAATATGGTATTAAGGCAATGTACCTATTTGGCTCTGTTGCTCGAGATGAGGGGAGCAAGATTAGCGATGTGGATCTCTTAGTTGAATTCATTGAACCCATTGGCCTGTTTGATTTTGTTTCTTTAAAGCAGGAATTGGAAAAAATTCTTGGTTGTCCGGTTGACCTGGGAACAATGAAATCATTGAAGGGCAGGCTTAAAAGAGAGATTGATACGGAGGCGATTCGTGTCGCCTAGAAATTACAAAATGAGGGTTCAGGACATATTGATCTGTTGTTAAAATATTTTGGACTTTACTGCGGGCATGGATTTTGATTTATTCTTCAACGATCCAAAAACGATCAGAGCGATCGCGTTTGAGTTGATCACGATTGGTGAAGCCGTTAGGTCATTACCGGCGACCATCAAAGATGATTACCCCCAAATACCATGGAGTTCAATCCAGGGGATTCGGAACATTCTTGTCCATCAGTATTATCGGTTAGATGAAGAGATGCTTTGGGAGACGGTCACCGAGGATATCCAAGTTTAATGAAGGCATTAATGAAAAACTGAAATGATACAATTCTCAAAGGGGATAAGTGCCTTTATAGTAAGCTGGCAAAGTTGGTTTTGAAATTTTGATACTGCTCACCCATGATATTGATATAGAAGACACATCAGGGCAAACCTACCTTGCTGCTGGGTCAGGCAACAACCGCTGAATCTGATAGATGCTGAGATTGCTTCCTTTACAGGACGCAAGCAGTCATTTCAT
>PWSY01000118.1 GCA_003563055.1 Anaerolineaceae bacterium | reverse complement strand
TCTGGTTCTGCCATATTTTTAAACAAAACAGGATTCTTCAATACTGCAACGCCCAAGGCAGATTCGATCACCCCATCACAATCAGCATGGGGAAAGGCAATACAAAATGGTTTGGTTGGCAACCCGGTTGGGTGAATTTCTTCGCGTAAACAGGTCTGATCGCCATAAACATCTGACACAAATCCCTGGTCATGTAAGGCATCAGCAAGCATCAGAATCACATCATTACACTTTTCAGCTTCCAGATCCAGCAAAACAGTTGATTCATTAATCTTCAGCATTGATTTTCACGCCTCATCTTTAAAATTCTGACCGTATTTTTGATGATAATAATTAAAGGATTTTCTGGACATCTCATCTGAAAAAACCAAGGGGTTTCCAATCGTCTTGGCGATGCTATAAGTTCGAGCGGCTTCCTCTAAGGTGACTGCCCGTTCCAATGCGCCATCAAGATCTGCACCGAGTGTAATTACGCCATGCTGCCCAAGCAGTACACCAAATCCCTGCCCCAGAAGCTCAACCGGCAAGGTGGCAAAGCGTTCATCATCAACGGAAAGATAGGGCGTCACAGGAATAGGGCCACCAAACCAGTTCGCCTGGGTTTCTGTTAATATTGGGATTGGCTCGCCAATCACCGAAAAAGCTGTCGCAAAGGGAGAATGCGTGTGAACCATCGCATTGAGATCTGGCCTGGCACGGAAAAACCCAGTCCACAAATTCAGTGCAACTGAAGGACGATGTTTGCCATCAATGATGTTCATCTGCATGTCAGTGACGATCATATCGCTTGCCGTAAGGTCTGAATAAGTCATGCCGCTGGGTGTGACAACCACGTACCCTGTTTCCGAATCTCTGGCACAGATTGTTCCACCAGCCATCCAAACCAACCCATAGTCCGGTAGCCTTTTTGCCACATTTATTACCTGATGCCGTAATTCTTCAATGCTGTTCATTCATGTTCCTGTTCGATGGGATAGTTTCCAAGGGCTTTACCTGCTTCAAAAAAGGCGAGTAGATTTATCAGAGGGATATCATTACCAAAATTGTGTGCAGGGGCAAGGATATACCCTCCACCCGGCCCCATTTGAGAAATCCGCAGGCTGACTTCCTGCCAAACATCCTCAACTGTGCCATGATTTAACACAGACTTTACGTCCACACCCCCCTGAAAAGTCAGCTGATCACCAAAGGTGTTCTTTAAGTCAGCTGGATCCATGCCCTTTAGATGACCCTCAATTGGATTGAGCACTTCAAAACCGGTTTCGATGAGATCGGGTATAAACTTTCGAATGGCACCATCGTTATGCAAAAGCACTTTGGCCTGGGGTGCTTTTTCCTTGATCAATTTTATAGTTCGTTCATAACGTGGTTTGAAGAATTTTCGATAAATTTCTGGATTGAACATCGGGCCAACGTTTGTGCCGTAATCATCGGCCATTTCAACAACCGCAATATACGGACCCACAACACTCAGAAAAGCCTCATAGAATCCATCCTGAATTTCTGCCAGTTTTCCAAGGAGATGATCAAATAACTTATGATCCGTTGCAGTTAATAATAAAGCATTTTCCATGCCTACCATCACTCGAGCCATCTCCCACAAGTTTCCATAAACTGGACGGTGAGCTACAATGGCGTAATCCGTCTCATTATAAAGTGTTTCTACTTCTTCTTTTACACCTTCCAGCCTGACCGGATCATAGGGGTCTGGCCAGGGATAGTTCTCGATGCCTGAGATGGTCATGTCCTTTGCCAGCGGAGCACCCGCTAAATCATAATAACCAGACACCAACCGGTGATGCAGTCCCCATTCATCGATGAATTCCTGAAACTCACCAATCATTGGATTGGCAATATAGTTTTCAGGCGGTCGGATATGAATAAAACGAAAATCCGTTCCCAGTTTATCGAGGATTGGGTTGTAATCAGGTGTCGTATAAAAACCCACCAGAGTCCTGCGAGGCACATCCTGTACTTTGAAATGATCTCGTAGTTTAATATAAAGCTGTTCCGTCAAATGATTGGCAGATCCCCCCAAGGAAATAGGCACACGATCCGGTTCTTGATGGTTCAGTGTCAAATTGACACGTTCACGCGGGGTCATGGTATCTGGCATCTTGAATCCCTTAATTCACGATTATGAATCTTCATTCACAAGTTTCCATGACATTATATACGAGATAATATCTCTTGTCAATGATAAAAAAAGTGTTGAAAAACAGGTCATTAATTGACCAAAATCGCGGTTAGTGATTTACTTTAGCACAGCCACAATCAGTGAGCTTATTGTCAAAACAGTAAAAGATAAAGGTCGAAAAGATGATGGGAATGATCATTCCTATTTAGAGCACCTCAATCTTCACCCGGCTATTTGCCTAAAAGACATTCCGACCAAAAAGAAAGATACCAATAAGCTGGTCTGGTTGTAGATGCGTCAAACACCAGATTACTAAGAGGGACATCATGAGCGTCACAACAATTAACGCAATTTTTGTGACGCAAATCAAGAGCATGGGTTGGGCGCATGTCGTTATCTTTGTTTAATCAGGTTTGAATTCCAGATCTATTTCACCGTGATCGCATTAAATCTCAAGCGGATGGACAAGGGGCTGAATCGAACTTTTATACTCGGTTTTCTGTCAGTTATGCTTGACGTTCTCAGTTACCTAAATTATTCAACATCTTCCCACATAAGTTTTACATTGACGGAAAATCAACTATTGTATACAATACTGTATACAACTATTCATACCAAGAAAACGTGTAATGGACACTCCAAAACAATCCAAAAACCTGAGTGAAGATATTTATTCAATC
>PWSY01000042.1 GCA_003563055.1 Anaerolineaceae bacterium | reverse complement strand
CCGCCACACCACACCCCCTATTCCCTCGCATGCTGAGTAATTACATTTGAGGTAATTATAACATCTCACCCTTGTCATTGATACGTAAAAAGCGGGAGCTGCCTATGCTGCTCCCGCTATAAAGTCAACCTATCGATCACGAGGTTTTAGAAAACAATCAGCCTATATTATTAAGACGCTGCATTAACCGGCTTTTTTGTCGAGCTGCTTTATTCTTGTGAATGACACCCTTAGAAGCCGCTTTGTCTAATGCTTTCGTTGCGATCTGGGTTGCTGCACGCGCTTCTTTAATATCACCGCTATCAATCGCTTTCCTGGCATTACGAAGAGCAGTACGGGCACTCCCTCGGAATATGCGGTTTAACTCTCGCCGTTTAAGGTTTTGGCGATTACGTTTTATTTGTGATTTAATATTTGCCAAGGTCTTTCCTCCAATATCTTACTTCATCTAATCGCTTACATACGAGAAAATATTTTACCCGAGCGTTTTATTTTTGTCCAGTCAGTTATATCCTGCGCAAAGAAAACTAATACTTTTCCAATGGATTAGGCGTATAATAATAATGTATTAATTTACAACCAGGTCGGCTGGATGGATGCGGATACATTGTATCCGAGGAAAGTCCGCACACCACAGGGCAGCATGCCGGGTAACGCCCGGAAGCGTGCAAACGTTTGGACAAGGGCCACAGAAAGGATACCGCTTTCCCCAACAGGAAAGTAAGGGTGAAATGGTGGTGTAAGAGACCACCGGCGGGTATAGCAATGTGCTCGGCCAGGTAACCCCCATGCGGTGCAAGGTCAAGCAGGAGAGAAGCCCCTAATCGGGTTGGGATTGGCCCGGTTCCCAATTATCTCCGGGTAGACCGCTAGAGCTGATGGGTAACCATCAGTCCAGATAGATATCCATCCAGGCAGGATTTTCTGCCAGACAGAATGCGGCTTACAGGCCGACCTGGTTGCATTCACCCAAGCAAAGCCCCGGGGCATTTTCTTTTTAGAGTTTAAGCATCAAAATAATCGCTGTTCAATCAAGGGGAAATCTCCTGTAACCTATTTTTAACGAATAATCTGAAAATGTTGATTTTTACCATACTTCTCATATATAATAAGATATGGCTCAAACGATATATACTATTGGGCACAGCAACCTCAATTTTATGAAGTTTATTTCATTAATTCAGGCGAACAACATCACACACATTATCGACATCCGCAGCATCCCTTACAGTCGACGTGCTCCCTGGAGCAATAAATCGCGTCTTTCAGACATCCTGAAACCGTTCAAGATACGATATACCTACCTGGGCCATAAGCTGGGTGGCAAAAAACAAACCATACATACCGTGTCAAAACAACAAGGGAGCACACCAAAAGAGATATACGATGAAGCGATAGGGATCTTGCTGCAACTCTCACTACGTAATAATACTGCATTGCTTTGTGCTGAAGGAGATCCGGCAAATTGTCATCGTCAGCATTTCGTAGCCCAATCACTGATCGAATCAGGTGTAAAAGTAATTCATATCCTTAAAAATGGCACCCTGCTCGAGGCTTGGCAAGAAGACAAAACTTCCAAGCAGCCCGGGCTGTTTTAATTTCTATCATTCATAAGACAAAAATAAGCAAATTTTAAAACGAAAATAGTAGGAATATTTTGTCAATAAGGAGAGACATTGATGCTAACTAAGAGGAAAACCTTGACCGTAATGACCAGTCTAGTGTGTTTATTTTTCTTCGCTGGATGTCACTTTCCTTATCAGCCCCATCTCACGGTTGAAATTACCAGCCATGAAGATGGTCAATCTGTTTTGATTAACGAGGAAGCTCGGATTACCTCAACGGTTTTTGCATCCCGAGGGGTGGGTTCAGTGAAGCTGTTTGTTGATAACGAGCTGATACACACAGACTCACCTGCTGAAGGGACGCCACTCGAATTTTCTGCTGATCAACCTTGGACACCTCTTCAAGAAGGAAGCGTAACGATCTCTGTGGTTTTAACAGATCTGCAAGGGAAGGATTCTGACCCATCCAGCATAACCCTTGAAGTCGTTTCTTCTAACTACGATGTCGATATCCCGCCCACACCAGAGGAGACAGCCACAGCCACACCAGAAGGGTTGGAACTCACCCAAACAGCAGAAGCAATCTGTACAAACAGTGCTGCATTCATTGAAGATGTCACCATCCCGGCCAACACCACACTCGACGCAGGATCAGTTTTTACGAAAATCTGGCGGGTGAATAATAACGGTAGTTGTGATTGGATTGGATACGAACTGATTCATATAGATGGTGACCTTCTCGGTGCCAGTTCGCCCAGAGCCTTACCGATGGTTAACGCGGGAAACAATGCAGATATCAGCATCGATATGATAGCTCCCATGGAGCCTGGTACCTATTCATCTACCTGGAGAATTCGGGCAGAAGATGGCACCCTTTTTGGGCCCGAGCTGCATTTGGTCATTGTGGTACCACAACCCCCAACGGACACACCCTCACCAACACCCACAATGACACCAACACCCACATCCACGCCCCAACCACCATCAGTCGAACAGCTCAGTGAACGGCTAACGATACCAGCTAACAGCAGCCGCAGCCTGACAGTACCATGTCCAGCAGGTGCCATCATTGTTTCTGGTGGGTTTGATGGGTCTGACAATATTCGTATCTGGCACTCTGGAAAAGATGATAATGGTTGGCAGGTACAAGGTCATAACAATACCGACTCAGAACAGATCATCAATGTATTCGCTGTATGTCTTTCCAACACCGGTGGCACGACCAGCCAGGAAAGGCAGCAAACCGACGCCAATCCCGACGGGAATACCCGTCTGGAGGTTGCCTGTCCTGATGGCACCCATGCAACCGGTGGTGGATGGAAGATTGGTGTCACCGATCCCATTGAGGTTTACAATTCATCTCGAACTGGCAATGGGTGGCAAATGGAAATAAACAATTCAGGCAATCAACAACCAGAAATTGAAGTTTATACCATCTGTTTAGCGGGTGTCACCGGTGCCACCACACAGGTCAGTGATACCAGTGGAATAATTCAACCCAATGTTATCGGTCAGCTCGATGTATCCTGTCCCCCTGGCAGCTATGTAACCGGTGGTGGCTTTACGGTAGATATTGGAATAATTATCTATCACACCACAATGTTGAATAATGGCTGGCAGAATTTTGCACGGAATACTTTTGATCTCGAGAAAACACTACACACGCATGCCATTTGTTATACCCCCTGATTCTTACAAAAATTTCGCAAAAAGGTGTGCTCATCGAAGTCGATGAGCACATCGTTTATTTTTAATGACAAAAGTCTGTGTATAATTATCATCAATAATAAGAAACGAGGCTACTATGAAAAACTTGGATGAGATCAATCTATTCAGTGAAGCTTTCATCACCCACATCAAATCTGCACAGGAAGCAAAGATTGTGCAATCAGTGGATGTCGGGCAAACCGAGAAGCAAAATGAACTGGTTTTCTTTGTTAAACCTGAACTCTTAATTGTGGATGATCAGAGCAAGGTTTTAAATAGCCTGAGACTAATAGAAGAAAAGTTTGTTGAACATAATGTCACGGTCTGTGGCGCAGCCATAGTCCCCGGGGCTATTCTTGAAAGCTTCAAAATCATGAACCGACATTATGGCTTCATCAACCAGCTTTCCCGCAAAGCATCCACAATGATAGATCAGAATACACGCGAGAAGATTTTTGAACTTCTTGATACCAAAGATTCAGGAAAACACAAAATCCTTGGTGGGCACGAGTTCTTATCCACATTTAACAGCAATCTTGATATGCTGGGTGAACTCTGGTTTGGGCAGGGCGCGCAAAAATTACGCAGCGGTTTTTATTTTATAGAATGCACTTTTCAGGAAGTACCCATTATATTGGTCAATGGCTTTCACCCTTCGCAGCTTGTTCACTTCACTAAAGAAGAACATCGCATTCTGCTGATGCTCCTTCACACAAACACTGATTGGTATGATCTAAAATTCGACCTTGTGGGAGACACCTTCCCAGAGAACGCAAAAACCGACTCGATCCGAGGGATGCTTTATGGCAATCCCCAATATTATGGACTTGAAAAAGTTGGTGTCAACACCAATGGAGTCCATTTATCTGCAGGCCCCTTTGAAGCTGCTTTCGAGGTTGTCAACTTCTTTGGCGCGCTTTTGAACCTGGATCCTGCGAAAAGCCCACCCTTGGCCATTAGAAAAGCCATCAATGCCTGTATGTCAGAAGATCAAGCACTAAGATTATTGGAAAACCCCATCATTAATGACAAAGACCTCTTTACTCAAACCGAAAATCAGAACACCGATACAGCCATCAACTTAGCCAAAAAAAGGCTGGATGGGAACTGATCACAATATTAATCATCAAATACCAAAAGGAACCAGATGCAATCCATAACAAACTCCCAACTTTTTCAAGAAATTCACCAGCAACCAGAAATCATCCAGAACCTGATCACCCATTCACAAAATTCTATCAAAGCCCTTGTTGAGGAAATACATTCCAGAGAGATCAGACACATTTACATTGCTGCCCGGGGCACAAGCGATAATGCCGGTCGTTATGCACAATATCTTCTAGGCGCGCACAATCAAATGGTGGTCAGCCTGGCAACGTCCAGCCTGTTCACCATCTACAACCAGCCGCCCAACCTGTCTGATTCTTTGGTTCTTGGGATCAGCCAAAGCGGGAAGAGCCCTGATATCGTTTCCGTGGTTGCAGAAGGGAAAAAACAAGGCGCTCTCACAGCAGCAATTACCAATAATCCCCATTCCGATCTGGGAAAAGCTGCGGAATTCATTCTCAATCTGCAGGCCGGAGATGAGCTGTCACTGGCGGCCACCAAAACCTATACCGCCCAGCTGACCACATTGGCTATCCTGTCGGCGATGCTTGATGGTGCACAGCAATATCAGCAGGACTTACGGGCGCTTCCAAGTAAGATTGAGAGAATTTTTGATGATGAAACACATGTGAAAAACCTGGCAGAACGTTATCGGTATATGTCGCATTGTGTAATTATTGCCCGAGGTTTTAATTATGCTTCTGCGTTTGAGTTTTCACTCAAAATGAAGGAGTTAACCTATACCCTAGCCATCCCCTATTCCAGTGCTGATTTCCTCCATGGCCCGGTTGCGCTTGTCGATCGAGGCTTTCCGGTCTTTGTGATTGCACCGGATGGGAAAATGGTCCATGAAGCGCAATTATTGATAGACAAAGTCCGCCAGCGGCATGCAGAAGTGATTATGTTCAGTAATCAGTATAGCTTACTGGAAATGGCCGACCAACCGATAACCTTGCCGACAGGTCTTCCAGAGTGGCTGTCTCCCATCCCCGCCATTGTACCGGCCCAATTATTTGCCATGTACCTGGCACATACCCGAGATTTTGATGTGGACAACCCGAGGGGACTAAATAAAGTCACCGAGACCTGGTAAAAAATAAAGCCGAAGGGTATTAAACCCTCCGGCCATTGTTTCAACCTAAACAACTTCATACATCATGCACAATCAGTTCCTCCAAACTGCGCTTGGGAACATGGTGCACATCATTTTCATCACGATAATATTTAATCGAGCCATCTTCACCCACTGGCTCAGTCACAACCTGCTCTGCAGGTTTCCCTAATGCCAGTACAAGCAGTACCTCAAAATGCTCGGCAATGCCCAAATCCTTGCGCAGTACCTCTCGTTTCGCAGAACCATTCATGCAACCGCCAAGGCCTTTTTCTGCCGCGCCCAGCATGATGCTTTGGGCCGCAATCCCATGGTTGACCCCAAAATTGGCGCTGATATTGGTGTCACCCAGAATAATCACGTAAGCACTTGGGCGCTCGCCTTCAACAGGCCCGTCCCAGTCCTTAAGTGAACCTGCCCAACCTAAATGTGGGAAGATAAGCTCATTCATCTCAGGTGAGTTGCTCAACCAGAATTTTAAAGGCTGGAGGTTATTGCCAGTTGGTGAAAACTGTGCCAATCGGATTAAGTCACGCAACACCTTACCCTCGATATGGTATTGCTCGTCAAAACGACGATAGCTTCTGCTCTTTTGAACCAGGTTCATCAAATCCATATTTATCTCCATGTTCAATTCTTGTCGCATCATAAGAAAAGAACCCTCAAATCCCAATCAGTATTTATCTCCCGCAATCATAGCTTATGTGAAGGCCCTTCACCTGCCGAAAAGTTAGATCTTACTCGGATATCTTTGGTCATATTATTATTCTAATCTATATGTCACTGATACCAAAGAGGTGCGGTGAATGGACCCCATCTTGCAAAAAACCATGAATGTGTTTCAATAAACAATGTTCCAGAGACATGATAACATCATGCTCTGGAATTTTGATGATTTGTTGGCGTGCTAAAATTTGGAAACACGCCCCATTCGAGAGATTTTGCCGCTGTTCGCTAAATTTAATACCATCAATAGTGAATGGCGCGTGGCAATTCTTTTGCCTGTGCCACCCATCGTTCAACCATTGACAAGGCTGGTGGCCGACGGACCAGCCGTTTCTCCTGGTTGGTCTCCAGCATTTTTTGGTGTAAATTTTGTGGATTTCTCTGGGCTAACTCGACCACTGTGTCCACACCAGCTGCTTCCAGCAGTTCAGCATACTGCCTTTCCACACCCTTGATCCGCTTCAGGTCTGCGTGGTTAATCCAGGTCAATAATCGCTTAGAGCTGACCCCAGATTTTTCGGCAATTTCCTGACGGCCGCGAGGTGTTGCTCCTTGTTTTAAAAGTGCGGGGATGCTCCGCACACCTGCTTCTCGTAACTGCGCAGCGTAAACGGGTCCAATTCCTTCAACATTTTCTAATTTTGGCATATTATCTCCTTTCAGTGAGAAATACTTTGTGGTTAGTTGACCGCATCAATCAACATATCCTATTAAAAATATCGCAAATGTTTTCTGATTTTGTAAACAATTTTATCATATCTTTTGGTTTTGTTATAATCCTGTGAATGCCATAATATATCTTGGACACCATGAACTGAACACTGGACAGGTTATGGTCTGGGTGGAATGCTTTATGGTATACTATTACAATAAAAATTAATATATTTTAATGTCCTCTTATGAAAGGAGAACTATACAATGTTTGGTGGTAAAAAGAAAATCTCAGAACTTGAAGCTGAACTGGCAAAAGCCAGGGAAGAAGCAGCAGCCGCTGCCAAAGCAAAAAGGGCAAATGTTAAAGACGCAGAAGATAAGGTCAAAAAGCTCCAAAAACAGGTCGAAGACCTTTTAGCTAAAGACCGAGCACGCCTGGCTGCTGAACGACAGAAATCATTGGAAGAACGCAAAGCACGAATGGAAGAATCGAGAAAACCGAAAGCAGCTAAAGAAGCTAAAGAAGTCAAAGAACATGTTGTTGAAGAGGGTGAAACCCTGAGCCATGTAGCGTTAAAATACTATGGCAGTGCCACCCCTCCTTACTGGCAGCATCTCCTGGAGCACAACAAAGAAGCTCTCAAAGGTAATGAAAGAAACGTGCGTACCGGGATGAAGTTGGTCATCCCTGAACTTCCTGAAGAACTGAAAAAGTAAATATGACCAATAATATCAACCTGTCGCCTCTGTTTCAATCCGTTACGGAGCGTTTGACTGAAAACAAGGAACAACTCAATCAAGCTGACACTCATAATCATGATCATGGCGATCATATGGTGGAGATATTTCAACTCATCCAGACAGCTGTCTCCCAAAAATCAGATGCCCCCGTAAATGAGCAATTGGCACATGCCAGTGAGGTTGTGGCTAAAGAATCAAATAACGGCTCTGCAAAGCTCTATTCTCAAGGTTTATCCAACGCAGCCGAGCAATATAAGGACACAGATCTAAATCAGGATACTTTTGGTAATTTCATCCGGTCGTTTTTAGGCGCTGAAGAGACTGCAGCCTCCCAAAACAATTCCCAGCTTGGCTCTTTATTTTCAAATCTTTCTGACAAGAAGCAAGAAGGGTCAAGCCAATCTGGTTTCAATGTAAATCATTTGTTAAAAGCTGGTATGGCATTCTTCCAATCCAAACAAAAAGGGAGCAGCAACGCTGATGCGATTTTAGAAGCACTCATTTCAGCCAGCCCCCTGGGGCAATCTGCCCACAGGTCACAATCGGGCACGCTGGTCGCGTCAACCATGATGACATGTGCTCAGTCGTTCATGAACAAATAAGACCTAACACAAACCAACCCATCCATACCAAAAAGATGTCCAGCCGGACGTCTTTTTGATTTAATCTGGTAGCTATAAAATTTCTCGCTCGCTTATCAATAATCATGGAAAATTAAATTTTATTGTTTATATGAAATACTTCAAGATATCGACACCCGGACTGCTCTGGCAGAACAATAAAGCCTCTTTTTTTGCGAAATGGGTGTAATTCACTCCATTCCCACATAAAAATGCTAACCAATTATCTCATTTATACATGGATCAATTGCAATAATTGCACTTGATGTTTCTTGTTTTTTATAGTATCATCTAAATAAATAATTAGCTATGTCTAATTCTAGACTGTAAAGGATACTTAATACCTTATAATACAAATTAGGAGATAATTAATGAAAAAGTTAAAAGATTTAAGCATTATTCTCGTTTTTCTTACATTACTGCTTTCTGCCTGCGCCACCGAACAACCAACAGGAGAAATCGCTGATCGTCTGATTAACGTAGTCACAACCACCAGTATGATTGCAGATGCTGTCCAAAATATTGGTGGGGAAAGAGTTGTTGTCACCAATCTGATGGGGCCGGGCGTTGACCCACACCTCTATAAAGCAAGTGAGGGTGATGTATCACGAATGGCAAATGCCGATGTGATTTTCTATAACGGCCTGGGCCTTGAAGCACAAATGGCTGAGGTGTTCAACCAGATGCGAGGACAAAAAGCCACCGTAGCCATCGCTGAAAACGTGGACGAATCAGTTCTTCTTGAAGACGAAGAATACGTGGGGGCACCAGACCCGCATATTTGGTTTGATGTTTCATTATGGATGGTTGCCATGGAGGCAATCAGGGATACCTTGATTGAATTAGATCCCCAAAGCCAGGACTATTATCAGCAGAACACAGACGCTTACCTGGCCCAACTTGGAGAACTTCACACCTACATGATTGACCAGGCCAATAGAGTGCCAGAACATCAAAGGGTCCTGATAACTGCCCATGATGCCTTCCAGTATTTTGGCGAAGCCTATGGGTATACGGTTAGAGGACTACAGGGAATCAGTACAGAATCTGAGGCTGGCACTGCAGATATCCGCGAACTGGCAGAATTTATCGTCAACCAGGACATTAGGGCCATTTTTATTGAAACCTCAGTTCCCGACCGAAGCATACTAGCCGTTCAGGCTGCAGTTCAAGCTCGCAACCATGAAGTATCCATAGGCGGAGAATTATTCTCCGATGCCCTGGGAAGTCCTGGTACCCAAGCTGGCACCTATATTGGCATGCTGCAATATAATATAGACACCATCGTCAGCGCGCTATTGGGTGAGCCATAAATCGGGAATAATGATCAACGATTAACTGGTTCATCCTAATAATAATCGTTACCAGGAAAAGAATATGCATAACAAGCCTTTAGCCATAGAAGTCAATGACTTAACTGTTGCCTATGAAAATGAACCCGTTTTATGGGATATTGACCTGCATGTTCCACCTGGTGTCATTATGGCGATAGTCGGGCCCAATGGGGCTGGAAAAACCACCTTGGTGAAAGCCGTATTGGGTCTGATAAAACCAGCTGCCGGCCAAGTCCTGATCTTTGATAAACCTTATCAGGAGCAAAGAGAACTGGTTGGCTATGTTCCCCAACGGAGAAGCGTTGATTGGGATTTCCCCACCACGGTATCTGATGTCGTCATGATGGGGCTCTATGGCAAATTAGGCTGGATTAAACGGCCCAGAAAAGACCACCACCGCATCACAAATGAAGCCCTTGAGAAGGTTGGCATTTTACAATTAGCCGACAGGCAAATCAACCAACTTTCAGGTGGCCAGCAGCAACGGGTGTTTTTGGCCCGGGCACTTGTCCAGGATGCCAGAATATATTTTATGGATGAACCTTTTCAGGGCGTGGATGCAACAACCGAAAGAGCCATTATCACGCTCTTACAGGAACTCCGCGTAGAGGGAAAAACAATGGTTGTTGTCCATCATGACTTGCAAACGGTTAAAGAATACTTTGATTGGGTAACCCTCCTCAACATCCGGAAGATCACAAGCGGCCCTGTGGACAGAGTTTACACAGATGAAAATCTGAAGAAAACATATGGCGGAAGGGTGTCCTTTTTAAGTTCCAAATCTGATAATCAAAACATATTG
This sequence comes from Anaerolineaceae bacterium, assembly GCA_003563055.1. GTDB lineage: Bacteria > Chloroflexota > Anaerolineae > Anaerolineales > Anaerolineaceae > Brevifilum. The sequence continues at coordinate 22,160 of PWSY01000042.1, read as the reverse complement.
GCGTGAGAAAATGACTGGCATCCTGGAGATTATCTACGATCTAATTTTCGACTACACACTTCGCACAGTTGCGCTTGGTTCTGCTACGCTGGGATTGATCAGCGGTGCTATAGGCTGTTATGCGGTGCTCAGAAAGCAAAGCCTTCTGGGTGATGCCATGTCTCATGCCGCGCTGCCTGGGATCGTGTTAGCCTTTTTTCTGACTCGCAGTAGAGCCCCCCTTATCCTGATTATTGGGGCATCTATAACCGGATGGCTGGGCACAGTAATAATTATGCACATCATCAGGCTTACCCACATAAAAGAAGACACGGCCATGGGCCTGGTCCTATCTGTGTTTTTTGGCTTTGGTCTCATGTTGCTTACTTTTATCCAAAGGATTCCCGATGCCCGCCAGGCAGGTTTGGAAAGTTTTCTATTTGGTCAGGCAGCGGCACTTTTAGCAAGCGATATTATCACCATGGCAACTATTGGAGGGATCATCCTGTTGACCATGGTTTTATTCTGGAAAGAATTTAAACTGCTCAGTTTCGACCCTGATTTCGGGGCCAGTCTTGGCTTACCATTATCCAGGCTGGAGATCCTGCTCACAAGCCTTATCGTCATCGCCATTGTGATCGGCCTGCAAACCGTCGGTGTTGTGCTGATGAGCGCGATGATTGTTGCGCCTGCAGTTGCTGCACGTCAGTGGACCAATCGCATGCAGGTGATGGTGCTTCTTGCTGCATTATTCGGTGCCCTTTCTGGCATCATGGGAACAATGATCAGCAGCCTGGGCCCCCGCATCGCTACAGGGCCAACCATCGTGCTTTCCATCAGTTCCATTGTGCTGATCTCGATTCTTTTTGCCCCTAAAAGAGGCCTGATCTGGCAGTGGATACAATCCCTTCGCAATCGTCGAAAGGTGGAGGTTGAGAGCGTACTTCTTGATTTGTACCGACTGGCAAACCAACATGAAACGATTACCCACAGCCACTCCATAAATGTGCTCCGCACAGCGGCTTCAACGTCCAGAGGCACACTTAAAACCCTGCGGGTACTGCAAGATCAAAAGCTTGTCATCAGTGACGATGAAGATAATTGGTCATTAACCGAAACCGGTTGGGAAATAGCCAATGCAATAGACGAAGAACGAGGACAATCTGCATGACGGTTCAACAACTGGAAATTCTTTTGATTGCATCTGTCGTCGCCGCATCATGTGCATTAATTGGCGTCTTTTTGGTTCTTCGTAAATTAGCCATGGCAAGTGATGCCATCAGCCATACAGTTCTGTTAGGGATTGTCCTGGCCTTTTTTGTTGTTCGTGATTTAAACTCACCTTTGTTGATCTTTAGTGCAGCCGCAATGGGTGTAATCACCTTCATATTGGTAGAGCTCTTAACGCGCACAAAAATGGTAAAGGAAGATGCAGCCATCGGTTTGGTCTTTCCTGCACTTTTTAGCGTCGCCATCATTCTTATTTCCAGGCTTCCTTCAGGCGTTCACCTTGATACTGACTCGGTATTACTCGGCGAATTGGCATTTGCCCCATTTTCACGGTTTGTTTTTTTCGGGTTAGATCTGGGCCCAAAGTCGCTGGTTGTGATGAGTGTGATTCTATTGGTTAACCTGCTCTTTGTCCTCCTTTTTTACAAAGAGCTAAAACTCTCAACCTTTGATGCCGGCTTAGCTGCCACATTGGGTTTCATGCCCGGATTGATCCATTATTTATTAATTTCCTTGGTCTCGATAACTACTGTAGGTGCTTTTGATGCGGTAGGGTCAATTTTGGTTATCGCTTTCCTGATTGGGCCAGCAGCAACAGCACATTTATTGACCAAAAAACTACCCTTGATGCTCTTGCTGAGTGTCATCCTTGGAATTATCAGCGCCGTCAGCGGATATTGGATGGCACATCTTTTGGACGCTTCCATCGCAGGCAGCATGTCAACAATGGTGGGCGTGCTGTTTATGGTTGCCTTCCTCTTTGCGCCAGACCATGGCATCATTGCACAATTACAACGCCAAGAAAGGCAAAAATGGGATTTTGCTAAGAAAATGTTGCTCATCCATCTATTAAACCATGAACATTCGGAAAATTACAGAGATGAAAGCAGCATTGAACATATGCATGAGGAAATGGACTGGAGCCCCGATTTCACTGTGCAGGTAATCAAACGGTCTGAAAGATCCAATTGGGTTCTCCAAAGTAATGGTCAGGTGGACTTAACCGATGTTGGGCGGCAGGTAGCGCATGAAACCATGGAAAGATAAGCTGTTGAGCAGGATTAATATCTTCACTCATACAGCCTACCTAAACTCCTATTGAGCAGAGACCATCCCACCAGCCACATGCCAGACCGTATGCGCGTTTACAAATGCTCCATCAAACATACTCAAATCTGTGGATGTCAAAATAGCCTGGTCACATTCGGATATGCCAGACAAAAGGTCCAAACGCCTTTGGATATCCAGCTCAGACATCGTCTCATCGAATAACAACACCGGCCAATCGCTGGTGCGCTGTTTAAGCCAGCTCACCTCGGCCAATTTCATCGCCAGTAAAGCCGTCCGTCCCTGACCACGCGAGCCAAATTCGCCCAGATCAACCTGATTGCCCAAAAACCGCATTTCGTCCCGGTGCGGCCCAATGGTCGTAACGCCCCGGGTGATCTCCTCCCTTTGCAATTTCTGCAATTTTTCCAGCATCCCTGCTTCGATTTCTTCACGAGAAAAACCAGATCGGTCTGCTAATGCAGTGACTGCTAAAGGCAATTGTCCCTCAGGAAGGGACATCGGATCATAGGCCGGCTGGTAATCCAGGCGAAGCACTTCTTCTCCATGGGTCAAATCATAATGAATCCGTTTGGCTGTCTCCTCAACTTCACGAAGAGCCCGGATACGCTCATGCATGATGAACGCCCCGTGCCTTGCCAACATACCATCCCATACCGCCAGTTGACCATGATCACCGCCTCGTTCTCCCAATTGTTTGAGAAGCGCATTTCGTTGGGAAAGCGTTTGACCATAATCGCTGAGATGTTGACTATAAAGAGGTGATACTTGAGAGATCAGCATGTCAAGATACCGTCGCCTCTCTGCAGGCCCCTCTTCAATAATTCGCGCCATTTGGGGCATGAAAATGACGGCATTAAACCAGCCCACAACATCACTTATTTTTCTTTTAACCCCATCCAGTAAAACTTCTTTACGAAAACGAGAACCACCATTGCCACCATTTGGCTCGCGGATCAACCTGGCTTCAATCCGATGATTACCGTCTTTTCGTTGAAACTCACCTATGATCCGCCCAACACCGATGCTGTTCTCTGGGACTGAATAATTGATCAATTGCCGATCAGAGCTGGCATGAAAGGACGTAAGCGAAGAAAGAAAATAGATTGCTTCCAACAAGGTTGTCTTCCCCTGGGCATTATCGCCAACCAATAACAAGATTTCCCGGGGAATATTTAAATCCAACCGGGAAAACCCTCGGAAATTTGTCAACGAAAGGTGTTTTAAAAACATAACGAAATTATATTGAATCCATCTCCTCTGGGTCTGGTTGCCAGATATTTTGTGCCCGGTCTGTATAGAGGACACCATTAATATGATCGATCTCGTGCTGAAAAATTCGTGCCAGCCAACCTTGCGCCCGAATTTTTATCTTTTCACCATGAACATCTTGCCCACTTACAGTAACAATTTGTGATCGATCCACCTCACCCACCAAACCCGGGACGGAAAGACAACCTTCAATACCGACAATTTGATCTTCTGATTTACGCACAATTTCTGGGTTAATCACCACATATAGTTGTTTTGGAATGCTTTCATCTTCTTCATTACCAAACTCAACCACGATCACCCGTTTTGAGATGCCAATTTGAGGTGCTGCCAAGCCTACCCCAGGCGCATCTCGCATCGTCTCGATCATATCATCAACCAATGTTTTTAATTCCTCGCCAAATTTCTTGACGGGTTGCGCTGGTTGACGCAGAACCTGATCAGGAAAAGCATTAAGCTCTCTTAATGTCATTTTTTCTCCACTCAAATACCACCATAAAAAAAAAGCGTCACCCGATGCACACCATATTAACTATCCAGAAACCTTAGCTTGATCCAGTTTCGATATATCCACAGCTTCTTTATGCTTGAACACAACCTGATCATCTTCTATATCCACCAGGACGGTATCTCCCGCCGAAAATTCGCCAGAAAGTAGAGAAACCGAAAGCGGACTTTCAACATGTTTCTGCAAGGCCCTTTTCAATGGACGTGCACCAAAAGCGGGATCATAACCCTCGTTCGCCAACCACCGTGTGGCAACTTCAGTCAATTCAACCCTCAGGCCATGGTCCTCCAGTCGGACCTGGATATCTTCCATCTGTAGCGCTACAATTTCATGCATGTGTTCTTTCCCCAGCGGCCCAAAGACGATGATTTCATCGATCCGGTTCAAGAATTCCGGCCGAAAGGCTTCTTTGAGAGATTTTTCAATTTTTTCTCGATTGGCCTGATCCCCCTCTGACATCGAACCAAGAAAGCCCAATGTGCCGCTTTTGTTCACATATTCCGTGCCCAGGTTACTGGTCATAATTAAGACAGTATTGCGAAAATCTACCAGGCGGCCCTGGCCATCAGTCAAGCGTCCATCATCTAATATTTGCAAAAGCGCATTCCACACTTCGGGGTGGGCTTTCTCAACCTCATCGAACAGGACCACCCGGTAGGGCCTTCGACGAACAGACTCGGTCAATTGACCACCTTCTTCATAACCCACATAACCCGGAGGTGCACCAAAAAGACGTGAGACCGAATGTTGTTCGCGATACTCACTCATATCAATCCGCACCAGGGCATCCTCATCATCAAACATGAATTCCGCCAGTGCTTTTGCAAGTTCTGTTTTGCCAACACCAGAAGGGCCGATGAAAATGAACGAACCAATCGGTCGACGCGGATCTTTCAGACCGCTTCTTGCCCGCCGGATGGCATCGGCCACAGCTGCTACTGCCTCTGACTGACCGACCAATCGCTCATGAATACGTTCTTCCATTTGAAGAAGCTTATCCTTCTCATCTTCCATCATCTGTGAAACAGGAATGCCCGTCCACTGATTGACTACTTCAGCAATATCATTAACATCGACAACTTCATCCAGTTTGTGGTCCTGTTCCCACTGATCCCGTTTGTGACTGAATTCTTCTTCCAGGCGCAGCCTGTCAGATTTCATCCGTGCTGCCCGCTCATAATCTCGTTCAACACCAGCTTGTTCTTCCTCTTTCAGAAGGTGATCGATTTCAGATTTTAATTCTTTGAGATCGTCAGGTAAAGAATACAAAGCAACCCGCAGTTTGGCTGCTGCTTCATCTACCAGGTCTATGGCCTTATCAGGCAGTCGCCGGTCGGTCACATAACGGGCAGATAATTTTGCAGCCTGTACCAGGGCTGCATCGGAGAAGGTCACTTTATGATGCGCCTCATAGCGATCTCGTAAACCACGCAGCATATCAATCGTATCATCAACGCTGGGTTCTTCAACATAAATAGGTGCAAACCGCCGCTCCAGTGCTGCGTCTTTTTCGATGTGCTTGTGATACTCGTTTAGCGTGGTCGCTCCAATACACTGTAACTCACCACGAGCCAGAGCTGGCTTGAGCATACTGGAGGCATCCATTGCGCCTTGGGCAGCTCCAGCGCCAACAACGGTGTGAAGTTCATCGATGAAAAGGATGATCTCACCCTCGGAACGCTGGATCTCTTCAATGGCAGCCTTCAACCGTTCCTCAAATTCCCCCCTGAAGCGCGAGCCAGCAATCATTGCACCAAGATCCAATGACACTACCTTCTTACCCATTAGGATCTCTGGAACATCATTCGTCGCCACTTTCTGGCTTAATCCCTCCACAATAGCTGTTTTACCAACCCCGGCCTCACCGATCAAAACGGGATTGTTCTTGGTTCGGCGGCAAAGGATCTGAATCAAGCGCAATATTTCAACATCACGCCCAATAACCGGGTCCAACTTGCCTTCGCGAGCCATGGTGGTCAGGTCTCGTGAATATTTTTCAAGTGTCCGATACCGGGACTCAGCTTTAGGATCATTCACCTTTTGACCGCCGCGCAGGTCGTCTACTGCATCCAAGACACGTTGCCTTGTTATCCCTAAGTCTTCTAACAACCTGGCGGCTGGTGTGTTCCGCTCGCCTAATATCGCCAGAAAAATATGCTCTGTTGAGATATATTCATCTTTTAGACGATTTGCTTCCTGGTTGGCCTGGTCAATAATCCGCTTAACACGAGGCGTTATGAAAACCTGACCCGCCCCGCCACCAAATATATTCGCTTTTGGGCTGGTTCGAAGGATATAATCCAGGCGTTCTTTGAAGTTTTCAGCTTCAATTTTGAGAATTTCCAGCAATTGTGAAATCACACCCTCTGGTTGTTCGATTAACGCCAGCAAGATATGTTCTGTATCAATTTGGTTGTGCCCGTACCGTTGAATAATTTCAGCCGCACGTTGTGCTGCTTCCTGGGCACGTTCTGTAAAACGATCAAATCGCATCATGATTCTTGTATTCCTTGACTGTTTTCAATGTCATACATGCTTATTAGTTTATTAAAATTATAGCATTTTATCCTGCGAATAAAAACTATTTTTTATAAGAAAATTATTAAATATTAATCATTTGATTATTCAGATGCAATAATTAAACCAAAATCAGTTCACAAGATTAACATCGCATCGCCAAATGAATAAAAGCGATATTTTTCGTCTACTGCTTGTTGATAAGCATTTAAGATGATATCACGATTGGCAAAGGCACTGACCAACATTAATAATGTCGACTTTGGTAAATGGAAATTTGTCACCAGCGCATCCACCGCCCGGAATCGATATCCCGGAAGTATAAACAAACCGGTTGAACCGCTGTACTGCATCACAACCTGGCTTTCATTTGCTGTTTGTGCTGCAGTTTCCAGGGTGCGGACGCTGGTCGTACCAACCGCAATAATCCTACCACCAGCTTTTTGAACAGCACAGATGGTTTCGGCCGCATTTTCAGCTAATTCACACCACTCGGTATGAATTTCATGCTCTGCAGGATCTGATTCCGTAACCGGTGCAAAGGTGTCCAGACCAACATGCAATGTTATTCTGGTAAAACCGACCCCTTGACCGCTTAATTTGTCCATCAATTCAGGGGTGAAATGCAGGCCGGCAGTCGGTGCTGCTACAGAACCCGGTGATTTGGCATACACTGTCTGATATCGATCAGAATCTTCCAAAGTTTTGTGAATATACGGTGGCAACGGCATTTTTCCTACATGGTCTATATATAATTCTATTGGGTCGCTGAATTGAATCAGACGCTTGGGGCCGGCCAGTTCTTTAACAATTTCCACATCAGGCCCGTCCTTGATCGTCAGTTCACGGCCTGTAATTAACCCTTTGCCCCCCACCAGAGCAGTCCACGTATGGGTTCCTTGTTGTTTGAGGAGCAATAGTTCCACCCTGCCACCGCCTGGCCGCTTTCGTGCATAGATCCTTGCCGGGATAACTTTGGTCTCATTGATGACCAAAAGGTCACCAGGTCTCAAAAACTGATCGATATGCCAGAATGTGGAATGCTTGATTGACTCATCTGCGCGATTGACCACCATCAAGCGGGACTTATGCCGCGGTGAGATCGGGGTCTGTGCAATCCGATCCTGGGGCAGGTTGTAGTCAAAATCACTGGTTTGCACAATTAACCTGCCCGCTTAAAACAATTTCTGCTGGGTATTATTATCGCGAAAATCTATCCCCAGGTGTTCGTATGCATGCCGGGTTACCTGCCGCCCTTGAGAAGTACGCTCCAGGAAGCCCAACTGTAAAAGATAAGGTTCTACGACATCCATGATCGTATCGGGTTCTTCGCTGACAGAGGCAGCGATCGTGTTCAAACCAACCGGACCACCGCTATATTTCTCAATCACGCATAGGAGCACACGCCGGTCAAGGTCATCCAGGCCCAGCACATCAATGTTAAGCAAGTCTAATGCAGCCTTGGAAACCGGGCCGTTAATTTTACCGTCCGCCCTCACCTGTGCATAATCTCGTACCCGGCGCAACATTCTTAATGCCACTCTGGGAGTCCCCCGGGCGCGTTTGGCAATCTCTTCCACCCCTTGCCCATTGTATTCAATATTAAGCAAACCAGCCCCACGCTGCACAATGGCAATCAAAGAATCGATGTCGTAATAATCCAGGCGATAGGTCGCGCCAAACCGGGCCCGTAATGGCGAGGTCACCAATGCCAGTCGGGTGGTGGCACCGACCACCGTAATATGGGGCAGCTTCAGCCGAATGGAACGCGCCGCAGGCCCTTTGCCGATCACAATATCCAGTGAAAAATCTTCCATGGCCGGGTAGAGCACTTCTTCAACAACCCTGCCCAGACGGTGGATTTCATCAATGAATAAAATATCCCCTTGATGAAGATTGGTGAGGATGGCTGCCAGGTCCCCAGCCCTTTCGATGGCCGGACCTGAGGTTATTTTGATGCTAACAGTCATCTCATTAGCCAGAATATGGGCCAAGGTCGTCTTGCCAAGCCCCGGGGGCCCATAAAAAAGGACATGATCCAACGCTTCTGATCGTAACTTTGCTGCTTCGATCAATATTTTTAGATTATCTTTGATCTGTGTCTGACCGATCATCTCTGAGAGATAAGCCGGTCTTAATGCTGAATCAAAGTGGTCTTCGGGTCGTTGCTCACCATCATGAATACGACTTTTTGATTCTGCCATCATAGCCTCGATTATACCCGAACATCCATCCTTTATATCCCAGTGCACGCCCAGAAAAAACTAAAAGAAATATGATCCATAATCTAATTTTTCTTTTTCCTAACCAAAATATTTCATAACACCTCGGGCAGCCCTGTTGCTGAAGGTTGGGCGTATCAAACTCCCAAATTCCCTTCTAGACTGAGTAGTAACATTATTTCAGCATTAAAACCACCATAATAAAAAAGCGAAACTTTCTTGTGCTATAAGCAGTTGGCGCAAATTTGATGGTATCATCATAGTAAAAATAGTTAAAGGAGAAACCATGCAAAGAAAACCCATCGACATCAACCAGTTACAAAACCAGCCTCACCATCTTTTTGGCACGCAATGGCTTCTATTAACCGCCGGTGACTACGCGAAAAACCATTTCAACACCATGACCATCGGTTGGGGTGCTCTTGGCACGATGTGGTCCAAACCCTTTGCCTTTGTCGCTGTGAGACCATCTCGTTACACCTTCCAATTTATGGAGGAATACGATACCTTCACCCTGTCAGCATTCCCTGATCAATACCGGGATGCCTTAACCCTTTTAGGGACTCGTTCCGGTCGTGACGGTGACAAAATTGCCGCAGCCGGCCTGACCCCTGAACCTTCCAATGTCGTTCCAGCCCCATCCTTTAAAGAAGCTGAAATCGTCATCGAATGTCGGAAGATTTATGCCAACGACCTCAACCCAGCCAATTTCTTAGTTGAGTCGATAGATCACCATTACCCAGATAAAGATTTTCATCGCATTTATTATGGTGAAATTCTAAAAACTTTTGGGGTTGATAAATATCGCGTCTGAAAATATTTCCCTGCAATCAATGATTGATTGCAGGGTTTTTGAGTCTGGTCATTTCCTTGCGAATAATTCTCGCAAGTTTTCCACGATCATGTAGAAACCCACCACCATGACCAGGGCCAACAAGAAGAACCACAAAAATTCAAACAAAAAGATCAACACGCCCACAAATGCCAGGGCAACCGCAATCCAGCGAACCAACCCTGCCAACTTCCGGCGAAAAGCCGCCTCAAACGTGATCATTACCAGCAATAAACCACTCAACCCAACCAGCAAGAATTGACGCGCAAAGACGATCAGCAAAACCACCGCCATCATCATCATGCCGATGCTGACAGCCGCCCAAACCTCAGCCAATCCACTGAAGCGCAGGTCTTTTTTGCTCTGAGGTTGATGTGGACGCTTGATATGCGCACGAATCGACAACTGGTTTTCCCGCAAGACGCTTTCTGAATGCCGTTCCATAGCCTCCAACATCGCAGTCTCAATTGTCAAACGATGACGTTTCTCCGCCAGGAGCATCCGTTCCTCCTCCAGCAATTCGCGGATGGCCAGGGCCTCCTTCTGCAAGTACGAGACATCTCGAATGGCGGCAAAATCTATCCCACGCTGGTAATGCACATCCTGCAACCACTTAATTTCTTTATTGAGAGACATTATTTCTGAACGAATGCCCGCTTTCCTGACCTCAAAAATCGCTTCCTTTTCGATCGGTGACACCACCTTCTCCATCCCAGCCCACCCAAGCGGATCAAACCAGGCATGCCGCACCGATCCATCGCGATTGTAGCGCGGCCCAGCAGGTGCATCCTCTCCTGAAAAGGGATCCTTAGCATAAAATCCCCACAACCCCCTGAAATTTACCACCCAATCTGGCGCGGGCTCAATCAACCCTGGCGTATCCCAGACTTGATCACATCCAGGCCCTATAGAAAAGCCATCTCCCAATGCATAATCTACAAAAGGAATTGTAAACAGCTGACTTTTTTCGCTCTCATCACCCTCTGCAGTATTGTTTTCTCGAAACAGCTTTCTTAATAATTTGTCAATCACCGAGATGACATTTCTGTAGGGCTTGAGGAATGGCAGGCTGAGCTGGGTTAAATATTCGCCTTGTTGAAAATAACTGGCATGAGACCCACCCCCAACATACACCACCGGATGCTCACCGACTTTCTCCAGCTCAGGGTCATCCCAGTGTCGCCGAAGGTCATCCCCCGAGTAATTATGACAGGCATAGGCAACCCAGGCCGGCTTAGTGACTTTATCCGAGTCCTGATAACAATAGATGTTTACCATCTCCCAGTCTGCTTCGTGGTCATTGGCACCATAGAAACTGCTGCGCCAGTCATTAAAAGGATAAAAATACCAGTATTGTAAAATGGTCCAACCACTTTGTTGAACAACCCTGCCATAATATTTGAATGAGCGTTTGTTCGAAAGCATACGCTCAAATGTGATCTCAGCGGCTGTTTTCGAATCACCTGGCACACGGCCACGCAGCAGTAAAGCCAGCGAAAAAGCGGCGTCAACCAGTCTTGCAAGGTACCCCACCCTGGCCAACCGGCTTCTGGCCGGCTTGAATTTGCGCGTTTTAACGCTTTCCCGCAGTTCTTTGATCTTTAATTCAGCCATTTCAGCCAAGTTGACAGGCGAAATGAACTGCAAATAATATACCCTTCGAACACCTTCCAGACGGATAGACCCCAGGTCTGACAGATCCAATTCGGACTCTGATATTATCTCCTCCGGTGGTTTGTTGTGCTCTTTTACCCACAAACTAGCTTCTGCCACATAATCATCCACGTTGTATGGCAAAAAACGCTCACCATGCATAAATCTCAAAACAGGCTCAAAACGCTGCAAAAGTGCCTTTTGGTTAATCTCAGGCATGATCATCCCCATCAGACAACCCATTGTGCCGCAAAAGCCATTGACGCACATCCGCATTATTCAAGTAAAGTACCATCAAGATCCCAATTCCCATCAACCAGAAGGCCTGGGCAGGCTTATAGATCATATATAACCAGATAGCCGTCATAAGTGTTGCTATCTGGGCGATTAAACCCATGATCCACGATAAAGCACCACCCCGTCTGATTGTCAGACCAGAAAACACTGCAATCACTGCAGCCACAGACAAGATGCCAAAAGCGACCATGTTATAGAACAGAATCGCATCTTCAACCAGTTCACCTGGCGTACTTACCACCAGAGAAAACGCACGCTCAAGTTCAGTTATAAAAACCGGCCATGAAAACAGAAAAGACCAATGCTCTGTCAACAGGTTCAGCGCCAGAAACAATAGCACTGGCCCCTGTAGTAATAACAAGACGATCATCAGGGTGATCAACCGGGGGTGGGTTTGTTTATGTTCAGGCATTTGTTATTCCAAAAGATTCAAAATCAACAACTCCTTCATTCTAATTAATCTTCCTGTTCTAAGCAAGTAAGAGAAAGCGCCTAATATCAACATGAATTTCAGTTTTTATATCAGTGAACGCGGTATAATCAGAGTTGCAATAGAACCTTATGGAGCATTGAATGACCCAAAGAAAAGTTCGTGTGCTGATCGCAAAACCTGGACTTGACGGACACGATCGTGGCGCCAAGGTGATCGCTCGCGCTCTGCGAGATGCTGGCATGGAAGTCATCTACACCGGGCTCCGCCAGACTCCCGAGATGATTGCTGAAGCAGCCCTACAGGAAAATGTAGACGTGCTTGGGCTTTCCATTCTATCAGGTGCGCATAATGCACTGGTACCGGCTGTGATGGAAAAACTATTAGAATATGGCCTTGATGATGTTAGGGTCTTCGTTGGCGGAATCATTCCACAAAAGGATATTCCCAGGCTGTTGGATAAAGGCGTATCTGCAGTTTATGGTCCAGGGACCAATACCCAAATTGTCGTTGCTGACATCAAAGATTCCCTACACCCGCAGAGCAATTAACTATGCCGCAGATTGACCCAGATGCAATCCGCCAGGGAGACCGGTTAAACCTTTCACGCGCCCTGACCGCAGTTGAAAATGGCACTCCAGAGGGTCAAAAGCTTGAATCGGCTCTCTTCCCATACAGTGGACACGCGCATTTGATAGGCATGACCGGCGCCCCTGGGACCGGGAAAAGTACACTCGTCAACCAGTTGGTTAAATTGCTCAGACAAACAAATGACGAAAATCCTGCCCCCAAAATTGCCATTATTGCTGTAGACCCCACCAGCCCATTCACAGGGGGTGCCCTCCTTGGAGACCGTATTCGCATGCAGGCCCTGGCTGGTGATAAAGGCGTGTTTATTCGTTCCATGGCTTCACGCGGTACCCTCGGTGGCATTGCCCAAAACACGGCCGCCTTCGCAACAATTCTGGATAGTGCCGGTTTCGACATAATTTTGGTTGAAACCATAGGCGCTGGTCAGGCTGAAGTGGAAATCTCACGCCTTGCCCACACCGTGGTCGTGGTCGATGCACCCGGCCTGGGGGATGGTATCCAGGCGATCAAAGCCGGCATTCTTGAAATTGCAGATATCCTCGTGGTTAATAAAGCCGACCGACCTGGTGCAGACAACACAGCTAACACTCTGCAAGCCATGCTTGAAATGGGCCAAAATAGCCAAGGGAAGCTCTTTACCTTGGGCAAACACCTGCGTGATGACCTCCCAGGTGAAGCGTTCTACGTCCCAATAGAACAACCAGGTTGGAAAACACCCATTTTAAAAACGATTGCCAGCGAAGGCAAAGGGGTTGAAGGCTTAATTAATGCAATCCAATGTCATCGGTCTTTTCTGGTCACCTCCTGTTTATGGGAGCAAAAGGAAACCCAGCGATTGAGATATGCCCTGGAAGCACTTATCAAGGATAAGCTGGTCCATCGCTGGCAACAAAACCTTGACGAGGATAAATTTGAATCAGTTATCGCCGATCTGATCCAAAGAAAAATAAGCCCTATCGATGCTGCGAGCGAGTTAATGTAAATACCACATTCATTTTTTATTATCTTAACAGGAAAATCAACAAAAACAGGAGAAGAAATAAATGGAAAGAACGCAGATAAAAGATCTCAATCAACATGTCGGTAAGCAGGTGGCCATCCAGGGCTGGCTCCACACCCTTCGTGATCAAAAGAGCATGCAATTCTTAATAATCCGTGATCGCACCGGCCTGGTTCAGGTAGCCCACTACAAGAAAGGCAATCCTGAACTGGCTGAAAAGATCTCCAAACTGGGCACAGAGTCGGCTCTGACCATTACCGGGCAGGTTGTGGAAAATAAAATTGTGAAATTGGGCGGTCTTGAAATTCAACTTGAAACACTCTCCATAGAAAATGCGGCCGAAATACCCCTTCCCTTTGAACCCTTCGGTGACTATCTACCAGAACAGGACTTCCGGTTGGATTGGCGTTACCTGGACTTGCGTCGTGATGTCAACCAGTTGATCTTCGAAGTTCAAACAACGGCTGAACAAGCCATGCGTCAGTACTGGTTGGACAACAACTTCATTGAAATTCATTCACCTAAAATTATGGGAATGCCCAGCGAAAGCGGCGCAGAACTGTTCAGCTTATCCTATTTTGAAACCACGGCTTACCTGGCCCAATCGCCTCAGTTTTACAAACAAATGGCTATGGCTGCAGGGTACGAACGGGTATTTGAGATTGGGCCGGTCTTCCGCGCTGATCCCTCTTTTACTTCTCGCCACATGACAGAATTTACCGGCATTGATATGGAGATGTCGTGGATTGATTCCCATGAGGATGTGATGGTCTTTATGGAGCATTGGCTGGCTCATACTTACAATGAGGTCAACGAAAAACATGGGCAAGCGATTGAAACCACCTTTAATGTTCACCTGCAAACGCCAAAAATACCTTTCCCACGCATCACCATGGCTGAAGCGCATGAATTACTCAAAGAGATTGGCTATCAATTGCCACCTGAAAAGAAATTTGATCTTGACCCTGGTGCAGAACGTACCCTCGGTGCTCACTTTAAGGAAACCCTTGGTCACGACTATGTCTTCATTACAGAATGGCCTTTTGAAGCCAGGCCTTTTTACCACATGCTCAAACCAGAAAACAGCACCATCACCCGCAGTTTTGATCTTTTGGGCAAAGGGCTGGAAGTCGCTACCGGCGCACAGCGTGAACATCGCTATGAGATCCTAAAGTCACAGGCTCAAGCAAAAGGCCTTAATCCAGAGACCATCCAGGATTACCTCAATTATTTCCGCTATGGCACACCCCCTCATGGCGGGTTCGGGTTTGGTCTCAGCAGATTTTTAATGATCCTGCTTAATCTATCTACCATTCGTGAATCTGTGTTTCTGTTCCGTGGACCGACCCGGCTTTCGCCATAGAGCAACCTGCGAAAAAGGAAAGGTAGTTCAATGCCCTATCTACATGGAGAGCGAATTCGCTTGCGGGCCGCTGAAAAAGAGGACATTCCTGTTTTCCTTAACTGGATAAATGATCCGGATGTGACAAAGAACTTGATGCTGGTTTATCCTATGTCACGATTTGAAGAAGAGCAGTGGTATGAATCGATGATGCAGCGCCCTTCAAGCGAACATGTTATGGTAATCGAATTAATAACCCAGACGCCTGATGAAAAACACAATCCTATTGGCACCTGTCAACTCCATAACATCGACTGGCGTAATCGCTCTGCTGAGGTTGGCATCATGATCGGCGAAAAAACCTGTTGGGATCTGGGTTATGGGACAGAAACCATGCGCTTGCTATTGACACATGGTTTTGGTATCCTCAATTTAAACCGCATCTGGTTGCAGGTCTACGCAAAGAACAAGCGAGGTATTCGTGCCTATGAAAAAGCCGGTTTTACCTACGAGGGTAAATTTCGCCAGGCCCTCTACCAGGACGGACGTTATTATGATGTTCACCTGATGAGTGTCTTGAAAGATGAATGGCAGGGTGAAAAAAACCAATCAGGTGATTAGCTAGTTGAAGAATGGATTAAATATGTCAATGCAACAATTACAGTATGATTTGCTTTATGGCAATATAAAATTATTTGCAGGCACTGCCTGCCCTGAACTTTCTCAGGAAATATCAGACTATCTCGATTTACCCTTGTGTGGTCGTGATATCCTCGAATTTCCCAATGAAAATTTATTTGTAAAGCTGCATAACAGCGTACGTGGGCAGGATTGCTATGTCATCCAATCAACTGCCGGCCCGGTCCACCGCAACCTGATGGAGCTCTTAATCCTCATCCAAACCTTGAAACTGGATTCCGCTGGTAGGATAACAGCGGTTGTTCCCTACCTCTGTTACGGCCGTTCCGATAAAAAAGACAAACCCCGCGTCCCCATCACTGCCAGGCTTGTTGCCGATATGATTCAGATAGCCGGAGCAGATCGTTATATGACCTTCGATCTCCATGCCGGGCAGATTCAGGGGTTCTTTTCAATCCCCGGTGATGTGCTGCGTGGTTTTCATATATTGAAGGATTACCTGCTTGAAATTGCCCCCTGTTTACAAAACCCGGTCGTTGTTACAGCTGATCTCGGTTTTGCTAAAAAGGGACGGGTATATGCTGACCTGCTGCATACTGGCCTGGCTTTCATCGAGAAAAAAAGAACTGCCGATATCAAGAATCCGATATCAATGACAATTATCGGTGACGTTAAAGATCGCGATATTATCCTGGTGGATGATGAAGTCAACACTGGCGGATCAATGGTCCACGCTGTTGAGATTCTCAAAGAATACGGTGCCAGGAATATCTATATGGTCTTTATCCACCCGATTCTCTCGCTAAATGCCGCAGAACGATTGGCTGAACTGCCCGTCAAACGCTTCATTACCACCAACACCGTTCCCATCTCCCCTGAAAAGAAAGCCATATTGGGCGACCGGTTGGTGTACCTTTCTATTGGCCCCCTGCTTGCCGAGGTGATCCTGCGCGCCAACGAAGGTCGCAGTGTCGGTGCAATGTTTAATGAGTAAGGAGTGATAAATGCCATCCTTTCCATCCAAACGGGCAGCCGCTTTTGCTGATATTCCTGACGTAAAGTGGCATGACTGGCGTTGGCAGCTCAGCCATCGCCTGAATTCAATCCAGGATTTCGAAAAGATTATCCGGTTGACAGACAGCGAACGAGAAGCACTCAGCCAGAAGGGTCTTTTCAGGGTTGATATTACGCCCTATTTTGCATCATTGATGGACCCCGAAAACCCTCTGGACCCGATCCGCAAACAGATCATCCCCACAGCCGGTGAAATCAATCCCTTTATTGGTGAAATGGATGATTCATTAGCAGAAGACGCTCACTCTCCCGTCCCTGGCCTGGTTCATCGCTACCCTGACCGAGTTCTGATGCTGGTGACAACCCAATGTGCCAGTTATTGCCGCTACTGCACGCGTTCCAGGATCGTCGGTGACCCTACACAAAGCTTCCGGTCTAAAGATTTCGAAGCCCAACTTGCATATCTGCGACAAACGCCCCAGGTGCGGGATGTGCTCCTATCGGGTGGCGACCCCCTCACCTTGGCACCCAGGGTGCTTGAGCGCTTATTGTCTGCCCTACGAGAAATCCCCCACATCGAAATTGTGCGGATTGGCTCACGGGTTCCAGTATTCATGCCCCAACGGGTTACAGACGACCTGTGCGAGATGTTACAACGATTCCACCCATTATGGCTCAACATCCATGTCAACCATCCCAACGAGATTACTGCTGAATTAGCCAGAGCTTGTGATCAACTTTCCAGGGTGGGCATCCCACTTGGCAACCAATCCGTCCTGTTAGCTGGCGTGAATGACGATCCGCACATTCAACGCAAATTAGTCCATGACCTGGCCCTCATCCGCGTGCGTCCATACTACCTGTACCAGTGCGACCTGGTGGCTGGTGTGGGACATTTTCGCACACCAATTGGTAAGGGGATCGAAATTATAGAAGCTTTGCGCGGGCATACTTCAGGGTTTGCCGTACCCACTTATGTTGTGGATGCCCCAGGAGGTGGCGGCAAGATTCCACTCAACCCCAATTATCTCCTCAGCTATTCCGACCACAAAGTCGTCTTACGCAATTATGAAGGCTATATTACCACTTACGAAGAACCGCTTGATTACGAACCGATCGACCCCGCGCTTGTTACGCCGTTTATCGATGAGGGCCTGGAACCAGGCCAAAGCGGTGTGTTTGGTTTACTCAAGGGTGAGCAGATGTCAATTAAACCCGAGGGATTTGACCAGCTTCACAAACGTGGTGATAAGATCCATCGGCTAAGAGCAGACCCGGAGAAATGGCTGCCTCGGGGTATCGAGGACAACCCTTCATCGAAGCAATCACCCTGAAGGCACTGATTCGATAACATAACCACTAAACCCCAGAGCTTTATCAAGCGTCTGGGATTTTCTTTTTACAACCTTCCAAAATAGGTCAGGTCTAATTAACTGGGTGGAGGCAGTGGGTCCTCTTTAGAAACCCCTGTCGGGTTGAGCGCTGTTAATTCTTCTGGCTTATTTTTAGTCACCAAAGTAAAAAACCCTAACAAGAGAGGAATCAGTATCAACACAGCTCCAGGACAGATCATTCAGCCACCTTGAATGAAACCCTCACCAAAATTAAATAATAGGTCGTCAATAGCTTGGGTCCGTCCTAAAACATCGATTATATTTATGAACCCCGGACCAATCAAGAAACACCCTGGACAACCACAGATAACGATCGATATCAATAACAGGATCAGATATGATTTCTTACGCCTCTTTTCCATGGATCCCTTCCTCAAAAACACTCATCCTCCAGAATTTTACCACGGCAAAAAGATTTTTAGAGGTAAATTCAATTACATGATTGATTGTTTCTAATTACTCAGTCTACAAGGGAATTTTGGGGGTTGGTCAACCTTCAACAGCAGGGCTGTTTGAGTTGTTCTTTTTGTTTTTATATATAGACTCTGCCTGTTTGTATTGTAAAATGATAGTAAGTTAATATCAAACATGAAGCAGAGGATTTTAAATGCCTGACCTGGAAATTAACTGGCTGGTATGTATTGTTGTTTCAAGACCGCAATCCAGAAAATTGATGGCGAAATTGACTGAAAAGGACTTCTACTTCACAATTATTGACAGTAACAGCAGCCTTTTTTATGAGCCATCCCTGTGCCTGATCTTGGGACTAAACGAATCTCGCATCACCGAGCTTGACAGGCTTGTTGAAAAGTATTGCCAACCCTATAAAAAGTATGTCCCCTTACCAATCCATGGAACAGCAGAACTTAGCTACATGCCAGTTCTTGAATCCCATAAGGGCGGCGCGACACTTTTTGGGGTTTCTGTTGAATACTTCGAACAGGTCTGAGATAAAGTAATTAATTGATCATTTGAGACGACGATCAACAAGGACCTGTTCATCACAAGCCGGCACTTTCCAACCAGACAAGCAGTGAGAGAATCAACACAGCAACAGGCACCACTACAACCCAATCGTTGGTTTTTATAAGCCTGGGTAAAGTCATATCACCAAATTCGCCCTTCCTCAGGATGCCTGTTCGCAGTTTCGGATAGAGTGCGGCAAAGATCCCGGAACCAATCCAAATGCCGATTAAACCACCCACAAGTGCATCCAGGTAGCCATTACCTATGGCACCTGCAATCGTCCCAGGGCAGTAACCCAGGAGAGCAAAACCGATTCCAAACAGCAGTCCCCCAATCCCATTCATTCCCCACGACCCGGCCTTAACATGAAGTTCAACCCAGCCAAGACTCTTCATGGCATAGATGCCGATCATCCCGGTCAAGACAGCAGTCAGCATGATTTTGAGAACTGTAAAATCAGTCAGCAAAAGCTGACCGAGAATGACATTATAATTGGTTGCCCCGCCCTTTTGGAGCAAGAAGCCAAATATTACGCCGAAAATTAAACCCCAAGCCAGAGGCGACCATTTTAAGTGACCAGATAAATTTTTATAGATGTTCTTTTTTACCATTTTCACCTCAACCCGCAATGAGCCTGAAGATAATGTGTGCCATCAAAATACCGCCAACAAAAAAAGCGATCGCAGAAATCCAGGAAGAGACTGCTAACTGCAAGGCGCCGCTGATCCCGTGTCCACTGGTACAACCATCCGCCCAACGTGCACCAAACCCAATGATTATCCCACCCACCAAAGCGACAAGCACCCGCCAAACCGGTGTGTGCCCAAAGGCCGAAAGCCAAATGCCTGGCACCCACTGAAAACGAAAATCTCCCGATAAAAGAGCAGAAGCAAGGGAACCAAACACAATCCCCAGAACCAACATCCATTGCCAGTCAATATCCAGTTTTATTTTTTGATAATATGGCTTGAGCGCCACATCTGGGCCTCTGAGTAATTTTTCAATCATCCCACTTGTTTTGGCGAAGGATGTCGAGCAGCCAAGTTGTTTTTTTAATATCAGAAAACTGAGCCAGCTTAACACCCCAATCCCAACGCCAACAACATACGGTGACCATCTCACCTGCGAAAAAGCTTCTAACATTTGTAAACTCCTAATTCCTATAAGGCATCATAACGCTGCCATTGAACCAGATCTTAATCAATGACACCCAGGAAATCCTGTGGCTAACTTTACGCTTTAATTCTCGTATACTTCACTGAAATAACGAGAGCCATGCGGGTTGGCACACACCCGGCATTCTTTGGTATATCCCGCAGCGCTGTAACCGGTCATCCCCCCCGCCACATTATAGAGCTGATCAAAACCATGTTGAGCCAAAATGCTGCAGCCCAAGCTGGAGCGGTTTCCCGAACTACAGATCAGGATAATCGTTTTGCCCTGATCCAATTGATCATGCTGTGTTCGCAGGTCAGCCGTTTCGATATTGACCGCACCTTTGATGTGGTTCTCCTCATATTCACCTTTTGCACGCACATCAACAAGAATGAAATTATTCTCCCCCACCACCATGGCATGCAGGTCTTCAGGCGAGATCTGAGAGACCCTTCCCGTCAGGTAACCAGAAGTCAACCATCCTGGCATACCACCGCCTAAATAGCCGACAATGCGATCGACCCCAACCCGACGTGCCCACACCACGCTGGATTGTGCTTTTTCGTCATCATCAGCCAGCAGGAGAAAATCCTTGTCCGTTGGCAGGACCCATCCAGCAAATGTCGGAAAGTTTCCATTCAAGTCAAGATGCCAGGAACCTTTGATGTGTTGGCCGCCAAAACCAAGGTAGCTCCTGACATCAATCACCTGCACTTGTGGATCTTTCATTTTTTGTGCAAATTCCGCCACCGTCAATCTTTTCAGAGCTGGTAAATTGGACAGTAAATCTGGGCCGTCACGATTGATATCACTGCAGCGACTGAAATGATCCGGCGCGGATGGCATATCTTCTGTCAGCGATTTAATGAAGTCTTCTTTTTCTTTGATTTGTAAGGCAGGGTTATATTTTCTTTCAAAGCCAATCGTTGATTGATACTTGGCGCCCATCGAACGACCGCATAACGAACCGGCACCATGCGCTGGGTAAACTTCGCAGAAGTCGGGCAGTTTGAGGAGCTTATCGTGTAAGCTTTGGTACAATTTTCCCGCTAAATCCTGGGCGATATCTGGAAAGAGGTCAGGTCGGCCGACATCTCCGACAAAGAGCGTATCACCCACAAAGACACCTATGGGGCTGTCGCCCCGAGATGTATCAGTAACAACAAAGCTGAGGTGCTCGGGGGTATGACCTGGTGTTTCGAGCACATCCAGGAGGATATTGTCAATTTCTATTCGATCTCCTTCAACAAGGGGTACATGACCAAATGTGCAATCAGCAGATTTGGCGACATAGATCTTTGCCCCGGTTTGTTTGGCCAGATCCATGTGGCCAGAAATGAAATCGGCATGAAGATGTGTCTGTAAGATATGGGTGATCTCAAATCCCAATTGCCTGGCCTCGCGCAGGTATAGATCAATGTCCCGTTGAGGGTCAATGACAGCACAGGACTTTTGGCCAGCCAGGATATAAGAACTATGGGCAATTTTGGGTACAAAAAAGTGTTTTAAAAGCACAGCGGTCTCTCCCTTCAATAAATCATTTTAACAAATATCGTGTTGATTGTGACAAATTCCATATATCGTAAAGTTTAACAAACAACTGGGTTTGCAAAGAGGCAATAACACCCAAATCAATCAGCTGCATTTTTCAACCAAGATCAATACTTGACTTGAATTATAACGGCACTTATGGATTCCCGGGTGAAAATTCACCATTCCCCAAAAATTTTTTTCCAGGGTTCGCTAACTGACAGACCTGCTCAGCTCTGACCTAAATGTCATTAAAAGCAAGGCATTCATTAACCAGCTCCTTTATGGCTGACATGATCACAAATTGCATTACATATCAAAAAGGCTTTGCGTCACTCAGGACAGGTCATACCCCCATCCACATCGGGTGGGATGGCGTCATTCTCAAAGTCCCGTAAGAATGCCCGGATGTAATCGATGGGTATATCCCACACAAACACTGTTTGACCGTGATGGGGGTCAAATTCCCGCCCCTGGACCATCATGTCATCCGGGAAACGGACAAATTGCAGGTTTTCGCT
>PWSY01000199.1 GCA_003563055.1 Anaerolineaceae bacterium | reverse complement strand
CGAGCGGATGGGTATGGCATCCCCGGTGTAAAAATTGATGGCAACGATGTGGTGGCCGTTTTTGCGGCTGTCAGCCAGGCGGCAGAACTGGCACGCGCCGGCGGTGGTGCGACTTTTATTGAGGCGAAAACTTACCGGCTGCGCGGGCATTACGAGGGCGACCCGCAAGTCTACCGCTCCCAAGAAGAGATTGATGAGTGGAAAGGGCGGGATCCAATCCTGGCCTTCAGGGCAGCCCTGGTGAAATCTGACCTGGTGGAGGAGGGTGATTTAGAAGACATCCAGGGTGAGGTGATCGGCCAGCTGGATGAAGCCGTGGCTTACGCCGCATCTGCGCCCAAGCCTGAGCCTGAAGATGCCAGGGCAGGCGTTTACGCGGACACCCATGATGGATTGGTTTTTTGAGAGGATTGAGGATGCAGGAAATAACTTATTCTACAGCGATACGGCAGGCAATGTGTGAAGAGATGCGTCGCAGCCCGGAGGTATTCCTGATGGGTGAGGATGTGGGCGTTTTTGGCGGTGTTTGGGGAGTCTCCCATGACATGCTTGAGGAGTTTGGGCCTGATCGGGTGCGCGATACGGCAATATCTGAAATCGCCATCGTGGGGAGCGGATTGGGGGCTGCCATGATGGGGATGCGTCCGATTGTCGAGATCATGTTTGGTGATTTTTTGATGTGTGCGGGTGACCAGATCGTCAACCAGGTCGCTAAAGCCCGTTTCATGAGCGGTGGAAAGGCAAATGTGCCCCTCACCATCCGAATAACCAGCGGCGCGCCAGGTTCTGCGGCCGCCCAACACTCACAAAGCCCAGAATCCTGGTTCATGAATGTGCCCGGCTTGAAGATCGCTACCCCAGCGACCCCGGCCGATGCCAAAGGTTTGTTGAAGAGCGCCATCCGCGGGCAGGACCCGGTGCTGTTCTTTGAGCATAAGATGCTGTACGGACTCAAAGGTCAGGTGCCAGATGATGTTGACTTCATGGTGCCCTTTGGGAAGGCTGCGGTGATGCGGGAGGGCAAGGACCTGACCTTGATCGGGATTGGCATCATGGCTCAGAAATCCCTGCAAGCAGCAGATAAGCTGGCGGAGGAGGGTATCGCCGCAGAAGTGATCGACCCTCGCACCCTGATTCCACTGGACATACACACCTTAATTGACTCTGTCGCCAAAACGGGCCGGGTGGTGATCAGTCACGAAGCACACCGCCGCGCCGGCCCGGGAGCTGAAATTGCCGCGGTGTTGGCAGAAGAGGCGATCGAATACCTGGATGGTCCCATTCTGCGGGTTGGTGCCGACAATGTCCCCCTGCCTTACAGCCCTGAATTGGAACAAAGCGTTCTGCCAGGTGTGGAGGATATTGTGCGGGCAGCGAAAAAGTTTTTTGATTAGAGCGATTGGTTGAGGGTATCATGCGACGTTTTGAAGATAAAGTTGTCATCGTGACCGGCGGCGCCCAGGGGATCGGCAAGGCCTGTGCGGAGCGGTTTACGGATGAGGGCGCAAAAGTGGCTGTTCTCGACATCGTTGAAGAAAATGCCGAATCGGTGGCTGAGGGCCTGTGTGGAATGGGCGGATTCTGTGATGTGTCCGACCATGACTGCGTGCATGATTCAATTCAACAGGTGGTTGATGCCTGGGGAAGGGTGGATGTGCTGGTGGCCAACGCCGGGATCTACCGCGCTGGGCCTTTGCATGATGACCTGTTGGAAGATTGGCAGCTTGTGTTGGACGTGAATTTGACCGGCACTTATCTCTGCTGTCATGCGGTGGCGCCCTTCATGATGGAACAGAAAGGGGGCAGTATTGTGATCATGTCCTCCATGGCCGCAAAAACATCCTGGCCAAACTCAGCGGCTTATTCTGCCACCAAGACAGGGGGGATCGGGTTGATGCGGTCGGTGGCGATGGAATTGGGCCCATATAACATCAATTGCAATGCTGTCTGTTTGGGACATGCCGATACTGAAATGATGCGCGAAGTCGACCGGAAAATCTGTGAAGAGAATAATTGGGCACCCGGCGCTTACTTAAAGGAGTTGGCAGAGTCCAACCCGATGAAGCGATTGGGGACGGCTCAAGAGACAGCGGCCCTGGTGGCATTTTTAGCCTCGGAAGAGGCCCGGTATATTAACGGTCAGGCCATCGAAATTGATGGCGGACGGATCATGAGTTGAGATGATGGAATTTACAGGATACCTGGATTTTTGGTTTAAGGATCGCCCGTTGGTGGAACGGGTGAGCGCTTTTGTCGAGATTGGCGTGAAGCGCATGGATGTCTGGTGTTGGCGAAATGCGCCCATGGCTGATATTTACGCTGAATGTCAGGCGTTGGGTGCTGTGATCAACTCGACTTTTGATGAGGCGATGGGTTCGCTGGCAGACCCGGCTGATAACGAGGTGACCCTGCGTTCCTGGGGTGAGAGCCTGGAAATGGCGGAACGTTACGAGGTGGCACATTTGTTTATTTTCTCGAACCAGGTCGATATCGTTGACGGTCAGGAGTGGACTCGCCGGTTGTCACGCAACCTGACCCAGGCCCAACAATACGCCAACCTCCTGGATCAAACCGAGAAAATATTAAAATTGGTTGAACAGACCAAGGTTGAGGTCTGGGTAGAGAACTTAAATGAGTTCCATATCCAGGGCGGTGTTTTGGTGAGCGACCAATCGCTGGCAGCAGATTGGGTGCGGCGCATGGGCCACCCACAATTTCGGCTTGCCTTTGATTGTTATCACCAACAACGGACGGCAGGTAACTTGATGTATGGGTTGGAGGCCTACCAAAGTCTCTACCCGACGGTGCATGTCGGTGATGTCCCCACCCGTCAGGAACCGGG
>PWSY01000035.1 GCA_003563055.1 Anaerolineaceae bacterium | reverse complement strand
ATTTCCACGGGAGCGGTTTGGGCGGCGAAGGCACAGATTATGCCAGGGCCAATATCCGGATTGAACCGGATAATTCCATCACGCTGCAGCACGCCATGACCGATTATGGCCAGGGCAGCCGCACGGTGTTTACATTACTGGCGGCTGAAGTGTTGGGTGTCTCACCTACTCGCATCCACATGTTACGCCCTGATACGCAAACAGCTAGGGAGACCGGGCCAACGGTGGCTTCACGAGCGACACTTGTGGGCGGGAATGCCGTCCGGGTTACAGCCGAGAAATTAAAAGAAACCCTGTGTATGGCTGGGGCCAATTTATTGGGCTGTTCGAAAGAAGAGCTAAATTTTTACGATGGCTTATTTATCAGCCCCAATGAGAACGAAGCCAGTTTTGACCAGGTGATTGCCCATGCCAGAAAAATGGGCCTGCAGCTCTCCTCAGAGGGTTACTGGCAGATCCCGGTCATTCACTGGGACTTCGAAACCGGCACAGGCACCCCCTATTTCACCTATTGTTATGGCGCCCAGGTCGCTGATGTAATCGTGAATCAGAAAAGCGGCGCGATCAAAGTTGAAAAGATCTGGGCCGCGCATGATGCCGGCACAATTGTGTTCCCGCTTGGGGCAAAGGGCCAGATGATCGGCGGGATTGCCCAGGGTGTTGGCTATGCCCTGACGGAAGGTTTTACTTTCAAGGAGGGTTATCCCCAGAAAATCACCCTGCAGACCTATACCATCCCGGATGCCCTGGATACGCCTGAAGTGGACCTGAGCTACCTTGACTCAAACCAGGATGAAGGGCCTTTTGGCGCCAAGGGTTTGGCGGAACCGACCATGGTTGCCACTGCACCAGCCATCGCCAACGCGGTTTATCATGCCACCGGGCAGCGTTTACGGGACTTCCCCCTAAAAATGGAGATGGCTTGATGAAGGAGATTCAATTGGGTAATGGCTTTAAAGGGTGGCCGGAGGTTCAACAGAGCTGGCAGGATTGGTGGGATGGCAGGTTAGATCGACCGTTGGTGATGTATGAGACTTACCAGCCTGGCTGGAAAGCGCGCAATCCCAACGCGCCAGAACGCCCGACCTGGACCTATGCCGGGAAATTCGCCCTCGATATGCCCGTCGATTCGGTGTTGGACCATTATCAAGCCGCGCTTGAAGCAGCCCTGTTTTTTGGCGATTCGATCCCCAAATATTATGTCAATTTTGGGCCGGGGGTCTTGGCCGCATTCCTTGGGGCAGACTGCCAGTTATCCCCCGATACCGCCTGGTTCTCACCCCCTCAGGATGCTGAAGGCCGCTCATGGGAGCAAATCCCCCTCGCGGAGATCAACCCTTCGATTGATGAAACCAATCCACTTTGGCTGCGTGTGTGTGCGCTGACTGAAAGCGCAGCCAGACGGTGGAAAGGCCAGGTCGCGATCGGGATGACGGACCTGGGGGGCAATCTGGATGTGCTCGCTTCGTTGATTGGGTCAGAGCGGCTGGCGATGGCTTTATTGGATGCGCCAGAGGAAGTTGAGCGGCTTTGCGATGAGATTCGGCAAACCTGGCTTCACTGCTACGATCATCTCCATCACCTGATGGATCAGGCCGGGTTGGGCAGCGCTTGTTGGGCTTCCATTTGGGCGCCTGAACGTGCGTATATGTTTCAGAGCGACTTTGCCTATATGATTTCGTCAAATCATTTTAGGCAATTTGTGATCCCAGACCTGCAAGAATCCTTCGAAACCATCCCTTATGCATTTTATCACCTGGATGGCAAGGGACAGATACGGCATGTGGATCAGCTGCTGGCGCTGGAAGGTTTGCGCGGTATCCAGTGGATCCCGGGTGACGGGACGCCTCCACCGGAAGAATGGCTGCCTTTGCTGAAGCGCATTATTGATGGCGGCAAACGCTGCCAGTTGTATGTGTCAGCACAAGGCGCTCGAAAAATTGTGTCAGAATTGGGCGGCAAGGGGTTTGCGCTGGATATTACAGATGACCTGACGCCTGAACAGGCACAGGCATTGATCGGGGAGCTGACCGGTGAATGAATTGATTCTGACAGATGCCGTCATCGCGGTTGAGGGATCCCCTGAAACCCCTTCAGGCTGGCTAAACCCCGGCATGATTACCATCCAAGATGGGCGTATATCAGGTATACAGCCCGGATCGCCCGATCCTGCAACCATTTCTAAAGATGCACAAGTCCTCAGCTTGAATCACCAGGTTGTCATTCCTGGGTTGGTGAATGCCCATACCCATTTATCACAGACATTTATGCGCGGGTTGGCATCAGGGCGGCCTTTGCTGCGCTGGTTGAAGGAAATTATCTGGCCGCTTCAAGGGGCATTTTCACCAGAATTATTACACCTGGCTGCGCTGGTCGGTCTTGCCGAAAACATCCGTAGTGGCGTGACCCATGTGGTTGATCATCATAAGATCGCTGGCTCCCATGCGTTGACCAATGCCGTCATCGATGCGGCCAGCCAATCCGGTTTGCGGGTGACAGTAGCCCGAGCGTGGGCGGATCTGGGCCCGAATGGGGAGCAGCCAGAGGACCTTCTCGAGATATTGCAGGACTATTTTCAACGGGTTCAAGCACACGATCGGATCCATTTTGCCAGCGGGCCGCTGACCCCCTGGCGCTGCTCAGCCGAAACCTTGGTGAAGGCGCATGAGCTGGCACTGGCGCATGATAGTTTCAGTCATATTCACCTGTCTGAAACCCAGGATGAGGTCTCTATGACGGTGGAGGAAACGGGGCTGCGGCCGGCAGCCTGGCTTGACAGTTTGGGGGTTTTGGATCGCCATTTTCAGATTGTGCACGCTGTGTGGGTTGACCAGGAGGAGATTTCTCTGCT
>PWSY01000218.1 GCA_003563055.1 Anaerolineaceae bacterium | reverse complement strand
TCGCTGCTGTCCCATTTGCTAACCCAGAATGGATTAACAAACAACATAGAAACAGGTGGAGCATCGAATGTAGAAGCATCGATCAGAGCCTCTGTTTCACTTTCTGTTTCTGTTGATCAAGGTATTTATAGATACTCTTTTCGTTCGGGTGTGAAGTTTCTTGGCGGAGCGGTATTGTCTGCTGGTGTAGCAAAACGTCTGGTTCTTGCGCAGGAGATACCATCTTACCACAGTGGGTTGCGCATCCGGCTTAATATTTACGCTAAACCAACAGAACCGGACGGAAGCTTGACTGATTCTGTAGATGATGTACGTGGCTACATGTTGACCGACTATGCTCAGTGGATGTCTGGTGTTTATTCTGGTCACGGACTTTCGAACATTGCTAGCATTCAGCTTGATCCTAATGGCCATTCATCTGGTGATGTTCTTAATATCAACAAGCAATTGGATGTAGGTCTTTATGCGTTTTATGTGTCTGTGCAGATCAGTAATATTCTGGGCGACCTATCCATGGCTGATGGAGATCAAAGAGGTATTATATCTTATTCCCCATCGGAGCTACAGCTCTTAGAGTAATTCGGCTTTGCACTCGATCTGCAAGCACTTCGCATTCATTAATAATTGACAAACCGCACATCGAAAGTGCATTATGACACCAACGTGCCAAAAGGCACATAACCAAGGAGATGATAAAATGGCAATCGACGCAGCAACCGACCAATGGATTCCGGGCTTTGTGGCAGACGCAACCAACATCACCATTCCCCTAGCCTCTCTTGACATCACGCAGAACGACGCGAACGACGACGTGCGGGTGTTTATGAAGAGGCTGGCAGACGTGATTTACGATGCTTATGAGGCTCTGGAAACAGCAGACAGGCCCGACGCCTTCCGTCCAACGCGCAGCCCCAGCATCAACGGGACCACCCTTAAACTGGCTTTCACCTACGGGCTTCGGTACGAGGATGTAGAATCGGATGGATTCACGCTTCCGCCTGCTGACCCGAACGCTGAGTAAAGGGGGCTGAGATGCCGACGCACTACGAGGACCCGGATAACAATCGCGCACGTCCCACGAGGGAGCAGCACCCGCTTCCTACGGACCTGGTGGAGCCGGACGACCACGAACTCTACGAGAGGCAGCTTGAGACCCGCGCCGTACACGGCGACCCTTATGCGCATATGGTCTACGGCAAGCGGGAGTTCAACATAGATCCCGCGCTCGTGCAGAACGGCGTCCTCGACGACGACGACACCGGCGTCCCCATGCAGATGCTTAGCTCCGAGGACATCGCAAAACGCAGGGAGCAGATGCTCCAGCGGCGACGGTCCGACATACAGGTAGGTACTACACAGCCCGACGGCAGCATAGAGTACCATAACGTCCCTCGTGACCGGATACCGGACGGGCAGCGCCGACCGCAGGTCGACCTCTCCGCCCTCGCTACGTCCGTCATCACCCCGCAGGACGTGATACGTGCCGAGCAGGGGGCGCAGAGAGCGGCTATGGAGCAGGCCGATACGCGCCGCAGGATGGAAGCCAAAAATACCCTGTTCGACGTGCAGGCAGGTAGGAGCAAGAACAACCTGCCCGCCCTGGGCGAGCGCGAGCGCGTGGCTATCCTCAACGCCTTCGGCGACGGGGACGCGCCGCCTACGCTGGCCGACATGCAGATGGCCGCCGACATTTTAAGAGAGAGCCTGCCCACCTCCCGCAGGGCCGGATGGTCCAGCCAGCAGAGGAACGTCGCGGAGCACCTCAACAAGCTCACGCAGTCTATGACAAGAGCCACGAGGCATGGGGCCGCCCTCGCCGCCGACATCCTGCAACAGAACCCCGAGCAGAGCTTCGATGAGTGGCAGGGGTCTGTACGCTCGCACGTTGCCGAGAAACTGCCCCGCGAGCAGCAGGCGATCGCCCTGCAATCCGCGATGGAGAACATGCCCCCCGAGATCGCCGCCCGACGGGACGAGGATCGCCGCATAGCCCTCGAAGAGCGCATGACAGAAGTGCTGGCCGACCGTGCAGGGGCTACCACGAGGGCACGGTTGGAAGTCAAGGCCGAGTTCGATGCAGAGGAGCGCGACCGCATAGGCCGCGAGACCTACGAGGCCAACGCACCGTCTCCGGGGCAGATAGGAGGCACGTACACATGGGACGAGTTGCAGGAAGACCCCGAGGCACTGGCCCGCTACCGCAGGCTACAGGCCGAGGGCGCTGTCATGTTCCAGGAAGGGCGTGGTGGTCCCGAGCCGATTCCCGCGCAGCAGCGACGCGCTCCCGTGACCCTCGGCAGCGGTGTGACTGTAGACCAGCAGGTCTATGATTCCATCGTCAAGAACGATCCGGTACTGGGCCGCTGGACCCCCGGCTCGCAGGCTGAGACACTACAGGAGATCGAGGAAGGACTGCCCGAGGGCGCTTTGAGGACGCCCAGTGTCGGCAGGTTCGTTGCCGCTGACGAAATCGCCGCAGGCGTGAACGTGTATATGCAGGAGAACCCGGAAGCCGATCTGAAGACCGCGCTGTGGTCGGTCGCAGGGCATGTGGCATCCCGTATGCAAGGGGAGCTGAAGGACGGCGAGATCACGGCGCAGGACGTGCTGGCAGGTGCCTTGCAGGGCGTGCAGGACGGGAACACACTGGACGCCGCCCTCGGCAACAAGAGACAGAACCGCGAGGACGCGGCCACTGCGGCACAGGCGCAGGCATCTGCGAAGGCGGTGAAGGGCATGTTCAGCAGCCGCGACGATCTAGGGGACGCGAGCAAGACGCTGCTGCCCCGTGCGCAGGGACTCTCCGAGGAGGAGATAAAAGACAAGGCTCCCGGATTGGCGGCGGATCACGTAGACGAGAGGTTG
>PWSY01000146.1 GCA_003563055.1 Anaerolineaceae bacterium | reverse complement strand
TAGCAAACACCTTTAGCAAACACAGATGAGCAGACAAGCTCAGTAGATAAGCGCGCCAATCAATGACCCCAAAAAGGATCGCCGAATGTGCCCTCAGGCACCCAATTATTGACTGATCCTTGCTTGATAACACCTTAGCAATTGACGAAACCCCATAACTTGAATACACTACTGACATGACTGTCCGGCTTGAAAACGCCCCAACCGATCGCTTTTGGGACATGTGGATTGCTTTGTTGGCAATCGCGGCCCTTTTTACGGTAGCGTCGCGTCTGGCAGTCACAGAATGGACAAGCGACCTGCACATCCTGGTGTTCGTGACGCTAATCGCAGGTCTGGTTGGGCTTGCGTTGGGCTACAGCCGCTTTTCGACATTGGTATCCATCATTTTCTCAACCCTTTATGCCGTTTTTATCATTGGCTGGTTATTTGGCACATCTGTCGAAATGGATATGATCTGGCGAGACCGCATCCTCTACCATGTTGGCTGGCGATTACGGGTTGCCATTGTACAATTCGGGTCAGGGCAAACCACCACGGACCCCATCCTCTTCCTGAGCATCATGGCCGTCATCTTATGGGTGCTGGCTTCATCAACCACCTTCTTGCTCATCAGGGAAGGTTCTGTCTGGCCATCGCTCATACCCCTGGGGATAACACTACTGGTCATCGGCCATTATCACCAAGACCAAGCTTACAACACCCGTTACCTGATATTATTTCTTTTCTTCACATTACTCATTATTGGGCGGACAACCTTTCTGCGTTACAAAGAAAAATGGAGACAAGAAGGGGTTTATACCACACCCGAATCTCATGATGCTTTTACCAAGACGCTACTGACCCTGGCTGTAATTTTGCTGTTTTTTTCATGGACAATTCCTTTAACCCCGCAAGAAACCACACAGTATTCAGTCATATGGAACAACATAACGGATTTCTGGATTCGTCTGACAGCGGATATCTCTGATATATTTGTCTTTGACCATGCCATCACTGACCCATCCATCGGTTTTTTCAGTGATTCGATGGGGCTGGGAAGTGGTTCACCGGAGAGTGAAGCCATCATTTTTAGCGTCAAAATCAATACACCCTCACCTGAAGGATATCGCCCTTACTGGCATGCCCACAGTTATGATTATTATGATAATGCCAACTGGTCATCTGAACACAACCGCGACAGCAGATTGCTTACCCCCGACAACTTTAACATCCAATACCCTGATTGGCAAAGCGAGCAAACGTTAAGTTTAACTTTTATCAATAATGTTAATCGGATGGCCAATTTGTATTACACCGGCAGACCCACCTGGATAAGCCGTCCTGTTGAGGCCAATATCCACCCCCTGTCCGATTCCGATGAAGATTTAATCGCCTTATTTGCAAACCCTGATTTAACTGCCGGTGAAACTTACACAATCGAAACACAAATCAGCTTGCCAACGGTGGAAGAACTGCAAGACGCAAGCACCGATTATCCCAAATGGCTCAATCCTTATCTGCAATTACCGGATGATTTTTCTCCAAACATCGCACGCCTGGCTGTCACCATTTCAGACGGCCATGATACACCCTACGATATCGCCTCTGCCATATCAAGCTATTTACGAAGCAATATCGAATACACCCGCATCATGCCCCCTGTTCCCATGGGAGTGGATCCCCTTGAGTGGTTTTTGTTCGAGGAGAAAATAGGCTTTTGCAATTATTACGCCACAGCCCAGGTGCTTATGTTGCGTTCTTTGGGCATCCCCTCCCGCCTGGCTGTGGGCTTTTCACCGGGCGAATTTGAAACAGAGATGGATACCTACACTGTGCGCAGTCGGAACAGCCATGCCTGGCCAGAAGTGTACTTCATGGGCATTGGCTGGGTGATCTTTGAGCCCACCGCTTCTGAGACAGAAGTATTCTTTCCACCAACCAGAGAAAGGCCTTCTACCGAGACCACGCCCTCAAGGAACGACCTTCCCATCATGAATGATCAATTTGATGACCTTGATTCAATTCCAGAAGAGACACCGGAGGTCATCATCGGTGATTCGGAGACCCCATCTCAAATAATCCTCCACGGGGTTGCGCGTTTTGGCACCCACCTGGCTTTATTGGCCAACTTTTTAATCATCCTGATTGTCATTAAAATAGTGCTCCGACATCAAGACACACTCAATAAAAAATTTGATATCCATCCCCTGCCCATTATAATTGAACGACTGTTAATGAGACAAAAAAAGCCAGTACCAACCTGGCTGAGACGGTGGAGCTACCGTGCACGCATGTCTGATGCTGAAAAAGCCTATATCCAACTGGGTAAATCTATAAGAACATTAGGGCATCCTCTTGACTTAGCTGAGACTCCAATAGAACGGGCACGAACAATCGTTGCGCTTATGCCAGAAACAAAACAACCTGCCCTGGACATCATCGACGAATACCACCGGGATAAATTTAGCAATCAGCAATCAGACCAGGTACGGGCAAAACACGCCTCCCGCCTGGTGCGTCGGCTGGCATTTCAGGCTCGTTTGCGGAAGATATTTCATTTTGGCAAAAGCTAGTAAACCTAAATAAAAGGACCCCCTAAACCTCTCGCACCAGTTCTCTTAAAGCCAGCAGGCGGGCATCAACCAGCTCAGGCAGCGCGTCCAGAGCAAAAAAGACACCGTTACCTTCAATCACAATGGAATCCGCAATACTGCCCATCAAAGCGCCCTCCAATGGATCGTAATTTTCACGAAAACCTTTTAAGAACGCCCCTGCAAAGGCATCCCCTGAACCCGTTGGATTGACAACTTTCGATGGGTAATTTGGAACAATCCATCGCCGGTGATTGACCCGATCAAATAAATAAGTGCCTGAAGTCTTTGTCAGGATCAC
>PWSY01000250.1 GCA_003563055.1 Anaerolineaceae bacterium | reverse complement strand
GGAACAAAGGTGTACCTGGCTTCAATCGTGATGGTATGGTCCGGGTTGTTCAATGGGCAGTTGATGGTGATGTCTTGCTTTCTCAAAGCATTGGGTGGGGTCGTCAAGCCAAAGGCAAACGCCAACACCTTATCCTGTAAAGCATTGTCAGCGGGGTTATCACATACATCTATGAGTGCATCGCGGTTGACGATCGCAAAGCGCGAAGCCTCCCGAACAGCGTTGGATAAAGAAGAATAATAAAATACCCCTCGCCCCAGGTCGATGAATCCGATAATCAGGAATATGGCCAGGGGAAAGATGACTACAAATTCAATCAATGATTGCCCGATATCATCCATGCGTGTTTTCATTGCACCATCATCCTCACGGTACTGCTTAATTGGAGCGGGCCGCCTAACAAGCCCAAAGTTTGCAGGGCATCATTAAAAATCAAATCCACGGTAATGGAGGCCGTCACCCCAACTGGCGCGCCTGGTGTGCAGCAATCGGAGATGCTCAGGTTAGCGGCATTTAAGGTCACGATGGAGCCACTGGCTTCGTTCAACGCCGCAGAAATGGTGTTCACATAGCCCGCATCCTTGTCTTCCGGAAAATAGGCCAGGTAGTTCACCCCTTCTCGGGCAGCATTGGTCAGGATGATTTTGGTGTAAAACATGCGCCCAAAATCCATGGCCGCCATGATGATCAACAGGAGAATAGGCAGTACCAACGCCCATTCAATCAGGGATTGACCCTTGTGGCGAAAATTATTTTGATGCTGTTCTGGTTTCTCCTTCATAAGTATCCTTTGTCCTATTGGCCGCGATTGGGTCTGCTTACACTTCCCAAGGGTGGCAATTCTAATTACAAACGCAATGTCAATCTGTGTCACACCTTCTGTTTTCTAGTGGTCCTCACTTTTGAAAATAAGTTTCTAATAAAGTCTCTATTTACGGAGACTTTATTAGAAGTGTTCGCGGTTGGTTTAAAGGCCACTGCGTTGGAGCTTAATTTAAAACACTTGAATTACCACCGAGACCATTTACAATCTCAGCGAATACAACCTCAACCTGCTCCCCAAGAAGGGTTACCGCGGCGATGACTGCGATGGCAATCAACACGATGATCAATGCGTATTCGACCAATCCCTGGCCTTCTTCTTTATCTTCCAATACGCCCCTGAAAAATTCTTGTGCTGTTAAAATCAATTTGTGTAACATTTTATTCTGACTCCTATTTTTTAGTTAATTTGGTTATGTTTATCAAATACGACCATTGGGTAAAAACATTTAGCCTAATCTATAATCATCACTCCTTTCACTATTAGCCATAAATGAAAGCCTTTCTTGTTCACTGCGCGCTCGTGATTTAGAAAAACTGATTCATGATTGCAGTGCATCTGCTTTCCTTTCTTCGAAAACATGATCTTGTTGTGACATCGAGAATCATCTTCCATTTATGAGTTGATCGAGTTGTACACATCCCATAAATTGCAAGTTAAGTGCCAGATGCATGTGAATTCTTCACGATCTAAATCTCTCACTTCTTCGAAAACAGGATCTTGCTTTGACATCGAGAATCACTTTCCATTTATGATTTGATCAATTTACACACGCCCTCTATGTTGCAACTTAAATGCCAGATTAATGTGAATTTTTCACGTTTAAACTCTCTCACTTCCCCTTAATATGACTTCTATTCTATACCGCTTCGCTATCGCCCATAACCATTGCCAGTGCGGTTGTCCAATACCTGCCATTGACAATGCCAAAAGCCACAATGCCCACTTAAAGCCTTGCTGTTTGTAATGGGAACAGTGCGGTTTTCCTGTATAATCAGGTGACCACACGCAACACATAACCAATCAGGAATCCCATGAAAGTATTCGTGCTCAGCGCCAATGTCAACATTTTCCCCATCCTCACGCCAGCCCAGGAGGCCGTCCTGGACTTTTATCAACAATTTAACGGCACTTCGCTGTCAGATTCCGCACAATCCATGCGGGTAACCTTGAACCAGGGGCAACAACCTTGGGGTGACTTTCCAGGTTTAGCCACCCATATCCCCGTCTTCAGCCAGCGTGCTGTCGATGACCTGATCGATCTGCTGGGGGAAGCTGGTGAGCTGATACCCTTACCCTGCGAAAACAATGATCAGACCTACCATGCCTTGAATGTCACCCGCCTGGTTGACGGTCTGGATCCTGACCGGGTGGCAGCCAAACGCTTTTCTTCCAGCGGACGGATCATGCGCATCATCTCCCATGCCTTTTTGCCTGATCGGATTGCCGGTTTGAATTTGTTCAAAATCCCAGAAACCGTATTGCAAGAGGTCTATGTGACAACACAATTCGTGAACCGGGTCATCGCCAGTGACCTGCGGGGTTTTGCATTCAAGCTGGTATGGGCCGATGAAGAGCTGATCTTTTTATGCCCCTATTGCTCAGGCATCATCGACGAAGAGGCCACTGCCTGCCCGACCTGCGGGCTGGATACGCGCCAGGATGCGCCCTGGGAAGTGTCCCTGGCAGAACTTCAAGCGATGTCAAGGGAAGCATGCAGCTTCTGCAGTGTACAGGTGCCTGCCAGGGCAGACCCCTGCCCCTATTGCCTGCGTGGGAAGACGCGGCAGGGGCGACAGGTCAAAATCACCATAGTGTGAGCGAAAAGCCCACCAATAAAAAATCTACCATCTGGGTCACCCACAGTTGAATAACATTTGGTCAAATCCAGGGTTCTGTTTGGGGATTCTCATCCTCCTTATCCTTGCCAATTCAATTCTCATTTAGACACCAATCCTCTGAAAAATCCCAAACTATCGTTATAATTCTGTATGAACAAATAACCCAAGCTCAACGAGGGAGCGCCCTAATCATGACAGACACAAAATCCGGCGT
>PWSY01000173.1 GCA_003563055.1 Anaerolineaceae bacterium | reverse complement strand
GGCACAAGCCTGCAAATAAGGGATCAACTGATAACGCCAGTTCAACCACTCCCGCACAATCCTTTCCGCTTCTTGACCATACACCCAGGGCTCTCGCTCCCCAAGACCGTGGAAACGGGTGTGGGAACACATCACACCCGCCTGTGCCCAGCGGATATACAGCTCAGGCTCAGGATTGCCAATGGCAAAACCACCAATATCATGGGCGTAAAATGGGCCGCCGCTCATCCCCCATGCCTGGCCGCCGCGAATACTGGCTGCCAAACCGCCCCAATCTGCCTGGGGATCCCCACCCCAATGGACCGGATAACGCTGGCCGCCTGCCCAGGCGGAGCGCCCCCACACCATCGGCTCGTCCGCGCTGTATTTCTGTGCTGCTTCGTAGACACAGCGATTATACAATTGGGTATAGATGTTATGGAGCCGCCTGCCGCTATCGCCATTATGGGCGATAACATGCTCTGGCACCGCCTCACCATAATCCGTCTTCATCACGCTCACCCCGAGCTTGTGGAGTTGCGCATGCTGGTTGCGATACCAGGCATAAGCCTCTGGATTGGTAAAATCGATGATCCCACTGGGCATCAGGTGCGGTAGGGTTTCATCAAAGGGCCAGGGGAACCAGCGGTGAATATAGGGTGTCCCATCCGGGTTCTTCAAGAAGTAGCCCTTATCGGCCAATTCATTGAACAACGGATTAAGGGCGGAAAGATAGGAATATTCCCATAGGTTCAACCGGATTCCATAAGACCGAAGTTCACGAATAAATCCCGCCGGATCGGGGTATCGCTGCTTATCCCACTGAAAATCAAAACGGTCTTCCATGGTGTGCCAGGCACGTCCATCCAGCAGCAGGACGTCACAGGGGATCTGCTTTTCAACCAATTTTTTTGCGACATCCAGGGCCGTTTCTCCTGTCTGGTAATAAGCGCGTGACATCCACATACCATAACTCCAGCGAGGTGGCTGCGGTGAGCGTCCGGTCAGATGGGTATAGGTTTCAATGATCTCAGCAGGTGTTTCTCCGGCCATCAAAAATAGGTCAAGCGCTTGATCATTAACTTGAAGAATATAACTGCGGTGAGACCATTGCGGATAACCCACACCATGGGAAACTTTTGAGGGGGTGTGCACGAACAAACCCCAGCCTGCTGGGCTCCAGGCAAAGGGGGTATTTTTATAAGATAGCTCAGAATTGACAGTTGTGGCATCCTCATTCCACGAATGAATCAACTGCCCCCTTCTATTCAGGGAAGCCCATTTTTCGCCCAGCCCGTAAACCGCTTCTTCCTGTTTTAAATCCAATGAGACCAGCCAGCAGCCTTTGCCTGTGGCAAACGGCGAAAAACGCAATTGACCCTGGATGGTTCGATCGGAGGCAGAATTTAGAAGCCTTTTTTCATCTTGTAAGAAGCAGATTCGCAAGGGGCTGTTGAGAATCTCAAGCGATGTGCCCCCCGACTGAATGCGGTACCCATCCCCAAGCGTGGTTAATCCAAGATCATGTTGCGCGTCTTCACCGGCTAGAATGCCATAATCCGGTTGAGGGTTGGCACTTTTAAAATGAAACCGAAAAACCTTTGGTGCATAACAAGTCACGCACAATTCTCCGGCCAAAGTCGAAAAAATAACACGTTTATCCGTGGTGGATTTGAGCCGCATACTTTGTAAGCGCTGATACCCTTCCTGTAACTGAATACCTTCGTGATGAAATATCAATGGACTGCTCCTGATAAACCTGATTTAGGCTTATTTTAACCCAGTGGTGGCAATGCCAGTGGTGATATGGCGCTGAAGGAACGCGAAAACAATCGTGATCGGCAACAGTGTCAACACCGTCATCGCCAGGATCAGGTTCCACTGCACCATATGCTCCCCTTGAAAAGCCGCCAACCCCACCTGCAGGGTAAAATATTCGCTGCGGCTCAAAACAATCAACGGCCACAGGAAGTCATTCCAACGCCACATAACGGAGAAAATGGTCAATACCGCCAGGGCTGGTTTTGCCAGTGGCAGGATAATCTGGGCATAAATCCGCCATTCACTGGCGCCATCAATTCTTGCAGCGTCCATCAACTCATTAGGAATGGTCAACATATACTGGCGGAGCAGAAAGACACCCGTCGGTGTGGCGGCCACCGGCACGATAATCCCCAATAAATTATTATTCCAGCCAATGCGGGTGATCACCAAGAAGATCGGCACCAAGACCACCGACAATGGCACCATCAACGTGGCGATCATCGTCAAGAAAATCGTCTGCCGGCCTGGAAACTTATATTTTGCCAGCGCAAAGGCAGCCATGCTGTTAACCAGCAATGTCAGGATTGTGGCTGCTACGGTGACGATAATGCTGTTCCACAGATAACGACCAAAGTTGAATCCCCTGATCCCAGTGATGTAATTATCGAGATTAAAGCGGATGCGTTCTACCGGTTCTCGATCGGCGATATTCACCCTGATGATCTCATCCGGGTTATCTGGGTCAACCATTTGTGCTTCCAGGCCTACCCGACGCACCTGAGCGAGCACAGCTTCCGATCCGTCTTCTAGGGTCACCTCAAATAACTGCAACGGCTCATCATACCCCTCAACGAGAACCGTCTCCTGAGTGTATGGGAAAAACCGAGGAGGAAATCTTGCGATCTCAATCGGTGATTTAAAAGACGAGAAGATCAACCAGACAATCGGCCCAAACATGATCAAGACACCCAGGAAAAGGTAAAAATATGACAGTGTGTCGCTAAAGCTCAGCTTTTTCCGCCCCCGTTTGCGGGTTAAGAATTCA
Source organism: Anaerolineaceae bacterium (assembly GCA_003563055.1). Taxonomy (GTDB): domain Bacteria; phylum Chloroflexota; class Anaerolineae; order Anaerolineales; family Anaerolineaceae; genus Brevifilum. Next base: position 8,325 of record PWSY01000173.1, on the reverse strand, counting down.
AGTATCGGGTTCATCAGTAAGACTCCTCCCGCCTGGCCGCCAATTGCGCCAGGGTCAGAACAATCAGAACACTGGCCATCACCAGCGATGCGGCCGCAGCAACGCCAAACTGTCGGTTGGGGCTGGCAAAGCCATAATTGTAAATGAACTGTACCAGGTACAGCGTGGCTGTCCCCGGACCGCCGCCAGTGAAGGCATAGATGATCTCAAACACCTGCACAGCCCGGATCAATGTCAACACAATCACCACCACCATCGTGGGCATTAAGAGCGGCATGGTGATGTTGCTGAAAGCCTTCCACTTATTAGCGCCATCAATCGAAGCGGCTTCATACAGATCTGCAGGTATCGATTGCAGCCCGGCCAACAAGATTAGCGTATAAAACCCCATTTGCGCCCAAACACTGACCATGATCACCCAGAACCTGGCCCAATTAGCCCGCACCAGGAACGGCTGCTTTCCAATCCCCAACCCGGTCAAAATCCCGTTTAGTGCCCCGCTATCCATCAAAATCCATTGCCAGATGAGCCCAACAACGATCGGAGAAAGCAGGCAGGGGTAAAAATAAACCGAACGAAAAAAGCCGCGCCATTTAATATCACGGTTCAAAATAAGGGCAGTGATTAATGAAAAAAGGATCATCAAGATGACCTGGGCGATTACAAACACAACCGTGTTATGCACGGCTCGCCAGAACAGGTCCTCTCTACAGGTGTTCGGTAACAAGAAATTTTCACAAGTAAAAAGGCGTTCAAAATTACTCGTGCCGACAAAAGTACGTTGGTCTGGAAAAAACGACCGTCCCCCTGTAAAGGCATACACAAAGTTTAGGATCATCGGGTACAGGATGAATATGCCAAAAATGAGTAAGTTCGGTAGGACAAATAGATAGGGAATTCCTTTAATCCCGGTTATCTTCTGGATCGAGCCAAAAAACACATCAAAACCGGAGACGATAGCATGCCCAATAGATCCAAAGAAAGACTCATATTTTTTTGTCTTAGAAAGTTCAGCCATGGTAACCTCTCGACAAATTAATGCGGGTGCAGCCCCATTTTATCAGGACTGCACCCGAGAAGGTTAAAAGCGATCTAATTAGTCGCCAGCTTCAGCGATGGCCGTATCGATATCCGATTGTAAGTTCGTGATCATCTCATCCAGCGTCAGCTCGCCTGCCAGATATTGCGCAATACGACTGGCGCTATTACGGTAATAGGCAAAGGCAAACGGGTGCACATTCAAGAAGACGGCCTGTTCCTGTAATTTGGGAACCTCTGCCGTAAAGGCACTCAAAGCCGCCAGCACGGAAGGGTTGTCAGAATCAAAATCGACGCCCGTTTGGGCAACTTCAACTTGCGCAGGAAGTGCCAGGGTGCCGGCTGAAAAAGCAGCATAGTTTTCTGGTGCATACAAGAATTCCATCAATCTCGCAACCGCTTCTGGGTGCTCTGTGTCGGCAAAGGCCACTACAGCCGAACCACCGGCAATGCCCGTTGAACCGCCAGCGCCAGTCGGGTTAGGAACAACCAGCCAGTCAAAGGCATCACCAACATCAGCAGCCGTACCCCCGATCATCCAGGACCCGGTCATGCACATGACCATATCGGCTGTCTTGAACCAGTCGATGCAGTTATTCAGTGCATCGCCGGTCAGCCAGAGTTCTTCCGGCATCAAGCCTTCATCGTGCCAGGATTTCATCAGGTCCACAAAAGCACGAAAACCTTCCGTATCAATGGTGAAATCATCATTCGCATCAATCAGCGTGGCACCCATGCTCATCGCAGGCCCAGCCACCCGATGCCCGGTTCGATCGATACCAATGGCATAAGCAGTACCGGTGGCCTCTGCAACCGCCTGGGTTAGGTCGGTCCAGTCTTCCCAGGTAGCATCATCACCCGGCAAATCAATCCCGGCCTGTTCAAATAGGGTCTGGTTGACAAAGGGGCCGGTAACTGTATAGGCATCCGGGAAGCCGCCGTATCCAAGGGCATTTAATACAGGGGCGGGGAAATTAGCCTGGTAATAATCCGGGTTCGAGACCAGCGCTCTCAGGTCCAACAACAAACCTCGAAAAGCAGCAAAGTTGGTGATTCGAGCCAGATCAGGCCCCTGACCTGCTTCTACCTGCACAGGTAACTGTTCATCAACGGTTGAATAAGGAACAACATCCAGCAAGACAACGATATCTTCATTTTGAGCCATGAATGCATCCAGCAGAGGCTGCATCACTTCTGCTTCAACGCCATCGGCGTAATACATGAATCGTAATTCAACCACATCAGCGATGGGGTCTTCTACAACAGGTTCCTCAACCTCAGGTTCCTCGACCTCTGGCTCTTCAACTTCAGGTTCCTCTACCACAGGTTCTTCAACTACCGGTTCCTCAACTACCGGTTCCTCGACAACTGGCTCTTCAACTTCAACAGGTGCACATGCACCCAGTATCAGTGCTGAGATCAAAAACATAAAGAACAAAATTTTTATTTTCATCTTTCCTATTCCTTCTACTAGGTTAACTATTCTGAACAACAATCTCCTGCAGTTAAATGTATTTTGTCAACTTATCCCGGCACCTCCTTATAAACATTAGTCGTAACGAACAGGCCGATCAATTGAGCCTTCATCAATCACCGGATGGATTCTTTTTTGGCTGTAAAAACTTTTTTCACATTGCAGTCTTAGCTGACTGCCCCTCCTTAAATATTCTTCAATGTAATCAAAAACTAACTGCTTTCCCAGCTCTATGATCAGGCCCGGTAGGGCCGAATTTTGTTACCGGTTTGAAAATCAAACCAACCCATAGATAATCAGAAAAGTCCAATGAATCCAGAAATAATTCCATCCGTATCTAAGAACTGAGGTAAAAAAGATGGGTTAATGCCAGCGCAGCCGCACCAATTACGCCGGCTTTCCAACCAAAACTGGTTTTTTCGATACGCACTTGCTTGGATAAGTCGCCAAAAGTCATCTTACGCACCGTTTGAATGACAGGCTCAATAAAATAATCCCCGGCCTGGGTGAATACGCCACCCAGGATGATCATTTCCGGGTTATAGAGGTTGACCATGTTCGCCAGGGCAACCCCCAGATAAGTCGCCCGCTCGGCCAACATTTCACGGACGAGCGTATCGCCCTTTTGTGCGGCTGCAACGATGTGCGCCATGCCCTGCCAATCCGGATTCTCCCTGGTGATATGTGCCAGGATACCGTCAGGATTCATCTGGATGATATTATCCGCTGCATGCAACATAAAAGTTTCAGAGACAAGTGTTTCCAAACAGCCGCTTTTCCCACATCGGCATGGCTCTCCCCCACGCAATAACATGGTCGTGTGACCAATTTCACCAGCACCCATCGTACTGCCGCGAAAGACCTGACCCTGGCTGATAAATCCCGCGCCGACACCAATGCGACCATAAACAAATGCCAGGGAGTCCAGACCACGGCCGATGCCAAAATAGGCTTCACCCAGTGCCATACAGCGTACATTATTATCCGCGATGACCGGCAACCCCAATCGGTCTGTAAGAATCTTCTTGGCCGGCACCTGGCGCCAATTGAGGTTGGGTGCAAAAACATTCACACCCGATGTAAAATCAACCAGGCCAGATAGACCAATGCCAAGACCCAGGATAAGATCACGATCAATCTCACTTTCTGAGATCAATTCCTCAACACAATCAAGGATCTGATCAATGACGCTTAATGGGGGTTCCTCCTGGTAATTAAAAGATACCATCCGACTGAGGACGATTTCATTGCGCAAATTGGTCACTGCCACACGGAAGGTCCCCACCCCAACATGGACACCGATTACGAACCGAGCATTGGGTTCCAGGCAAATGGCTGTACGGGGGCGACCTACCGGACGATCAACCTCTGATTCTGGTTCATTGCAATTGCTCTCAGATACGAGCCCGGCTTGGATCAATTCGGCAATCAGGTTGGTAATTGTTGTGGAAGAAAGATTAATCCGTTTGGACAACTCACTCCGAGAGAGATCCCCCTCGTACAACAAGCTTAGCAACACAGCCTGCGTGTTATGCATCTTGACCGAATTGATGCTGCTACCGAGCAATGAGCGGTTTTTCATAAATGAGCCTCGACCAGTAATAATTATTTTTTACTCTTTAGAAAATAATTAATACCATTATAATAAGTTTGTCACGGCAAGTCAAGGGCTAAGAGAGAATATTAACAATTTTTCTGTCGGTGCCGCCTATAGGATCAATATTTCCGGATACACCCGTGACGACACGCGCCAAACGCCCAATCCGTCTGATCTCCTACAGGGTAACCAGGGGTCACGTTACCTATTGCCATGCCGGATGTGCTAAAATGAAAGCGTTATGGAATGGAACGATCACATCCAACAGGTGCTCGACACCCTGCCCGAAAAACCGGGCTGCTACCTGATGAAGGATGACCGCCAAACCATCCTCTATGTGGGCAAAGCGGTCAATCTGCGCAGCCGGGTGCGTTCTTATTTTCACAGCACGGCTCAAGAAGACCCCAAAACAGCCAAATTAGTGCGTGAGATTGCCGATATCGAGTGGATTGTGGTAGGCTCAGAATTAGAAGCCCTGATTCTGGAAATGAATCTGATCAAGCGCCACAGGCCACGCTATAACGTGCGGCTCAAGGACGACAAACGCTATCCCTACATCAAGGCCCACTGGCAAGATCCCTTCCCCAAAGTAACCGTCACCAGGCAGATGAAAAACGACGGTGCCCGTTACTTCGGCCCCTACACCAGTGTGTGGGCCGTCCACCAGACACTGGATTTGCTGCGTAAGATCTTTCCCTACCTGACCTGTAATCGGGAAATCACCGGGCAGGACAAACGAGCGTGTTTATACTATGACATCAAATTATGCACTGCACCCTGTATCGGTGCAATCAACCAGAAAGAATACCGCCAGATCATCGATGACCTGTGCAAGTTTCTGGAGGGCAGGACCGATCCGGTGGTGAAACGTCTCTCAATAGAAATGGAAAAAGCCGCCTCAAATCTTTATTATGAAAAAGCCGCTGCCATCCGCGACCAGTTAGCGGCCATCGATAAAGTGGTCGAACGGCAGAAGGTTGTCAGCAGTCAACAGACCGATTCAGATGTGATCGCCATGGCCCGGGCGGATGGCGAAGCCTGCGTACAGGTCTTCTTTATCCGCAGCGGCAAGCTGATTGGGCGAGAATACTTCGTGCTGGAAGGCACGGGGGAAGAAAATGACCAGGAAGTCCTCAGTGAATTTGTCAAACAATTTTATTCCCAGGCCGCCTTTGTACCTGATAACGTCCTCCTGCCCAATGACTTGGTTGAAGCGCAAATCATCAACCAATGGCTCAACAGCCGCAAACCTGGTGAGCGGGTTAAGATCACCGTCCCCCACCAAGACATTAACAAAGCGCTGATAGAGATGGCGGCAGAAAACGCAACTGAAACACTCAAAGCGCTGCGCACCCGTTGGAAAGCTGACAAAAACCGCCAAACCGGGGCACTTGTCGAATTACAGGAGGCATTGGCATTGCCAGAACCGCCTAACCGGATCGAGTGTTACGATATCTCCACCACCCAGGGTGTAGCCAGTGTGGGCAGTATGGTCGTATTCGAGGGGGGTACCCCCAGCAAGAAACTCTACCGCCGTTTCAACATCAAATCCGTATTGGGCCAGGATGATTTTGCCAGCATGGAAGAGGTACTCTCAAGGCGTTTCCGCCGCTGGAAAGCCAGTCACGAAGACAGAATAACCGTTGGTAAGAAACCAGACCTGGCTTTTTCGATTTTACCTGACCTGCTCCTGGTGGACGGCGGCAAGGGCCAGCTCAGCCGGGCTGTCAAAGTGCTGGAAGACTTCAACCTGCTCGACAGGGTGCCGGTGGCCGGCCTGGCCAAGGGTGAAGAAGAACTCTTCGTGCCAGGTGAAAATGACTCCATCTATCTTGACCGCCACTCACCGGGCCTCTACCTGGTGCAGCGCATCCGTGATGAAGCCCATCGGTTTGCCATCACCGCCCACCGTAAACGACGTAGCAAGCAGGGACTGGCCTCACGGCTGGATGTGATCCCTGGCATCGGCCCTGCCCGCAGAAAGGCCTTATTAAATGAATTCGGCTCAATCAACGGCATCAAGAAAGCATCCCCTGAGAAAATCGCCCAAATCAAGGGTATCACCCTCGAGATGGCGCAATCTATTAAAGTACAACTTGATTAAGGATATTTTATGACCAAAAAAGACAAAAAGAAACCAGCATCCTATCGCATTTATCAAATTGTGATGGCCGTCATCGCGATCATCATGATCATCTCCATGATCGCCATGGCGATCCGCTTCTAAGAAAGCAGGCACGCTGTGACCGGTTTGGGGTGGCTCGACGTAACCAGCATCAGCTTTAATGCCCTGCTCTTATTGGAACCGTTCCACCTCAAATACATTGCCGAGCGTGAACCATGCCAGGCAATGGGAACAGCTTTGGGATCCCATCCTGCCATTGAATGGTACCTGCGCACTTCACATCCCCCTATTGGCGCTTATATTGACCAATGCCTCTCATTGGCATTGACAGAACCAACACCCACTGAACTACGCCAAGCAGAAATCAGCATCCTGAACAGCATGCAAGACTGGCTGGTGTACGTCCTTGACCCCGCCAGGTATGATCATCTTTCTTTCCTGAAGTGGGACGACTCATCCTTATTGAACATGGCGGATTTCAAAGATAAGATGGTCCTCGACATCGGCTCAGGCACCGGTCGGTTGGCCTTTGCCGTTGCCCCAGCAGCAGGCGTGGTATTTGCCATCGAACCGGTGGCTAACCTGCGCCGCTATTTATGGCAGAAACGGTCTCAACTCGGGTTGGAGAATATCTTCCCACTGGACGGCACAATCACCCAGATCCCGTTGCCAGACAGCTTCGCAGACATCCTCATGGCAGGCCATGTCTTTGGGGACTGTCTTGACCAAGCATACAACGAGATGCACCGTGTGGTGCGCGCTGGTGGGTCGATCCTTTTACACCCGGGCACCAATGCTACAGGCGAAGATGAGGCGCATCATTTTCTTATTGAGAAAGGCTTTGCCTTCGATACCTTTACAGAGCCGAAGGATGGGCTCAAGCGAAAATACTGGAAGACCATCTACAAATAAACGAACATAAAAAAAGGAGAAAACACATGCCCGATAATAACGGCTACGCGTTCGTTGAAAGGACGAAATATCTTAACATCAGTAAGCCCGCCCAAAGCCAGGGCAAACCCCAACCACCCTACGAGATTCCACTCGAAGAAGGTATGCCGCTTATTGACCTCCCTGACCCTGATACGCTTGATCTTGGGGGCTTTGACCTGCGCACTGCAATCGAAATGCGTCGCTCTGTGCGTCAATACAGCCAGGACACGCTTTCACTGGAAGAGCTGTCTTACCTGCTGTGGTTGACCCAGGGCGTGCAGAAAATCAGCGAAAAACGCCAGGTAACCCTCCGCACCGTGCCCTCCGCTGGCTGCCGGCACCCCTTTGAGACTTATCTCTCGATCAACCGGGTGGCAGGGCTGGAGGCTGGATTGTATCGATACGTGGCCTCCCAACATAAACTGGCAGCGTTGCAGTTGGGTGACTCCTTCAATACCCGCCTGACGGAAGTCTGTTTGGGTCAGCGCCAGGTGGGCACCAGCGCGGTTACCTTTATCTGGGCTGCGGTTCCCGAGCGTACCACGTGGCGCTATTCAGAACGCAGCTACCGCTATCTCTACCTGGACGCCGGGCATGTGTGTCAAAACCTGCACCTGGCAGCCGAATCGATTAATTGCGGGATCTGCGCCATCGGCGCTTATAATGACGATGCAGCCGATCAATTAATGGGCTTCCATCCACCGGAGATGTTCGTCATCTATATGGCGTCCTTAGGGCGAAAAGCATCCCCATAAATGAACCCATCTGCCGATGTATGCGTGCTCATCTCAGCTGGCGCAGAGTGGCGGGGCTTATTGCCCCATTACCCCCGGGCTGACCCCAGGCCCTCACCTTATGGGGATTATTTTACTGCAAGCATTCAGGGGCAACAAGTGGTTTTCCTGCATGGTGGCTGGGGAAAAGTGGCTGCTGCGGGTTCCACCCAATATGCCATTGACCGCTGGCATCCGACCCGGCTGGTCAACCTGGGCACTTGCGGGGGATTTCAAGGTCAGGTTCAACGCGGTACGGTCATCCTGGCTGGGCGGTCGCTGATCTACGACATCATCGAACAAATGGGGGACCCCCACCAGGCCATCGACCATTACACCGTTGACCTGGATCTCTCCTGGCTGCCAGACCCTCCCCCACAGCCTG
>PWSY01000024.1 GCA_003563055.1 Anaerolineaceae bacterium | reverse complement strand
AGATTGACTCAAGATTGTACAAACTCTGTATAAATCCGCCTTGAGAAACTATAATAAAAATAAAACGAAAGGATTATTATGATAAACACAATTTTTATTGCTGGAATGATCATCTTCGCCCTAGCAAGCATTTATTTCTTTATTGCCAAAAAGAACAGCGGCATCAACACCGCCTTCCTGGTCAGTTTTGTAACCCTGGCGTCCTATGTGCTGATGTGGGAAGGCACCTATGTGGCTCAAAGCCGCGCCGGTGAGCCGATCTACTGGACACGCTGGCTTTTCTACGCATTGAGCTGTTCCCTGCTGATGCTCGAAATCGCGAAGGTCAAAGGCATCACATCAAAAGAAAAAGTTGCCGAGCTGATCTTTCTCAATGTTCTCGTCATGTTGGCCGGGTACCTGGCTGCTATCACCTTTGGCGTCGTCAAGTGGGCTTTCTTTACCCTCAGCGCCATCGCCTACCTGATACAAATAGCCGCCCTGCTAAGGATAAAAGAAGCACGCTCGAACTGGATCAATGCCTTCATTTACTTTGGATGGTCCGTGTTCCCAATCGTGTTCTTCCTGGCACCAACCGGGTTAGAAATCTTCGGGGCAGCCATCGCCATGGGCCTTTACCTGCTCCTTGACATCTACACCAAGATCGTATTCAACCTGCGGTTAAAGGATTAGGCTCTTTCAGAGCATTCAATCAAGATTCCAAACGAAGATGGTGGTACACATTCCCACCCACAAGATGGTGGGACACATTCCCACCCACAAGATGGTGGGACACATTCCCACCCACAAGATGGTGGGACACATTCCCACCCACAAGATGGTGGGACACATTCCTACCCATAAGATGGTGGGACACATTCCTACCCATAAGATGGTGTGGCCCATTCCCACCATTTTTGTTTGATACAGGAGGTACATTGTCGATTATGAGTCTTTTTCAAATCAGACTGGCCTCCCAACGGACACAGAAAATCATCAAGGTTTCCTGTCACTGAGCCGGCGTGCGGCAGGTGAAGCGGATTAAAGATGTCAAAGCTGTTTCATCAGGCGACCGTAATAATTATCTCACACTTTAGTCGTCAGATTCTTCAACAAAGCATATTTGATCCCCGATCGAAAAATCAGCAAATTTATCAGGATGGAGTTCAAGGATGTATTGGGCCGGTTTTTTAGGGAAATAGAAAGGCATCCACCTTTTCGCGAAGGCCTTATCAACGACGACCCTCTGGCGATCAAGCCATAAAACCGTGAGGTCAAAATTCATAAACAGCATGTGAATGGCGGCGTTAAACCTGGTTTCTTTCTTCTCCACCAGGATCACCCCCTCCTCCGGTTTGAGTGCTTGGGTAAACATCAAGCCTTTTAGTTTTGAAAAGAACGAGTCACAATATCTCACCCTGTAAACGGCTGTTGGCGTGCTGTTCTTGTGAATTTTAATCCTTTTTGCCACGGTTACCGGACCGTTTTATCGAAAACATCTGCGGGCAGTCTGATGCCGTTGGATTCCAACTTGTGCATGAAGCTTGGCCGCAAGCCCGTCGGGTATTGGCCGCCCTGAATAACACCATCCACAATACCGGTCTGTTTGAAAACGAACAGGTCCTGCATCACAATTGTTTCACCTTCCATGCCCTGAACCTCTGACACCTTAACCACCCTGCGGGAACCATCCTTGAGACGCTCTAAATGACAGATCAGCTCAACAGCCGAAGCAACCTGTTCCCGAATGGCATTTAATGGTAATTCCATGCCAGCCATCAAAGCCATGGTCTCAACGCGGCGGATTGTATCACGCGGTCCGTTTGAGTGGACGGTCGTCATCGAACCGTCATGGCCTGTGTTCATCGCCTGGAGCATATCCAACGCTTCGCCCCCGCGGCATTCACCGACCACAATTCGATCTGGTCGCATCCGGAGGGCATTGATCACCAATTGACGGATCGTGATCTCACCTTTGCCTTCAACATTGGGCGGCCGTTTTTCCAGCCGAACCACATGAGATCGGTTGAGTTTAAGCTCCGCCGTATCTTCGATTGTGATCACGCGCTCGCCATTGGGAATGAAGGATGAGAGCACATTCAAGAACGTGGTCTTACCAGACCCGGTACCGCCTGAAACCACCATATTAATCCTGGAATCGACACAGGCTTTTAGAAATTTTGCCAGACCCATGGTCATGGAACCTTTATCAATCAAATCCTGCACGGTGAAAGGCTTGCTGGAGAACTTACGAATGGTCAGGATCGGCCCGTCAAGCGACAGGGGTGGGATCGTGGCATTGATTCGGTAACCATTCGGCAGCCGCGCATCCACCATGGGGGAGGTTTCATCAACTCTACGTCCAATCCTTGAAACAATGCGATCAATGACCTTCAGCAGGTGGGCATTGCTTTCGAACTTCAATTTGGTCGGTTGAATTAAGCCATTCTTTTCGACAAAAACCTGATCACACCCATTGACCATTATTTCAGTAATCTGCGGGTTACTCAACAAAGGCTCAAGTGGCCCATAACCAATGATATCAGCGGTGACCCAGTTCAGCATTTGTGTTCTGGTTGTGTGGTTAAAAAATAACTTCTCTTCCTCGAGCACCTGGTTAAAATACTCTTCAACCAGTTCTCTCAACCGATCAGGGTCCAATGAAGCTTCCACTTTACTGTTTGTGATCAAACTCTTCTGAACCGCATCTCGAATACGAAGGAAATCTTTTCTGTGATTGTTCGTCTTAGGCGCGATCGGTTTAGGGGGTTTTGGCGTTATTTCTTTACTTAGTGCTGGTCGATTCGTAAACATCTATGACTCCTTCAACTTAGAAAATGTTCATCAAGGTTGGTATGGCTGGACCCAAAATAACCGCAATCATGGCCGGGAAGATGAAAACCGCCAGCGGAAAGATCATT
>PWSY01000231.1 GCA_003563055.1 Anaerolineaceae bacterium | reverse complement strand
GTGTATTGACCGAATTGGCGATCTTCACCAGGCGGCTTTCCGCAGGTATGGGCTGGTTCGTAAACGACCAGCCGGTAATGGCGCCGTCGGTGCTGCCGGTCAGCTTTTGGATGGTCAGGGGGGTTGAGGTGAAGCTGTCGATCACCGATTCTGCCAACCCGGGATAAATCGACCGGTCCAGCGTTTTTAACATCGCCTGCGCCATGAACGCTCGAAAGGCGGCTTCCCACCCCCGCTCGTAGATGTGCTTGGTGAGCGCATAGTCGAACAACACGCTCACGATCAACCCCGTCTTCCCGGGGGGCGCCAGGGCGCTGTCACGCAAGACCGGGATGGAAATCTCATAGGTTGTGAGCCCCAAATAGCGCTCAAGCCATGCCTGGATGGGGCCCCATTCGCCTGAAGTTGGGATCGGACCTGCTTGTGACTGACCTTCCCGGCTGGGCGTATAAAAGAAATGGCCCGAGGCGATGCCTCCAAAATAATCTTTATCCAGGTTCGAACTGAGGAACAGCGTGAAGACAGAATCGTTGCCCGTTTTTCCTTCTAATAGTGTTTTCTTCTCATGGATCGCGTCAATCGTTTTTTGGCTGGTTAAACCCGCAGGGTCAATGCAAGCGTAGAGCCCTTTCTGGTCAGCTGCCCACACCACATACCGATAGCCGAAGGCACCCTCCTGGGTGGTTATGGTCTTTTTCTCGAGATTGATGGCGGTGACTTGGGTGCCGGTTTTAATGTCACCCCCGTGGGATCGAATTGTCTCGGCCAGGGTTTGGCTGAAAACGCCGGTGCCGCCTTGGGGATATACATAATCCCGGTAGAGGTTGAAATAGCTCAGCGCAAAATAAGCCGGGGTGTCCGTGAAGAAATGCTGGGAGATGATATCCACCAGGGATTGATCCTGAGTCAATGCCGACAAGTACTCGTTAACGGGCTTGTTTTTCGCAGTCAGTTTGCCTACGGTGAACAGGTACTTAAACATCCACGGGAAGACCTCCCGGATGAAATAATCCCGGTCCGCTTTAAAATCCAAGAAAATCGGATTGTCAATCCCATACTGGATTTGCATATAATGCATAATGCGCTTGATATCCTTTATGATGGCCGAGATATCTGCTTTGGATTGGGGATAAAGCTCACCCAGCAGAGCTTCATAGTCTGTCAGGTTCGGGTCGCTTGCCACATGGATAACACGGTCTTCGATGCCGATGGTGATCGGATTTTCGAGAAAATCCATTTTTATCCCCAACCGCTTTAACATCGGGAAAAGCGCGCCGGCATTGTCCAAAGCCCGAATGCCGCCGTCAAAGGTAAACCCATTCTTGACAAAGGAGTTAACCAAGCCACCGCAGTAGGGCTGCTTTTCCAATAAAAGGGTTGTGTGGCCAGACTGGGCCAAAAAAGCTGCGGCGGTCAGCCCCGCGGCACCACCGCCGACAATAATGACATCATAAATCATCCGCACCCCTCCATATAGGGTTCAACCAGTGCTTCGCTGCGATCCCATACCGCCTGGGTCAATCCCGGTTTCACAGCGTACCAGGCTGGCTCTTCTTCGATGGTCTGGTTAAAGAATTTCCCGGTGACCGCTTCCAGGCTGGGGTCAGCAGCAAGGTAATAAATCGCTTCACCAGATTCAGCCGGGTCTTTCAGAAATAAGTTCAGGATATAGCGGCTGTACAAGCGATAGATAAGGCCATTGTTCATGCCAATATTCGACCGCACAGCGCCTGGATGCATGATGTTAAAGGTGACACCGTCCCCCTGGAATTGGTCCGCAAAAACATGGGCGGTGTGGATCTGGGCAATCTTGGCCGCAGCATATGCGAACATGCCCAGGTACGGCCGTTTGCGCCAGTCGAGGTCGTTCAGGTTGAGGCCGGTGAAGCGATGGGCTTCAGAGCTGATAAACAGCACCCGGGACGGTGCCCCTTGCTTCAGCGGCGCCATCAGCAGCCGTGTCAGCAAAAAAGAGGCCAGGTGGATAACGCCAAAGGTCATTTCATGCCCATCCGGGGTCAGGCGACGACGCTTGCTGAACACCCCGGCATTATTAATCAACACATCAATTCGGCGGTATTTCTCCTTGATCGCCAACCCGGCCTTGCGCACCTCGTCTAATGCTTGAAAATCTGCGATAAACAGGTCGGCCTTGACGCCATAGTCCCGGGTCAGTTCATTTTGAACCTGGCGGCCTTTTTCCTGGTTTCTGCAGATCATCACAAGCTCTGCACCCCCCTGGGCCAGCCGTTTTGCAGCCTCATACCCCACCCCGGAAGTGGTCCCCGTGATGACACATACCCTGCCGTCCAGCCGGGCATCGGTTGACCGCTGCGGTTTGAGGCTGTTTTCGATATACTGTAATTCTCGGGGAAGTTTCATGTCATCTGTCCCTAACCGAAGATCCATTTCATCAAACGCGGGTAAACCCGTTTCATCCCCGGCACATTGGCAAAGATATCGCCCCATAAGTCATAATAATCTCTTTGATGATTGATGCGGCCATCGTCACCCAGCCTGAGCCGGGTGCATCCAAACAAGGATGTGCTGGGGGTGTTGCGGAAGATCATGATCATCTCCCATTCCATGAAGATGATGTTTTCCTCAGCCGTGATGGACAAGATTTTCATTTGCAATTCTTTGCAACGTTTTGTGAGCCGATTGCACATCTTGATGAAGGCTGACTTCCCGACCACTTTTTGGACGGTATCTTGAAAAACGATGTTTTCAGCATAGTAAGGGAAGATATGAGACCAGTCTGGTTTTCCCCGGGTGTTATAGGTCTTTGACCAGAGGTCAAGCACAAGCGCTTCATCCAGGGGTCTTAATGAACCTGATTCCTGGTGATCGGTTTGCGCGGCTTTGTTTTCGGTTTCTTTTTGGTTGTCAGCTTTTGGTATTGCCATTAAGGTTTCATTATCCATCAGTTGTCAATTCCCCTCTCATAAGCCGTGAGGGACATCCCATCATTCTTGTTGGTTAATCATTGACGGTTTTTTCACAAAGTTTTATTCTACCTTAAGCGCAAAACTTTTTCCTGTCCTGTATAAACTAAAGGATGGAAACAAGAAATGTGGCGCGGATAGCAGCGACCTGAGATAATGGGTTGCCGCACCAATGGTTAATCTGATTCTGAGCGCGATTTGGGATATTCAAGTGTGAAACCACAGACGGAGTCCTCAAGAATTGAAAGACTATCGCCTTTTCAATCAATTGGATGGACATGATGGTTAATAAAAGCTGAGATTTGAGTCAGGCTCTGTTTTGATTCGGGCAGAAAAGGCACCATTTGGAATACATGAAACAGGCCCTGCCATAGCTTCAATGAAACATCGACCCCAGCCGCCTGAGCGTTGTGTACCAGTTGCCTGACTTCATCCAACAGAATTTCTTCCGTGCCCACATGGATCAGCAAGGGGGGAAACCCTTCGAAGTCTGCAAACAATGGGGAGATGAGCGGATGAGACTTCTCACAACCACCAGCATAATACTGCACGTAAGGCGCGAGGACATCCGCATGCAATAGCGGGTCAGCGCTGGCTTTGGTGTGGATTGATCTACTGGAAAAGGTCAGGTCAACCCACGGGGAGATGCACACAGCACAGGCCGGCAGGGGCTCGGCTGCGTCGCGCAATGCCGCAATGGTCGCAAGCGTCAACCCACCGCCGGCAGAATCGCCAGCGATCACAACCCGGGCGGGATCAAAGCCTTGAATCAAAAGCCATTGATAGGCACTGAGGGCATCTTCCAATGCCGCTGGGAAGGGGTGTTCTGGTGCCAGACGGTAGTTAATGGCCAAGACCTGTGCCCCGGTTGCTGCTGCAAACCTGGCCAGGAACCCTCGATGCACGTTGAGTGACCCCAGGGCATAGGCGCCGCCATGCAGGTACAGCACCGCCAGCGGCTTTGGGTCGGGAGTCAGCGCCCATTCAGCCATAAACCCATTCAGGTGGACAGGTTGGAACTGTATATCTTGATTGACCTGCATACGCCTGATAAGTGCTTCTTGCCGCGCCCGTTGGTCTTCAACCGATCCCTTTGCCCAACGGTAGGGTTTGACCCTCAAAAGGGCTTTGACTATTTTGGCTTGAAGGCTTGCCATGTCATCCTTGAAAAATCAAACATCATCCAAATGACCCAATCCCCAGTACCCAATACCTTTTACTCACGCCACCATCATCCATCCTGATAACGCTCGATATCATACCCTCCTTTAATAGGGATAAATTTTGACAGGCGTGGGCTGATCGCGCGCTCCGGACAGTTATAGATACAGCGCATGCACATCAAGCAGCGCATCCCAAAAACCGGATGATTGGCATTGTTCATGCGAATATTGCCCTCCGGGCATTCTCGCGCACATAATCCGCAGGATGTGCAGTCCTCGTTGGCCCTGAGTTCGCGGCCAAAAAGCCGGGCTGCAAACCCTTCTAATTGGCCTATTTTTGAAATGATCTTGCTCTTGAGAGGGATATTGATATCTGAAACATGACCAGTCAGCAACCTCGTAGCAACAAGTTGAATTCTTTCCTCGGATTTTGCGATCACTTCTTTTGCCTGTTCATCCGAAAAAGCAGCGACAATCGTTAAAGGCATTGCCAGCAATTCAACCTGACAAATCTTGCAGCCTTTCGCTTTTAGGATTTTCTGAATAGCCCAAGATGCCGCTGCGTTCATCCAGCTTGAAGAGCTCCCCACACTGATGATCGTGACATCTCGATTAAACGCTGACGGCAGGCTGCGCACAAAACGCAGGACGGTGCGCGGTGGGTTAAAAGCATGCACGGGGTACATCAACACCATCGACCCACCCTTTGCCAGGCTTTGTGGTTCGGTATGCTCTAAGGGGTGAATCGTTGCGGTCGTTTCCCCTTCGAGCAAGACATCAGCAAGGTACTGGGCCAGGTGTTTCACATTTCCGGTTGGGCTGAAATAGATAATATCCATAATGGCATCATTATACGTCAAAGCAAGAAAGGCAAGATCGAGTGAACAAAGTCGTCAACCCACATTCAAATGATGCTATTCTTACGATGGAAATAAATGAAATAAGAAAATTTATCAGGTGCGGCCTGGTTGCCTGCACCTAGCCCGAAGGGCGTATGGTGTGACCGCACAAATCAGTCAAAGTGAGAACAAAATGGTGGGCTCACCCTCACAAGCTTCGCTCCACAGGCATACGGATCGCACTCTACATCCCCCATTACCCAGTACCCAATCCCCATTCACCATTCACCATTCATGCAATCCCCGAAGCGCAGCGGAGTGGGACCATTCACCATTCACCATCAATTATAATTACTGCATGATCAATCATCTACTACCCAACCGGTCATGGCCCTGATCCAGACCGAGGATCTTTCCGTTTACTACGGACGCCAGCGCGGCGTGCATGGTCTGAACCTGTCTGTGGAGGCCAGTGAAGTGTATGGGTTCCTGGGGCCAAATGGCGCTGGCAAGACCACCACCCTGCGCGTGTTGATGGATATCATCCGCCCCACGGCCGGGCGCGCCAGCATCTTCGGGCTCGACTGCCAGCGTGAGGGGGTGCGCATCCGCCAGCGGATCGGGTACCTGCCGGGTGAGCTGGCGCTGTTCCCCAACCTGCGCGCCGAAACCTACTTCCAGATGGTCAATACCATCCGGGGCGACCCCACCAGCCAGGGTCGGGTTCGGACATTATGTGACCGGCTCGGCCTGGACCCCACCCGACCCATGGGGACATACTCCCATGGCAATAAACAAAAAGTGGGCCTGGTGGCGGCATTCATGGGCCAACCTGACCTGTTAATTTTAGATGAACCGACCACCAGCCTGGACCCCCTGGTTCAGCAGACCGTGCTTGAGCTGGTACGTGAAGCCCGGGATGATGGACGGACAGTTTTTTTCTCTTCCCATGTACTTTCGGAGGTTCAGGCCGTCTGCGACCGGGTCGGCATCATCCGCGCCGGGCAGATCATCGTCACAGAGCGGGTTAAAGACCTGCTGCAGAGGCAATTTCACCGCCTGCGACTGCGATTTGCAAACATGCCGCCGGCCGGGGCATTTGAATCCCTGGGCGCCCAAGAGCTTCAGCGCACCGGCGACACCCTCACCATCGAAATCCATGAAAACCTCAACCAGGTGCTGGCGCTGGCTGTTCACTACGGCATCCTCGACCTGGAAGATCAACCCACCACCCTGGAAGATACTTTTCTGGCGTATTATGGGGAAAACAAGGCAGGTCGGCATGCTTAGATTGATCCAAATTGAGCTGCAGCGACGGAGAGGTGCGATGATCGGCTGGACGATCGCGCTGTGTTTTTTCGGCACGGTTTACATCCTTCTTTACCCATCCCTGCCGGCAGAGTTTCGGGAAATCAACCCGCAAGCCCTGGCACTGCTTCAATCGATTGGCATGCAAACCTTCGCCACCTTTGAAGGCTGGGTGCTCGCCACCGAGTTCAATGTCCTGCCATTGATCACCAGTTTATGCGGGTTGTTCATGGGAATCCAGGCTCTGGCTGCAGAAGAGGATGACGGCACCCTCGAACTACTGGCTTCACAACCCATTCCTCGTGCTGGGTTGATCCTGTCCAAAACAGCTGCGTTGATGATTGCGCTCCTGGCAGCCGTGGTGACGGCCGGTCTGGCTGCGGTGCTCGTATTCACCAGCCTGCAAATCGAGACTCAGGTTACGGCCGGGGACCTTTTCAGAGTCATTCTCAGCCACTGGATGATCGGGTTTGTGATGATGACATTCAGCCTGTTCCTGGGCGCGTACTTGCCCACACGAAATTCGGCTATGGTCGCCGGGCTGGGCTACCTGCTGCTGAGTTTCTTTGGTGAAAACCTGGCTGGTATGGCGCCTGTTTTGGATGATTATCGCTTTTTGTTCGTCTTCTCGTATTTCAAACGGGTGGTCGCCATGCTCACCGGGGAGGTCGCCTGGGGGGATATAAGCCTATTACTGGGCGCAGGGATCTTCTTCCTGGCATTGGCGGTGATCAGTTTTCAACAACGTAACCTGACTGTTAAGGCCTGGCCATGGCAGCGTCCAAAAATCGGGTGAGCTGTGGGTGTGCATAGAAACGGAGTCCACCTTACATCTCATCCCCCATTACCCAATACCCAGTACCCAATCATGGTAAAATATGCCCCAGGTGTAATTTATTAGAAGGCTAAATGTAACTATAACAGGGACCAAATAAAGCTCCACAAACATGACAACCCCCAAAAACGACTTAGAAGATCTCCCTGCCGAACCTAGCACACCTGCAACCCAGCCCAACGATGCCCCCAGGTATGACCTGTCTTCCGCGCAAACTGGCCCATCCAGCGACACAGCAGCCGTTTCGCTCAACGCCGAAATCCCCTATGGGTCTAAACTCACCATCACCATCAAGGTAGATCAACAAGGGCAGGTGCGCATCAATCAACAGCGTACCCCCGCAGGGCAAACCGGCGTGTCTTATCCTTATCACCCAGAAACACATCCGCCGTCCAAACAGCCCCCTCAAACCAGCGTGATCAAATCCAGCCTGTTCTGGTTAGCTCACTTACCTGAACGGTTCAGCCATTCCTTGGCCAAGGGGAGCATCTTGCGCAATGGACTGTTTTTCTGCATCCTGGCCATGCTGGCTGCATTCGTCGCGGATAATGAGCTGCGCACCACCGGAGCGTATACATCAACTGCCGTGCTGCCTTTGCTGCTGGCAGGTTTTTTGTTTGCCTGGGGCACCTGGGCTGTCCAGTTGAACGGTGCTGGCATCCTGGATGACCCCCGCCGAAAAGAGCTGTTTTGCCTGAATGACAATAAGCAGCGTAGGATGGTTTCCTATTTCTTGATCGGGTTGGCGGTACTGTTATCCTACTGGGTGTCCGTCGATTCTGTCAGCGGGGAGTCCTTTCACCCGGCCTGGCTGCTCTCGCGCTGGGGGCTGGCCATTGTGCTGGTGTGTGCGGCCATCTGGCAATTACAAACACAGCCCGACAGAGAAAAATCGAGGCTTCAGGGTAGTCCGTGGCTGTCCATCGGCCTGGGGCTCATCGTCCTGGCCAGTTTTGCCTTACGCGTCTGGCAGCTTTCCAACATCCCCTACACCCTGGGCGGCGACGAAGGTGAACAGGGTGTGGAGATCTTACGTGTGCTCAGTGGTGACCTGACCAACCCGTTCATTTCAGGCTGGTATGGCGTGCCGACCTTCAGTTTCTTCTTCAACGCCCCCACCGTGGCCCTGTTCGGAAACACCTTTTTTGGGCTGCGCATCATGTGGGTGCTGGTCGGTACCGCCAGTATTCCGGTTACCTACCTGCTGGTCAAAGAGCTCAAGGGAACACGCCTGGCGTTAATTGTCACAGTGCTGGTGGCCACCTATCATTATCACATCCACTTTTCAAGGCTCGGCTCAAACCAGATCTCAGACACCCTGCTGGTGGGTCTGACCTTGCTTTTCCTAATGCGGGGCTACCTGCATGGTAGATTATTCGATTGGGCACTGGCAGGTACGGTGGCAGGATTAGCTCAATATTTTTACGCCGGCGGACGCCTGGCGGTGATCCTGGTCCTATTCCTGGTGGCGTACTTCTATGTGCGCGACGGTTTTAAAATCTCGCGAACCAATTTCATTGGGCTGATCATCTTCCTGATCGCCCTGCTGGTCGCGGGTGGACCCATGTTCTCCTATGCCATACACTACCCAGACAATTACAGCTCCCGCGCCAATCAGATTGGCGTTATTCAAAGCGGCTGGCTTGAAAGCGAAGCCATCAAGCTGAATGTAAGCCGCGCTGAGTTGCTGCTCAACCAGTTCAAACGGGCAACCCTGGCGTTCAACGCTTACCCTGATCGCATCTCCTGGTATGCTCTGGAAGGCCCGTTGCTCGACAGGGTCAGCGGTATCTTCTTTATCCTGGGCATGATTGCGGCCTCTTTATGGAGTCTGCGCGACAGACGGCTTGCACCCATGGTCGCCTGGTGGTGGGGGGGCGTTTTGAGCGGCGGCATGCTGACACTTTCCACGCCGCAAAGTCAACGGCTTATCACAGTCTCCATTCCCACCATGTTTTTTGTCGCCTTTGCAATTATCCAGTTCAGCGCGTCCATTCGCCAGCAAATCTATGACCGGGCTGGTTTAGCCTTCAGTCTGCTGACCATCGGGTTGATCAGCGCCATCAGCATCAACCTCTACTTTGTTGAGTTCTCACCGAAACGGTTGTATGGCGGCCCCCACGCGCTGATCGGCACCATCATCTCTGAAAAGGTTGTCGAGGACCCTGGACCAGACCCCGAAATTTACTTCTTCGGCGCACCCCGCATGTACGCCGGCATCGGCACCGTGCGCTACCTGATCCCGGATGTCACCAAGGTTGACATTCATCACCCCTTGGAAGCGCCCTTTGTACCGGACCCACCCCCCCAGGGTGACATCTTATGGTTCATCTTCCTGCCAGAAAGACTGGACGAATTACGATATGTGCAGCAAACCTTCCCCGGTGGGCAAATCGAAACTGTCACCTCAGTCGTCAACCCGGATTTTATCCACTATTACCAGTACACCGTCAGAAGGTAGAAGACCCGCACAACCAGGGCAGACATAACAGCCCCAATCATCTGCTGCCATAGGCCTGTCCCTACCCAGCCCGAAGATTTACTTGATCCTCAGCATATTTTGCCCCCAGACAGATTCTGATCCTTTTTACCTCAGGTCAATCCGGGAACAGCACCTCAGCGGTCATTCCCCAGCGCAGGCGGGCGTCCGTCTCCAGCAACCGGATGCGTACAACGTAGGTGATATCACCGAAGCGCTCAAGGAAATATTCGCTGATCGACTCCACCTCACCTGTGAAGGTTTTTCCGGGCAGGGCGTCAAAGGTGATGGTCACTTCTTGCCCTTCTTCAACTCCCACCACCTGGTTTTCAGTGAGGTCCTTCGTCTCGAGGTACCAGGCTGAAAGGTCTGCCAGCACCATCGCCGCTTCACTGGGGGAGGTATAAGTACCTTCAGTCAGGTCTACCCGGACCACTTTACCCGCAAAAGGTGCCGTGAGGGTACTATCATACAGGGCTCGTTTTGCGGCCTGCAGCTGGGCTTTTGCATGAGCCAGGTTGGCATCTGCCAGCGCCAGGTCTTCAGGATCTGGCTGTCCATCCTGGGTGGCTTCCACCCGTCGTTCTGCGTCCGCAACGGCGGCCTGGGCTGCGCCAAGCTGCGCTTCAGCAAGCGCCTTCTGGTTTTCGAGGGTCTCAAACGCCCAGCGGGCGTCATCATAAGCCGCTTGGGCCTCATCCAACTCATCCTCATACTGCTGCCGGACGGGGTTGTCTTCATCCAATTCCTGGTGGTCAGCCAGGTTTTCCTGGGCATCCTCCAGGTCTTTTTGCGCCTCAATTAAGTCCAGACGGGCATCGTCCAGTGTTTCAATAAAGTCTTCGGTGTCAATGGCATCCCAGGCGCGTTCAGCGTCCACTAGTCCCTGGCGCGCCGTTGCCAGGTCGACCCGCACATTTTCAGCTACTATGCGGGCGTTATCCTCCAGTGCTTGCAAGTTCTGTTCAGCTTCCATCACACCCAATTCCGTTGATTTAAGCTGGGCTTCCAGCGATTCTGTGTTTTTCAACCGGGCCAGGGTTTGGCCTTTCTCAACATGATCACCTTCTGCCACCAGAGTTGCCGCTACCTGGCCAGGCATCGCAAATCTTAATGTGACATGATCGGCGGGCACCAGGTTGGCCTCGGCAATCACCCCCGGGTCAATCACCGGGGTTGGCATTGGCGTTGGTATTGTTTCTGCTGCTATCAGGTCACAACCCAAGAGCATCAGTCCGATAATTAACCCCAGTGAGAGCAGCTTCCATTTCTTGTTCATCGTTCACCTCGTCTCCAGTCTAAATAATGTATCTACAATAATGACAATCCAAACAAACACAAACCTGATTTGTGTTCCATCCTACTCATAAGAGAGCACCTCCCGAATGGTCAGGGTGGCGGCCTTATTGGCCGGCAGGATGCTGGCAATCACAGAGAGGGCCAGCACAACCCCCAGCCAGATCACAAATCCGGTAGAAGTAAAGGCAAACTCTCCAGGGACCCCGAAGACAGAAATATTGATCAGGTAGGACATCAGATAGCTGATAGGAAAAGCGGCTAAAACG
>PWSY01000195.1 GCA_003563055.1 Anaerolineaceae bacterium | reverse complement strand
TGTTCGACGTCTGCTAGCGGCCAATCGCGGTAGGTTTCATAGATCATATGGTTCAAAGCGGGCAACTCACGCCAGTTGAAATTGGCATCCGGCGTCTTGGGGGCCTCTCCCCGCAGGCCGGCCCGGTACCAGCGCAGGCAGCGCCTTTCCCAATCGACCAAGTGGGCCAGGATGTCCTTCACGGACCAATCGCCGCAAGCCCCACCCTGGCACTTTTGCTGTTCCGATAGGGCTTCCAGCGCTCGGTCGAGTTTGGTTCGCTCTTTATGGATAATATCTATTAATTCTTGTTTACTTTGTGGTCTTGGCATCGGGTCTCCATTTATTTGATTTAGGTTATTTTCCTATTCTTTCAGGGTCTTCTTATGTGGTGGGCTCAGGTCAGATGGGGCCGATAGACTGGGGGTCAGATCGAGCACATCTCGTAAAAACGCGCCAGTGAAGCTGTGCTGGCAAGCAGCCACAGCTTCCGGCGTGCCCTCAGCCATAATCTGGCCGCCGTCGTCCCCGCCTTCCGGCCCCAGGT
This sequence comes from Anaerolineaceae bacterium, assembly GCA_003563055.1. Classification (GTDB taxonomy): domain Bacteria; phylum Chloroflexota; class Anaerolineae; order Anaerolineales; family Anaerolineaceae; genus Brevifilum. Next base: position 10,634 of record PWSY01000195.1, on the reverse strand, counting down.
CAATCAGCCAATCGGCGGTTTTAATCACATCCAGGTTGTGTTCGATCACGATGACCGTGTTGCCGGCATCGGTCAGGCGATGGAGGACATCCAGCAGCTTTTGGATATCGGCGAAATGCAGACCAGTGGTGGGCTCATCCAGGATGTAGACAGTATCCCCGGTGCTGAGGCGCGCCAGCTCTTTGGCCAGTTTGACCCGTTGTGCTTCACCCCCAGAGAGGGTGGTGGCGCTTTGGCCCAGTTTGATGTAACCCAGCCCCACATCGGATAGGGTTTGCAGGATACGGTTGATTTTTGGGATGTTGCCAAAGAAGGCCAGCCCCTCCTCCACATCCATATCCAGGACATCGGCGATGGATTTGCCCTTATAGTGGATTTCGAGGGTCTCGCGGTTGAAGCGGCACCCCTTGCACAGGTTGCAGGTCACCCACACATCTGGCAGGAAGTGCATCTCAACTTTCTTGCGCCCATAGCCCTGGCAGGCTTCGCAGCGGCCGCCTTTGACGTTAAAGCTGAACCTGCCCTTGCTGTAACCGCGCAGCTTTGAGTCGGGTGTCAGGGCGAATAATTCACGGATATGCCCCCAGACATCGACATAAGTGGCGGGGTTTGAGCGGGGTGTGCGACCGATCGGCTCCTGGGTGATGTTGACCACTTTGCTGATCTGCTCCAGTCCTTCCAGGTGGTCATGGTCACCTGGTCTGTCCTTGGCCCGATGGAGGTCTCTGGCCAGCAAGGGCTGCAGCGTTTGGGCCACGAGGGAGGATTTCCCACTGCCCGAGACGCCGGTTACACAGGTGAACAGCCCCAGGGGGAACTTTGCCGTGATGGCTTTCAAGTTGTTTTGACGCGCGCCAACCAGAGTCAGCCACTTGCCGTTGATCGGACGGCGTTTTTCGTGGGGTGAATGGACGCTCAGGGTCTTGCTTAAGTATTGAGCGGTCAGGGAGCCTTGGCAGGCCAGGATGTCTTCCAAAGTCCCGGCTGCCACGATCTGGCCGCCTTTGACCCCCGCCCCCGGGCCGAGGTCCACAATGAAATCAGCCGTGCGCATGGTCTCCTCATCATGTTCGACGACGACTACGGTGTTGCCCATGTCCCGCAGGCGTTTCAGCGTTGCTAACAAGCGCTGGTTATCACGCTGGTGGAGGCCGATGGTGGGCTCATCCAGCACATACAGCACCCCCACCAGGCCGCAACCGATTTGACTCGCCAGGCGGATGCGTTGCCCTTCACCACCGGACAGGGTGGGCGCTGGCCGGCTGAGGGTCAGGTAATGCAAGCCAACGTTCAACAGGAACTGCAGTCGCCCCTGAACTTCTTTGAGGACTTCTTCGGCGATGACCAGGGTCTCAGGGTCAAAGTCCTTGGCGATATCCGTCACCCATCGGTGCGAGTCACGGATATTGAGGTGCATAATGTCATCGATATTCTTGCCCCCAATTAGGACTGCCAGGCTTTCAGGCCGCAGTCGTTTGCCCCCACAAGCGGTACAGGGCTGCTGGCTCATAAAACTCTGGTACCAGCGGCGGGAAGACTCTGAATTTGTCTGGCGGTAGCGGCGCTTAAGGACATTGAACACCCCCTCGGTGATGTATTCATATTCACCAGAACTGCGATCGTTTTCCCATTGGCTCTTGATTTGCACCCCGCCATAAAGAATTGCCTGGCGGCCCGCTTCTGTGATCGACCTCCAGGGGGTATCCAGGTCAGCGTCATATTGCGACAAAATTTTTTGAGCGGTTTGATGGATGTAGGTGGTCTTCTTTTTGCTGACCTCGCCCCATGACCGCACAGCACCTGCACCAACTGATTTCGTGGGGTCGATGATTAGGTCAATGTCAAATTCATACAGTTCTCCCAATCCATTGCAGCCCGGGCACATGCCCAGGGGTGAATTGAAGCTGAACATGGTTGGTTCCATATCAGGGAAGCCGATCCCACAATCAGGGCAGGCAAGCGTTTCAGAGAGGAGCCAATCACCCTGGCCTTCCGGTTGGATGAGAACCACCCCCTGGCCCATTTTTATCGCTGTTTCGATGGAATCGGTGATCCTGGTCAGGTAGTCTTGATAATCTGCTATTCCCGGGTCTGGGGCAGAGAGGCGGTCAACAACCAGGTCGATGTCGTGTTTCTTGTTCTTATCCAGCTTGACCTTGTCGGCCAGGTCTACACTTTGTTCATCGACTCTCAGGCGGTTAAACCCATCTGCTTGTAGTTGAGCAAATACGTCCTTGAAAGTCCCTTTGCGCTGGCGGGCGATGGGGGCCATAATCTGGAAGGATGTGCCCACCGGGAGGGTTGAAACCAGTTGGACAATCTCTTGTGCCGATTGCGCATGGAGCGGCTGACCGCATTGGTAGCAATGTGGGTTGCCAACCCGGGCAAAGAGCACCCGCAGGTAGTCGGCAATTTCTGTGACCGTGGCCACCGTGGAGCGGGGATTGCGGCTGACCGGTTTTTGTTCGATGGCGATAGCGGGGCTGAGACCGCCGATATAATCCACCCTGGGTTTTTCCATCTGACCGATGAACTGGCGGGCAAATGTGGAGAGCGATTCGACATAGCGCCGCTGTCCTTCGGCATATAGGGTGTCAAAGGCCAAGGAAGATTTACCGCTGCCAGACACACCTGTCAGGACGATTAATTGATGGCGCGGCAGGGTGATATCGACTTCCTTTAAGTTATTCTCTTTTGCCCCACGGATGACGATGACCTCTGGGAACATGGATGGGATTCACCTGGTTGGCTGGTTTGGTTGGTTACTGCCATGATCATACCGCTTATATATGTCAATTCATGGCATATATTGGGAATTTGTCCTGATTAAAGGTCAAAAGTAGGTGCGCTCTTCTTTTGAGTGAACCCCATTATATATATTCCCAAACCCCAATACCCAATAGCCAGTACCCAATAGCCAGTACCCATTAACCAGTACCCAGTAACTAATCCCCATTTCTCAGCCAGTTGGTTGTAAACTTCCCCCAGGCTACTGACCGCCCCAATGGGGGTCGCCAATCAGGGCCAGGGGGTCTTCTTCGAGGATTTCACTAAACTCACCGGAGTTCACATCCAGGATGAACATGGCAACGGAGGGGTCGGTGAAGATGGAAAACACCAGCGCTCGGGAGTCAGGTGACCAGGAAAGGGATCGCTTTTGTCCATCCAATGCGTCAATTTTGACCAGTTCCCCTGAATTGACATCAATCACTCGTAAGATTTGCTGGTTATCCAAAATCTCGAGAAAAGCCAGGTATCTCCCATCTGAAGACCAGGCAGGTGGGTTTTCAACCATCGGGGTTTGGGCTTGATAAAGCAAGCTAACCTCATTGGTTGCCAGGTCCAAAAGCCAAACGCCTTCTGGCCCCCCTTCAAAGGTCTCACCGATGATGTAGTTATAGCGCCAGAAAGCGATCTTTTCACCGTCCGGCGACCAGCTCGGTTGGGTATCCACCCACCCATTCTGGTTGGAATCTGTCAACCTGATCAGTTTTTGTCCATCGGGATCTGCCAGGTAAAGATTCGTGAGGGGGTCATCTCTGTTAGGCCGGTTGGATGCAAACACAAATTGTGATCCATCTGGTGACCAATCGGGGGCATCGTCATAGAAAATGGTTTCCTCGAAAACATCTCTGACCGTTCCTGTGGCAACATCGATGATGTAAATATCAGAAATGTCAAGGGAGTCAATACTGGCGTAGAGGATTGAACCGCTGTCTGGTGACCATTTTAAGGAGCCGAACTGAATATTGTAAATCCCAATATCGGTCAATAATTTTGGCTCAAACGCAGCTTGAGTCAGGTCAACCTCATAGACTGTGGTCATCTGGGTGTTGGGGTTGAAGCGATAATAGGCCACACGGTCACCGTCTGGCGAGATGGCGGGCATAAAATCCCAACCCTGTCCCTGTGATAGGGGTGTTTTCACTTCACCCTGCGGGTCCATGATGAAAATCTGGCTGTCAGTATCGACCACCCTCTGGTAAGCAATCGCCCCAGAATAAGGTCCCTGATCTGCACAGGCAGTGAGCAGTAGCGCTGTCACCAATAAAAGTAACAAGTAAGAAAATGTTCTCTTTGTTTTAAAGCGTTTCATATAAATGTACCGTCTCTTTGCATATTGAATTCGCCCCCTATTATATTCGAATTCGTTTTAGAAAGTAATCTGGCATATAACCTTGTCAATTGGGGCGTATCCATGGTTAACTGCCAGGCACTGTCCTGTTCAGTACTACGCGATTATTTCATATAATACCAGCGTTTGCTTGATCGTTTTGATGCGCTTAAAATGGCGTCCTGAGGTATAATTGATGCGTTATGCAAGTGTGCCAATCGCCTCCTTTTGCGTAAGCTGGAGGTGTTTTTTTAAGGCCATTAACAGTGAGCTTTTGTAATAAGGACCGATATTAATGACCGAATTTGGTGTTGTTCAACAAGTTGACATCGATGATGAAATGCGCGAGGCATACCTTGATTATGCCATGAGTGTGATCGTGGCCCGCGCCTTACCAGACGTCAGGGATGGGCTCAAGCCTGTCCATCGGCGGATCCTGTATGCCATGCGGGATATGGGCATTCGGGCATCTTCATCCCATAAAAAATCTGCCCGAATTGTGGGCGAGGTTCTTGGGAAGTACCATCCCCATGGGGATATGGCGGTCTATGATGCCATGGCCCGGATGGCGCAGGATTTTTCAATGCGCTATACCCTGGTCGACGGCCAGGGGAACTTTGGTTCCGTTGATGGCGATTCGCCTGCAGCGATGCGCTACACTGAGGCCAGGCTCTCAAAAATGGCTGAGGAAATGTTGACAGACCTGGGCAAAGAGACGGTTGACTTTGTGGAAAACTTTGATGGGTCATTAGAAGAACCCCATGTGTTGCCATCCCGACTGCCCAACCTGTTATTAAACGGTTCCTCGGGGATTGCAGTGGGAATGGCGACCAATGTCCCACCGCACAACCTGAATGAGTTAGTGGCAGCCCTGAACCACCTGATCGATCGATATGATGAGATGGACGATGTCAGCATTGAAGAGCTGATGGATTTCTTGCCGGGCCCAGACTTCCCGACTGGCGGTATGATCATCGGCAACGAGGGCATCCGGCAAGCCTACAGTACCGGCCGTGGGCGGATCGTGATGCGTGGGACAGCCGTCATCGAGGAAATCAGCGGTGGCAGGTACACCATCACCATCACAGAAATCCCTTACCAGCTAAACAAAACCACACTGATCGAGCGGATCGCTGAACTGGCTCGTGAAGGTCGGTTGGACTTTATCGCCGATTTACGGGACGAATCTGACCGGACAGGCATGCGCATCGTGATCGTGTTAAAACGTGGCGCACAGCCTAAACTGGTGCTCAACCAGCTTTATAAATACACCCCCTTACAGTCTACTTTTGGGGCGCAAATCCTGGCACTGGTCAAAGGAGAACCCCGGTTATTACCCCTAAAGCGGGCGCTCCAATTCTTCCTGGAGCATCGGCAGGAGGTAATCACCCGTCGTACTGATTTTGAACTGCGAAAAGCCAAACACCGGGCCCATATCCTGGAAGGCTTGTTGATTGCCCTGGCAAACCTGGATGATGTCATCCAGACCATTCGGGAATCTGAGGATGCTGATGTTGCCAAAGAGCGGTTGATATCCCGTTTTGACCTTTCCGAGATCCAGGCCCAAGCAATCCTCGATATGCAATTACGCCGCCTGGCTGCCCTGGAACGCCAGAAGATCATCGACGAACACAAGGAACTCATGGCGCAGATTGCCTACCTGGAAGACTTGCTGGCGCATCCTAAGAAAATTCTTGAGATTATCCGCACTGACCTTGAAGAAATTGTCGAAAGTTATGGGGACGCACGCCGTACGGTGATCGCCCCGGATGCCAGCAGTGACCTTTCCGAAGAAGCGCTTGTTAAGAAAGAAGAGGTGCTGGTCAGCCTCACACAAAAGGGCTATGTAAAAAGGGTTTCTGAGACAACCTATCGCTCACAAGGTCGCGGCGGCCGCGGGGTGATCGGGCAATCAATGCGAGACGAAGATGAGGTGAAGTATTTCGTCCGCTGTCATACCCTCAGCACATTATTATTCTTCTCAGATAAGGGCAAAGTTTATTCGGAAAAGGTCTGGCAGCTACCCGACGAGGGACGCACCGGCCGGGGTATTCCGATTGTCAACGTGATTCATATTGAACCTGAAGAAAAAATTACGGCAATTGTACCTGTGGCAGACTTCTCTGAAGCCAGTTACTGTTTGATGGCAACTGCCAAAGGTCGGATTAAGCGCGTTGAGATGTCTGAATTTCAGCACGTCCGCCCTTCTGGGTTGATTGCCATCTCTCTGGATGCAGATGACCAGTTAGGCTGGGTCTGCCTGACAGGCGGGGATAGCGAGGTGATCCTGGTCACACGCAAAGGGCAAACCCTGCGCTATTCAGAAAAACTGGTTCGCTCTATGGGCCGTCCGGCAGCCGGGGTGATCGGGATCCGTATGCGGCCAGGGGACCGGCTGGCAGCGGCCGAGATCATTGAACCTGGCGGCTATCTGCTGGTGGTCACGGAAAAAGGATTTGGGAAACGCACCCCCCTATCCGAATATTTGCCCAAAGGGCGAGGGGGGTTGGGCGTTATCACGATCGATAAGCGCTCCCTTGGCGCTGTTGGTAAAATTACAGAAGCCCGGGTTGTGCAGGAAAAGGATGAGATATCCTTGATCTCAAGCCATGGGATCGTGATCCGCATGGCGGTTGCCGACATCTCGGTCCAGGGCAGGGCTACCCGGGGAGTGACGATCATGCACCTGGAATCAGGCGATTCGGTTGCGGCCATGGCCCGAATTCCGGATTGATTGAGTGGGACTGAAGGATTAAAAGGCACCTCAAAGGCTGATTTCAGTCTTTGGGGTCTTTTATTGTTAAAGCGAAATTGTTTAGAAATTGGTTACAGGAAGGGGAAAGCAACCCGCCCTGTAAGCGCCAGAAATAGGATGCCGAGGATCATTAAAAGGGCGAACAATATCAAAATGGCACGATATATGGGGTTGAGCATCACGCGGTTGACTTCATCTATCTCCCGATTAAATGGATGGTAGGGTGCGGCTGGTGACGAGGGGCCATAGTATTCCTCCACTGCCCGGGCGTCTTCATAAACCCCACGCGGAAAATACGGGGAATAGGGCATCTTGCCCGGTTTGGCTGCTTTTGGTGAGCGGGCTTGATCTTCTTCGCCGTGGCGGTGACCTACAGCAGTGTTTTCGAGGGGGTCATGGTTGATCCTTATTTTTTCCTCAGATGGTGGATCAGCAGTTTGGGGCCTGGGCGCCAGCGGTTCGTCCGCTGTACCTCCCGGATCAACCCCTTCAAGAGGTTCTTCCAGGACGGGTTTTTGAGGTGCCATAAAGCCCGGCTCATCGGTCACTGGGTGTTGATCTTCCTGGTTGTTGTGATTTTTTGACTCTGGTGCTGGCATAATCGAATACCTCGCTGTGGGTCTGTGAGATCTAGGTTAATTATAGGCCATCAGGATCTCACCTGAAACCATATTAACAATATTACCGTCCAATTGCTGCAAGATTAACCGTCCTTCCGTATCAACCGATAGAATTTTCATTCGCTGCTGGTGATGCCCCTCGCTGCTGAAGAGAATCCATTGCTCGCGAAAGGCCAGGTGGGCGTTCCAATGACGGACAAAGGTATCCTCAAGCAGGGTTGCGCGGAAGGCCCTCATAGCTCGAAGGATATCCCCCAGCAGCATCCAACGATCCACAGAATGCCCGGCAGCATCACCAACCGAGGTAGCCGGGTAGCGAAGATTTTCAGGGCTGGGGACGGCATCCGGGGGGATGTTCACGCCCATTCCCACCACCAGGGATTCGGCAGAGGCCCCCTTCCAGTCTGCTTCGACCAGCACCCCGCCCACCTTTTTTTGGTTGAGCAGGATATCGTTCGGCCACTTGATCTGGGCGGTGAGGTCTAAGCTTTCCACAGCCTGGATCACGGCCAATGCAGCCAGTGCGGTAAATCGTGAAAAATGGGTAACTTCCTCGGTTGAAGGACGCAGTACCAGGCTCATCGCCAGGGCTGTGCCCGCCCTGGTGACCCAGTGACGCGCTCCCCTTCCACGACCTGCTGTTTGGGTATCTGCCAGCACCAGCGACCAATCCGGTGCGCCATCCGCAGCCCAGGCTAAAGCCCGGTCGTTTGTTGACCCCACCACCGGGTGATATTCCCAGGCGCCTAGATTCAGGGGAGCGAGAATTTTTGACAGTGTGTCTTCTATTGTCATGGCCGACCTCGGGTAATGAACGATACTGAATAAACCTTTTAACAAGAGGTGTATACGATAGTGTAGCAAGTATAATTATAGAACGAAATAGACGAATAAAGGAGTAATCAAATGTCTGATTTCCCTGGTAAAGGTAAGGTTGCCGTTCTGAAAACATCCCCTGACACCGTTCTGGAGGATATCGATCAGTTAATACGACTGGCAGAAGTTGATCAGGCGCTGCCCAAAGAGATCCAGACCGGTTTGAAAATTAATATCTCCTGGCAGACCTGGTACCCTGCCTGTTCAACCACGCCCTGGCAACTTGAGGGCGTGATCCGGGCTTTACGGGGTTTAGGGTACACGGACCTGGTGGGCGTTCATAACGATACGGTTGTGGTAGATACCAGCGATGGGGAAGTGAATAACAAACATAAATACGTCACGGATCTTTACCGGGTTCCTTGTCTATATTTGTATCAAGACCTGTTTGAGTGGGTTGAATTTATCCCCAGCAAACCCATGCTGGTGCTGGATAAGGTTTATCCTCAGGGCATCTTCATCCCCAAAGCGCTGATGGGCATGAATATGGTGCAACTGCCCACCATCAAAACCCATGTTTTTACGATCATCACCGGGGCGATGAAAAATGCTTTTGGCGGGTTACTGCACCGAAATCGTCATTGGACCCACAGCGTAATCCATGAGACCCTGGTGGATCTGCTGACCATCCAGCAGGAAATCCACCCGGGTATTTTTGCGCTGATGGACGGCACTTTTGCGGGTGATGGCCCTGGGCCGCGGGCCATGCGCTGGCATGAGAAAGATATCCTGCTGGCCTCTGCCGATCAGGTGGCCATTGATGCGGTATCAGCTCGTTTGCAGGGATTTGACCCGCTTTCAATCCCGTTCATCCGGCTGGCCCATGACAAAGGCCTTGGGATCGGTGATCCACGCGAGATAGAAATCGTAGGCTATGATATCGAGCAGGAAAAGCCATGGCATTTCATTCAGGAAGACACGCTGGCTTCGAAGGGACAAAAGCTGATCTACCATGGACCGCTCAAACCACTTGAGAAACCCCTCTTGCAGAGTTCCCTGGTGCCCTGGAGTTATTTTGCCAGTAACTTCTTCCATAATGTTTACTGGTACCCATTTGTGGGCCGTAAACGGGTTAAAAAAGCCCTGGCAACGCGGTGGGGTCAGCATTTTAAAGCATACGGTGATGGCCAGGTGGTGCTGCCGGGCATGGAAAAGAAGACGGTTCTGCAGGCACTGGTGGGTTTGACAATCTTCGCAGCAATGGCAGGCACCCTGACCTGGCTTGTGAGCCGGAAACGTCAGAGACCAGATTCATAAGCCGGTTGCTTTTTATCCGATTGCTTCTCGATAAAGTTGCGCCATCTCGGCAATATCCTGGACGACCAAATCCGGTTGATATTCTGATTCGGGCAGGTCTTCTGGTTTGGTTTCCCCGCTGAGCACCAGCGCGGTGGTGATGCCCCATTTTCCCAGGGCAATGTCGGTATAGAGCCGGTCACCCACCATGCAGTGTTCATCAATCGCAAAGCCAGTTTTTTCAGTCAGGGCTGCTACGATCGGTTCATGGGGTTTGCCCACGATCACATCCGGGTGACGGCCTGTTGACGCAGCTACCAGTTCGATCATCGCGCCGATATCCGGTTTGAACCCATCTTCCGTTGGGCAGTTGATGTCCGGGTGAGTGGCGATGTAAGGCTTTCCGGCTACCACCAGGTCGCATAATTGCCAGAGTTTGTCATAGGTCAGGGTGGTGTCGAACCCCAGTACAGCCACCTCCGGTGAGTTGCTTGTCAACCTGAACCCATGCCGTTGAAATTCTGCCAATAAGGGCGGTGTACCTACGACAAACAAGCTGGCATCTGGGCAGTTTTTTTGCAGATAAATGGCTGTGGCTTCACCAGAGGTGAAGATTCTATTCTGAGGCACCTTCAACCCCAATTGGGAGAATTTGTGTGAATACTCAAGTTGAGAACGCGACGAATTATTGGTCAGAAAATAATATTCAACCTTTTTTTCCTCCAGTAATTCCAGCCATTCGAGCGCGCCAGGCAAAAGCCGGTTGCCAAGGCAGATTGTGCCATCCATGTCCATCAAAAAGCATTGGATGTGGCGTAGTTTTTCTTCGGGGTTGATCAAGGAGGCTCCTTTATGAGATGGTTGCGATCAGATCGGGTTAATCATAACCTTTCTTAAGGAATTGTGGTGAGATGGTCTTCTGGTTCTCTCACACAACTTTTGAGAGAGGACTCGGATGGGGAATTTGGCGTTTGGATCCCTTCCTTTACAGAACGAAAGCAGTCGCTGCGCTTGTAATGACAAACCGGCTTTT
>PWSY01000037.1 GCA_003563055.1 Anaerolineaceae bacterium | reverse complement strand
TATGCACTTTCAGCTACCGGTGCTGACCACATGCATAATTATAATGATGCCTTCGCCAGTTTCCCTGATGGTGATATCGCGATTCGATTCAAGGAAATGGGGTTGAGCGGTGCACTGCCCTTGTGGGGTATCTCGGAAGAAAAAATCGAGGGGTTTTTGGTTGAGACCGGGTTTAAGAACTTCTATGACTGCGCGGTCATTTGCCATTTTTACCCCTATACCTTTCAGCACATGGCTGATGCCATTGGGGCGGCTGGCGGGTGGGATATTGCACCGCAAGAGATCTATGAAATTGGCCAGCGAGCAATTAATTTGGGCAGGCTCTTCCTGATCAGGGAAGGTTTTACAGCCCAGGATGACGCCCTTTCATCTCGGGCTTTTTATCGGTTGGATGATGGCCCGATCGCTGGGAAGGGCCTGACGCCAGACAGCCTGCGGGAGTGGCTGGGTGTTTATTATCGCTGCATGGGTTGGGATGCAGAGGGTGTTCCCGAACCTGGGGCCTTGAGCGCTTTAGGCATTACCCGTTTTCGTGATGATTAACCGATGATCGTTAATAATTACGGCTGAGGGGTTGAGTGTATGGCATTAGAGATGATCCGCTTGATGATTATTTCATAACACCAACCCGGACCTGCTAGAGACCGTATTTGGAGATATGATGACAAAGACTTATGAATTACCGAGATTTTTAGACCATGACCCTGGGGATTCACCTGCCAATGTCCTGTTGTTGGCTAAACTCACAGCCTGCCGGGTTGAAGGCAATGCCTTCATCATGACCTGTGAATCGAACCTTTACAAACCGTCCATTCATGACTTCTATGGCACGCCCTGTGAGGTAATCTTTTCCCCGGGAGACCCAGATCAGATTTTTACCTGTCAGCTCGATTTTTGTACCCCAGAAATCATCCGCGTCAGGGTTTCGCCTGGCGTACAGGTCCCTGAAAACAATACACCGATGGTGGTTGGGCAATTTGATGCACCCGTAACCCTGAACTATCAGGAAGATGAAACCCATGTTCGGCTAGAGACAGACGCGCTGCAGGTTGAAATCCAAAAAGCGCCCTGGCAGGTGATTGTCTCCGATCAACAGGGTAATCGAATCTGGGCTACGAAACCCGTGGATATCCCGCCCCTGCTGCGGCCAGAGATCCAGTGGAACCCGCCGCAAGAGCGATGGCTGTTCCTGCACCGTTATGCCTACCCGGTCGGCGCGCAGCTTGGCGATCGGCAGCGTGTGTTCGCCTCTTTTGACCTGGATCATGATGAGCATATCTATGGATTGGGGGAGGATTTTGGGCGGCTGGACAAAAGAAATATTCACCGGAAAATGTGGCTTCAAGAGGGTTTTGGCAATGCTTCACCGGCAGCCTATAAGCAGACACCCTTTTATATGAGTTCAAAGGGCTATGGTTTGTTTGTGAACGCGTCCAATGCGATGTCCTTTAATGTGGGACATCTTGAGCATACGACACTCTCGTTGATCCTTGAAGACACCAGCCTGCTTGATTTTTATGTGATCTATGGGCCAACGTTCAAAGATATCTTGCCAAGATACACGCACATTACAGGCAAACCAGGGCTGCCGCCGGATTGGAGTTTTGGCTTGTGGATGGGCCGCATCACCTATGACAACCAAAAGCAAGTCGAAGAGGTGGCAGACGCATTACGGGATCACCAGATCCCCTGTGATGTGATCCATGTCGATACGGGTTGGTATGAAAAAGAATGGGTCTGTGATCTGGCCTTCAGTAAAGAGCGTTTTCCTGATCCGGCAGAAATGACCCGTCATCTGCATGATCAGGGCTTTCATCTATGCCTGTGGCAGTTGCCAATACTGGTTATAGAATCGGGTTTGTTTACAGAAGCGGCTGAAAAGGGGTATCTGGTTAAAAGACCGAATGGTGTGGCTTATTTATCAAGTGGCTTTTTGAGTGACGCGGGTTTGATTGATTATTCCAACCCGGAAGCGGTTGGCTGGATTAAGCAGAAATTCAGGGACCTGTTCGAACTCGGTGTGGACGTGATCAAGGTTGATTTTGGTGAAGGCGCGCCGCCGGATGGGGTCTATCATGGTTATCCGGGAACATCCATGCACAATCTCTACCCGCTTTTGTATAATCAAGCGGTTTTTGAGGCAACCGAGGATTTTTACGGTGAAGGTCAGGCGATGATCTGGGGACGAGCGGCTTGGGCAGGTTCTCAGCGTTATCCGGTGCACTGGTCTGGTGATGGGATAGCGCGTTATGAAGACCTGGCCTGTGTTTTGCGTTCGGCACTCAGTTTTGGGATGAGCGGTTTTCCTTTTTACAGTCACGATGTGGGCGGTTTTAGTGGACTCCCCAGTCCAGAGCTGTATGTGCGCTGGATTCAATTGGGCGCATTTACGTCCCATGTGCGCTGTCACGGACAGCCTCCCCGTGAGCCCTGGGCTTATGGTGAAGTGACCGAAAACCTCTTTCGTCGGTACATGGATTTGCGCTACAGCCTGATGCCCTATATCCTTTCAGAAGCCAGGTGGTGTGTGCAAACCAGTCAGCCCATGCTGCGGGCACTGGTCTTGGATTACCAGGACGACCCGACCACCAGCAGCATTGAGGATCAGTTCTTGTTTGGCCGCAGCCTGCTGGTTGCACCCATTCTCAAAGAAACAAATACGCGAAAAGTCTATGTGCCAGAAGGTGATTGGATTGATTACTGGACCAGGGCATTGATTAGCGGACCCAAGTGGATTGATGTCGAGGCGCCCTTGGAGACGATCCCCTTGTATGTCAAAGCCGGTGCCATCATACCCTATGGGCCTAAGCAGCATTACATCGTCGAGAGGGCTTGTGACCCTCTGACTGTGGATGTCTATACGCCTGAAAATGAGCATGCCTATGCGGTTGTTGATTCGCAAATGGGGCAAATTCCCATAACCTA
>PWSY01000067.1 GCA_003563055.1 Anaerolineaceae bacterium | reverse complement strand
GGTGTGGTGGGTGCTGTACAGGATGCCAATATCGCCGGTATCGGCGCGGCCATTGCCTGGACCATGCTGCTTGGGTATGTGATCCATCTTCTGTTGGCGCGATTCACCAAGTTCAAATACCTTTATCTCACCGGGCATATGATCTGGATTCACGCGGGCGCGTTCGCCATCCTGTTCCACTCCTTCGGCCTGCCCTTTATTTGGGTGGTGCTGCTGGCTTCGATTGTTGATGGAGTTTACATGACGCTTGCACCGGCGCTTGCCCAGCCAATTATGCGTAAGATCACCGGTGATGATAAAATCGCCTTTGGTCATGGGCAAACACTGCTGAATATGCTGGGAGCCTGGGTTGGCATGTTGATCGGCAAACCAGAAGATTCCGCTGAGGACCTGGAAATTAAATCGACATGGGATTTCTTCCGCGACATGGCCATGTCCATCTCAATCGTAATGGTCATTGTATCGTTAATCGCGGCGATTATGGCGATTATCCAAATAGGTGTGGCTGGCCTTATGGAAATCAGTGGCGGCCAAAATTGGATCATCTTTGCATTCCTCAAAGGCCTTGGTTTTACAGCCGGAGTGCTCGTTCTGCTCCAGGGTGTACGAATGTTGATTGCTGAAATTGTGCCCGCTTTCAGAGGCATTGGACAGAAAGTTATCCCCGGTGCCAAGCCCGCTTTGGACTGCCCGGTCATCTATCCTTTTGCCCCTAACTCCTTGATCATCGGCCTGATTTCTGGGACGATTGGACAGGTTGTGGGTATGGTGGTATTAGGGTTGATTGGTTGGCCCATTCCGCTGCCCAGCATGATTGCCGCATTCTTCGCCAGTGGCGCTGGTGCCATTTTTGGTAACGCTACTGGTGGTAAGTGGGGGGCCGTGGCAGGTGGTTTCTTGTGGGGGTTCGTGGGCTGGTTCATGATCAGCTTTGCCTACCTGTTTGAAGTATTTGGCGACCTGGGTGCCCTGGGTGCAACTGCGTTAGGCTTTACCGTTCCTGATGCCATTGTCCCGGGTATTGTTATCTGGTTAATTGCCAAACTGTTTGGTGTGTAAATTGGTTTTAGTTCACATTGGTGGAAGGGTGTGTTATCCCTTCCACCAATTGTTGCTGCAATATTAATTGAGGTGAGCCTTTTGAAAAAATTGATAATCAATGGAAAGATACTTTCACCAAAACGATTGCCAGATCATCATGCCATATTGATTGAAGATGACTTGATCGTCGCGGTTGATCAAGAAGATCAATTTCCTCAGGATTTACCCACATTAGACGCCAAGAGTCAATGGGTTACACCGGGATTAATTGACATTCACGTTCACGGTGGTGGGGGCAGTGACACAATGGATGCGCAACAGCATGCGTTACAAACCATGGGGCGTTTTTTTGCGTCGACCGGTGTGACCAGTTTCCTGCCAACCACCGGTGCTGCCTCTAACCAGGATATCCTCAATTCAATTGAGGCTGTCGGGTCGTTTCAATCACAACCAAACAGCGCCAGAGTATTGGGGATCCACCTTGAAGGCCCATTTTTAGGTCACAAACATAAGGGCGCTCAACCTGAGCAGCATTTGCGGCATGCTGATCCTAGAGAATATTTGCCCTGGCTCCAATCTGAGCTGGTCAAACTTTTTACAGTTGCACCGGAGGTTGACGGTGTTTTGGATCTGATCCGAACCGGCCGAAAATTCGGTGTCCGATTTGCCGTGGGTCACAGCAGCGCAACGCACGAGGAGATGGCACAGGCAATTGATGCGGGATTAACCCAGGTGACCCATACGTTTAACGGTATGGCGCCACTTCATCATCGTGAGCCAGGTATCCTTGGCGTTGTGTTGACAGATGATCGTGTTTATACCCAGGTGATTACAGACGGCGTGCACATTCATCCCCTGGTTGTGAAGTTGTTATTCAAGGTTAAGGGTGTCGGTAGAACAGTGGTGATCACCGACGCAATCCGTGCCGTTGGGGCGGCAGATGGTGTGCATCGTTTGGGAGATCAGGTTATTCATGTCAAAAAAGGCATTGCTCGGACGGAGTCCGGCTCTCTGGCAGGTAGTACTTTGACCATGGATCAAGGTCTGAGAAACGCGTGTGAATACACCCACAGCTCATTTGCAACCCTACTGCCCAGCGCGACATCCGTAGCTGCAGAGAGCATCGGCATGGAACATGAAATTGGGTCGATAAAACCCGGGTATAAGGCTGACCTGGCGTTTTTTGATCAAGATTATGTGCCGCAGTTGACGATGGTCGATGGAAAGGTTGTTTACAGGCGATAAGTCATCATAACGATTATTATTCGATCTACTAAATAGAAGAAAGGAAAAGTATGAGTCAATTTGCAGAGACCTATCTCAATCAGATTATCCACTTGCTTGAAAAAATTCGAGATGAAGAGCTTTCTGGTTTGAAGGAATCTGCCGCGCTGATGGCAGACGCCATAGAAAATGGCCATAATATTTTTGCATTTGGAAGCTCACATTCATCGCTGCCGGTTCAGGATATCGTTTATCGAGCCGGGGGGTTGATGCTGGTCAATCCGATTTATGGTCCCGGCATCGCATCATTGGATACACATCCTCCCACCTTAGGTTCTGATATTGAAAAGCTACCAGGTTACGCAAAGCTCTTGTTGGATAACCAACCGATCAAGAAAGATGATGTATTGATTGTTGTGTCGGTGTCCGGTCGCAATGCAGTTCCGATTGAAATGGCAAAGATTGCAAAAGAACGTGGGATCAAGGTGATTGGTGTGACCTCCCATGCGTATACAACCTCGGTTGACTCGCGTCACTCATCCGGAAAGAAGATGTATGAGTTTGCTGATGTGGTATTGGACAATAAGGTTGATAAAGGGGATGCAGTCTTACAAGATGATCGTGTGCCTCAGAAATTCGTCCCTGCCTCTGGCGTTACCTCAACGGCGATATTGCATGCTCTGGTTGCCGCCGCGATTGAAGAAACCTTAAAGCGTGATATCGTTCCACCTGTTTACTTGGCTGCCAATGTTGACGGGGGCATGGAATATAATCAGCGCTTATTGAAGCAATATAAAGATCGTATCTTCTATTACTGATCATGCCTTGTAATTGGGTGCCATTTTTAGTCTGGCGCGTACCGGCTCTTTTTATTAAAGCTGATTGCCGTTGACAAGGAGATAATTTTGCATAATTTTGCTTCACCGCAAAAAATTCAACGCATTGTCGAGGATCAAAAAAATGGGTTGGCAGTAGGCGTTTATTCGGTATGCTCATCGAATCATTTTGTCTTGCAGGCTTGCCTGCAATTTGCCAGAACCGAAGAGCCGTGGATTCTGATTGAGTCAACCTGCAACCAGGTCAACCAGTATGGGGGCTATACTGGCATGAGATCAGCACAATTCTCTGCGTATATTGCTAACCTGGCAGAGGATAATGAATATCCTGTGGAGAAGATCCTCTTAGGCGGTGATCACTTAGGACCCAACCCATGGAAAGACGAAAAAGCTGTAGATGCGATGACCAAGGCGAAAGTTTTGGTACGGGATTACATTAGCGCTGGTTATCGGAAAATCCACCTGGATACCAGTATGGCATGTGCTGATGACCAAGATAACCAACCGCTTGATCTCGAAGTTGAAGCACATCGGGCAGCAGACCTTGCGCAGGTCTCTGAAGACACCTGGCACCAGATGTCCATGCATGATGCACCTGTTTATGTGATCGGTACAGAAGTCCCTGTGCCTGGGGGCGCAGAGTCAGATGATGAAGACCTTCAAATTACCTCGCCAGACCGGGCCAGCCGTACATTAGCCGTCTATCAGCAGGTCTTTAATGATCGTGGTCTGGCAGACGCCTGGGATCGGGTGATTGCGCTGGTTGTACAGCCCGGGGTGGAGTTCAGCCAGTATCAAGTTCACGACTATGACCCCGCTTCAGCACGGCTTCTGGTTGAATTTATTGAGGGTGTCTCTGGCTTGATCTATGAAGCCCATTCAACCGATTACCAATTGCCAGGTTTATTACGACAAATGGTGAAAGATCATTTTGCCATTTTGAAAGTCGGCCCTGGATTGACTTTTGCCTTTAGAGAGGCTGTCTTTGCCCTGGCCAGAATTGAACAGGAATGGCATCACGACATTAAAAGGATGATTCCATCCAGGTTGGAAGAAGTGGCAGACCAGGTCATGATAGAAAATCCAGCCGATTGGGAAGGCTATTATGACGGCAATGCGATTGAAAAAACATTTGCCAGAAAGTATAGCTACAGTGATCGCATACGATATTATTGGCCTGATCCGATGATCGATGACGCCCTGAATCTTTTAATCAGCAACCATAGAAGAGAACCACCGCCCTTAGCAATGATCAGCCAGTACCTGCCAGTGCAGTACCAACATATACGGGAGGGGATTCTTAAAAACGACCCTCAAGCGATCATTATCGACCATATTCAGGAAGTCTTAAGAGATTATGCGAACGCTTGCGCCCCTTAGGGCTTGATATGTAAAGTTCCCTAATAAGCACGCTAAGGACATATCAATATCAATATAATAGACGGATTTCTTTTAGAATGTTATTATTGGTTGATAAATTGATTAGATTTGTGATGTGTGTGATTCATTAACAGTTGTCTCATTTACTGATATTATGATCAGAAATTTTATGAGGAGATAAGCATGATCGCAATCCTGACTGACAGTACCTGTGATATCCCCGATGATTTGATAGAAGAATTTGATATTCAAGTAATTCCCCAATATGTGATTTGGGGAGAAGAACAATTTCAAGATCGGATTGACTTACAGCCAGTTGATTTCTACCAGCGTTTGGTTAAAGATGCCACCCGCCCGACCACATCACAGGCAACTGTAGGAGATTTTTTAAATGCTATCCAGCATGCAGTTGAGAAAGGTGCATCTCAGTCAATCATCCTGACCGTGTCAAGTGCTATGAGCGGCACCTTTCAAATGGCAACAACAGCAGCCCAGAAGGCACCCATCCCGGTCACTGTGATCGATTCTAAAGGCCCTTCTATGTCGCTAGGCTGGCAGGTCTTGGCAGCTGCCAGAGCCCGGAATAATGGTGCAGACTTAGCAGATATTGTGAATACGGTGAAAGCGGTCAGGGAGCAGTTAGTTCAGGTTGTGGCTATGGAAACATTGGAATATCTTCAAAAAGGTGGACGAATTGGTGATGCTGCAAAATGGGTCGGGACATTATTAAAAGTCAGGCCAGTTGTCTCGATTAACCATCAGACAGGGCGAGTGGAACCCGCAGGTTTGGCACGCACTCAAAAGGGAGCTATCAATATGCTGTGTGAAAAATTTTTTGATCGGCTGAAGCAACAGGGACAATTAAGAATAGCCGTGCTACATGGAAATGCTTTTGATGAAGCCCAAGACCTTGCAGAAAAAATCCGTAAAGAATTTGATCCTGTTGAACTGCTAATTAATATCACCGGCCCAGTATTGGGAATAAATACTGGGCCGGGAGCGTTGGCTTTGTGTGGTTATTCAACCGGTTAGGTAGTGATCAAAGGAATTTAAGCGGTGGATTTACTGTGGAAAATAGTTTGATGTCTCATTTTTCTAAGTCTGCAGATTATTAAATATATCTGTACAGAAAATCATTTATGTGGGGGTTATTATTTTAATATGACAAATCATGTTTTTTGGGGTATTTAACGGGAATATCTTAATTAGTTTTAATAAAAGCTCATCAAAACGCTCACTATTATTTAATGGGATTGTATCCTGGTTTGAAGCCTATCATCAGGGATACTTTAGGTGGATCATGTAATTCGTGCTACTTTGGTGCCAAATCGATGAAATAGAGAGAAATATCAGTAATGGATTGTCAAAACACAAAAAATGCCTTTCTCAATTTAGTTGATAATGAATCAGGGATAAAGCTAATTACCCCCAGATGTCAAATGCTGGACTTTGGCAAAGAGACATATAATCCCTTTAGTGTTTATGATAAAACAATTGAACGCTGGTTATTGGCGATTGACATGTTCGATCAAGATATGACAGCCCATACACTTCGGGTAACAGCGATATCCTTGGAACTGGCTCGATTGCTGGGTTTGAACAACCATCAAATGGCCTGTATTCAATATGGGACTCTTTTACATGATATTGGTAAAATGGGCATTCCGGGTTCGATTATTCAAAAACCAGGCAAGCTAACTGAAACAGAATATCAAATTGTCCAGCGGCACCCGCGATATGCTTATGAGTGGATTTCCAAGCAAAATTATGATCAGGAAACCAAAGATATTCCTCTTTACCATCATGAAAGGTGGGATGGAAAGGGCTATCCCTCACAGTTGAAAGGTGAGGATATCCCGTTTTTAGCGCGAGTGGTCGCTGTTGTTGATGTTTGGGATGCGGTCACATCAGATCGGCCTTATCGATGTGCAATGAGTCAGAATCAAGCTATTGAAATTATCAAATCTGAATCGGGTAAACAATTTGACCCGGATATCGTGATTGCGTTTATTGGGCTTGGGCTTCATGCTAACCGGATAATTAATTACGCCGAAGCATTAATCTTGTAATTGACGTGGCTGGTTTCTCAAAAATGGGCTTACATCATCCATCATTGTGAATTTAAGCATGGCCACAGTTCAGATTTTTGTGGTTGTAGAGGTCAATATCTGCTCTATTTAGAATATCATTTAGCGAGTCTGTCCACTCCTGCAAACCGGCAACACCAGCACTAATCGAGATGTTAAATTTTTCACCCTGAAAAACAATTGGGGAAGCAGATGATACATTCTGAATTCTATCCAATACGTGCTTTGCGTCATGAATTTCAGTTTCAGGGAGGAGAAGAAGAAATTCATCCCCTCCAAATCGTCCCAGGATATCGACTTCCCGGATGAGTGTGCTGACTATTTTAGCAAAGGTTGCCAAAGCCCGATCGCCAGCCAGGTGACCATAGGTGTCGTTAATACCTTTCAAGCCGTCAAAATCAAAAATGATCAATGAAACTGGATGGTGGTACCTCTTGGCGCGTTGTATTTCTTTTTCTGCCAATGTCATGAAATGAGCCCGGTTAGAGACCTGTGTCAGTTCGTCAATTGTGGCTTGTCTTTGGAGTTGTTCGAGAAGGAGTTTTTGTTCTGAAATATCCCGACTGATACCATGATAGCCGATCAGGTTACCCTGGTTGTCGTAATGGGGGGCAGCCGTAATTTCAGTCCAGATCCATCCGCCATCTTTACATTGTTGCTCAATTTCAAATCGGGTTATGTTAGTGTTGTCGCCCACTTTTTCAACGTGATGGTGGTGTTCAATTTTTTCCCGAATGAGCTTGACCCCTTCTGGTTTGAAGATGTTCCAAATGGTTTGGCCAAAAACTTCTTCGCGTTTAAATCCACGGATTTTTTCATCAGCGGGGCTGATGTAATCAATTCGGTAACTTTTATTGATATGCCAAATCACATCGCTGGAGTTTTCAGTCAGAAAACGGTATTTTTCTTCATTTTCCCGAAGTTTTTCTTCCATTTTCTTTCTTGAGGTAATGTCCCGCACAACACTCAAGAGGTGTTCTTCGCCATAAAGTGTTATAGATCTGGCGGATAATAATCCGGTGAGGGGTCTGCCGTTTTTTCGGCAAAACACATAGTCTTTATTTTCAATAGAACCGCAATCGGTTATTAAAATGACTAAATTCTGACGATCAACTGGGTTTTCCCAAAGATTAAGCTCTAGCGTGGTCTTTCCCAAGCTTTCTTTCTCAGTGTACCCGGTCAGCTTGACGTATCCTTCGTTGACCTTAACAATGCAACCATCTCTCAGCCGGGTGATTAATACAGCATCTGGGATTGTGTTGATGGTCAGGTCATAAATCTCTCTGACACCGTCTGTGGTCCTTTTTGCCCGATCTTCGATACACAAAATAAAACCCAAAGTCCACAACCATGAACAGGCAACGATTATTGAACCCGTTGACATTCTGGCAGTGGCCAGGTTGATTTGTGAAATGCCTGCTGAGGACAAAAACAACAGCACACTGTTTCCAAAGAAGAATAACGCGAAAAGGATGAAGATCATGAAAATGAAGCGAGATAGCTTATGAGGGGTTTGCTCTTCACAGGACAACATTACCCTCCCATTTAAGCCAGAAATTATTGAAATGGACAATGATGACACTGCCCAATGAATAAGAGATAAATCCAGAGCGATCAGCAAAAAGCTTGCGAATAAATAAACGATTAAAAAAAGAAGGATGTTTTGCAGGGGTGAGTGTTTACCGAAAAATTGCATGTTTGCATTGTATATCGACAAAATGCCCATAACGAAAAATAGGTTTGTACCGGCATTGGTAAAGGCGCTAAGAGTGTGGGGTTCGGCGAGCATGGGCATTAAAAGGCCCAACCCAAACAAGAGGAATCCGACACTCCACCAAATACAACCGTGAATGAAATTTTCTTTTTTACAATAGAAGCCTAATATCAGAGCTAATAATATGTTGGTAATACTAAAGCCCACAGAAATTAACTGAAATGAATTGCCCATAGTATTAAATATTATAATACACTTTGGTAATCAATTGGTTTAATTTCAGACCTTTGCCTCAAAAGCAATCTATTTCACTTTCACTGAATTAACCAGAAGGCGGTCGTGGGATAAGGGTGGGTGTTTGGCTTTTGTACTTTTCATATGCCGCCTGACCGCCCCATTTTTGGTCTGCTTTTTTCTCTAGCATGGGTATCCCGCTGATCAGAGTCAACTGTAGGGTGACCAGCACGGGTGAGATCAAAGCCACATATTGCCAGCCGCGTAAAACTGGCAGGGATGTGATCGCCACACCGATCCAAACCAGAATTTCTCCAAAATAGTTCGGGTGGCGAGACCAGGCCCATAAACCACTCTGAATAAATTTTCCTTTGTTTTCAGGATTTTCTCGAAAGGCGCTTTTTTGTACATCGGCAATGACTTCAAAGCCCAAGCCAAATATCCACACGGCAAACCCAACCAATGCAAGAATATCCAGTTCTACTTTGAAGGAGGATGTGATGGCAGCCAGTGCAGCCGCGACGGTGAATGTAACCCAGACTCCTTGAAGCGTCCAGGTGAGCAGAAATTTGGAAAAAGAAACCTTGATATCATCAAACCGGTCATCACTTCCTTGTTTTTGAACACGAGAATAGAGAAAAGTGCCCAGGCGTGTTGCCCATACGACGACCATGACCAGTAAAAGAACAGACCGGTTATCAATTTTTGGGTTGAGTAAAACAGCCATGGTTGTTATGCTGATATAAGTAAGACTGCCCGTCAGGTCAAAGAATTTTTCAGTTTGTTTTTTATATGCAATAATAAAAACAAGCCACTGAATCAGGAATGCAACCCCAACAGCAACGGCAAAAATCGGAACCCCGAGAGCCCTGGCGCTCCCCTGACTGCCAGCCAGCGCAATACCTGCGCCGATGACGATGGCGATAACAATGCCGAGAAAGTTCTTAATACTTGTGTTGTTCATAGACCGCTCATTTCTTTAATTATTTTTCTGAATAGTGAGGAAAAATGGAATGGATATCACTTGATTTGAAATAATGCCGATAGGCTTGCGTTTCGGTTATAAGCATGTTGAGGCTCTCCCTGTGAATTTGAATTAATTCCTTGTTCGGAGCAGTATCAATTTTGTTAATGAAGATATGGTCTTGCTTAAATTCTACTTGAAATTTCCCCATTGCTTGTAAAAGTTGCAAACCAACACAAACTGTGCCTTGTTCGGCTGCGCAAGCACTTGCAAGATGACCTATTTGAGCTTGAGATTGCTTGTGATGAATAGCGTACTTTAGCAGTCCAACCAAATAGGAAATAAATGCTATCGCATTATTTAACGGGGAGTTTATCCCAAAAAGGACAATCTTATCAGGTTTTACCAGCTGAATGACCTCTTGCAGCACAGACTGACTGGGAGGTGCAGTCCAGATGATCAGCGTTCCGCCCACCTTTAATTGGTGCCGGCCGATTGCCTGCACCGCATCCGATAAAGGTCCTTCACCCCACGTTTGGAAATCTTGTAAAGTGTCAATCAGTCTTGAGAGTACCTTTTGAGGTGAAGGAACGCTCCGATGGTCAATTATCATAAACTGGCGGCGGGCAGCTTGCTGGATGCCTATTTCTGATAATCGATAGTCCACCCATTCTGCACTGATTTGGGGGGTGCCTTTATAATCGGTCTGGGTGAGCTTGCACACCAGATCGAACTGCCCCTCTGGTAGAGGCTCGTCGCCACCATTCCACCAAACCAGGCGGAGCTGGTTTTCAGCGTCATCCAAAACAATCATCTGCCGATGCTCGCCATGCTGGCCGATAGTTGTCACGGACAGCAGCTTCAGGTCTTTTATTATAAAATTCAAGGGGGGGTTGCCAGGTCCAAAAGGGGACAGTCGTGAAATTTCCTTGATCAAGTCCAATGTGATTTCAGTCACTGTCAGCACCTGATGGACCATACGCTCATGTGTGACAGCAATGGTTTTGGTTCTTTGTGTTATTTCAGCATGGAAATTGCGTTTGAAGCGAGGTAAATATTCAGCAGGGAGAGATAACCCAGCAGCCATGGGATGCCCGCCATAGGCAAAAAGTAGATCCTCTTGAGACGCTATCGCTTTGGTGATGTTGAGCCCTTCCACAGACCGGGCGGAACCGTGAACAGGGTCTTCCCCGGTGAGAAGGATGACCGGTTTCTTGTAACGTTCAGCCAGGCGGTTGGCTACAATCCCGACCACACCCGCCGGCCAGCCTGGATGATGAAGCACAATGGCAGGCGCATATCGGTCTTTGGTTGTTGTTTGTAATTGGTTTTCTGCCCCCATCTCAACCTGGCGTGTGGCAGATCGTCGCCTGGCATTATGGGCCTCAATTTGTGTGGCCAGAATTCGGGCGCGAGCCATATCTTGTGTTGTCAAGAATTCCACCATCATATTGGCGTCACCCAATCGCCCCACGGCATTTAATCGGGGCGCAATTTGGAACCCAATATGGTCTTCATTCAGGTTATGCGCGTCCAGGTTAGCATGTTCATAAATGGATTGAAGACCAATTCTTTGGGTATGACGCAAGTTCATTAATCCTTTTTGCAACAGGTAGCGGGTGTCGCCTTGCAGAATGGCCACATCTGCGACGATGCCTAAGGCAACCAATTCCAAAAAGTGCCCTGAATCGAAGCTGACTTCTTGTGTGGCGAAAAGGCCTTCCAGCAACTTAAAGGCCACACCAGCGCCTGGCAGTGTGTGCAGGGGGTG
>PWSY01000085.1 GCA_003563055.1 Anaerolineaceae bacterium | reverse complement strand
GGCCAATATCATTGCCAGGTTTCATCTGGACGGTGAAACGGGTATAGCTGACCCAAACTCTGAGGAGCAAATCCTGGTCTTGCCAAGCACCCCTTACACCAACCATAACGGTGGTCAGATGGATTTTGGGCCGGATGGCTATCTCTATATTGGCGTCGGTGATGGCGGCGGGGGCGGGGATCCATTAGGTGCTGGACAAGATCCTATGTCGCTTTATGGCAAGCTCTTGCGGATTGATGTGGAAATGGAACCGGCCACCCCGGAACCTGAAGAATGGGATTATCAATCCTACCTGCCATTTTACTGTAGCAAAGGCGAGCAGGTTCAGGTTAATGAGGATCAGAAGCCTTACGAAATCCCCTCCGACAATCCCTTTGTTGATCAACCTGACTTCCGATCAGAGATCTGGGCGCTCGGGTTGCGCAACCCCTGGCGTTTTTCCTTCGACCGGCAAACGGGTGACCTATTTATTGCCGATGTTGGCCAGAATCGCTGGGAGGAGATTAATTTCCAGCCCGCTGCCAGCCCTGGCGGCCAAAACTATGGGTGGAACATTATGGAGGGGTTGGAATGCTATGGGGCTGAATCCTGCGACGAGAGCGGACTGACCCTGCCCATTTATGTGTACCCGATTTTTTCATCCCCCGATTGTTCTGTCACCGGCGGCTTTGTCTATCGTGGTGTAACCATTCCCGAGCTGGATGGGGTGTATGTCTTTGGTGATTTCTGCAGCGGCAGGGTGTGGGGACTGCAGCAAGATGACGGAGAATGGGCCAGCGAGCTTTTGCTGAATACATCCTTCAGAATCAGCACCTTTGGTGAAGACGAGGATGGCGAACTTTACCTGGCAGACCTGGCAGGGGGTGACGTTTATCGGTTGGAAATGCCGTAATGCTGCTGTAAGCCGGGCTGCCAACAATTTCAATCATTGTGAACCCAATTCCATCCAGGTAGACGGTTGATTACGATAACAGGTTTTGTTTGCTGATTATGTCTGCTATTTCCTGAACAGGGCCTGGCAATTTCATCTCCAAATGCTACAATTACAACCATGTTCAAATTTCTATGTGGTTTGTTTCTGATTATCCTAACTGCCTGTACGACGGTTGGTGCGAATAACGCCCAACCCGAGGGAGCCCCCACCGAAACGGCTTCTGTGATGCCTGTCCCCACCTTCACACCCACGGTGGATCCTTTCGCACCCACCCCCGGTCTGCCACCGGCGACCTATTTTTTCTTTGAACCCGGTGTTAACCCTTTAACCGGGCTGCCAGTCTCTGACCCCGCCATCATGCGCCGCCGGCCGGTGATGGTAAAAGTCTCCAACTGGCCGCGCACAGGACGACCTCATGCCGGTCTTTCTCAGGCGGATATTGTCTTTGAGTATTATATCGGTCACCAGATGAATCGCTTTACGGCCCTTTATTATGGACAAGACGCCGATCAAATTGGGCCCATCCGATCTGGACGGCTGGCGGATGCCCAACTGGCCCAGCTCTATCAAAGCCTGCTGGCCTATGGTAACGCCGACCCGCAGGTGGATGCAGTCCTGGTCAAGGCACTTGGGCCACGGGCATTGGCTTTTAATAACCTGCCCTGCCCGGCGATGTGTGGCGAATCAACCTATGGAGCCACAGGTGTGTTTGCCAATTCCAGCGCGTTGACGACCCATGCCCTTGCGATTGGCTTGGAGAATTCCCCCCCTGATTTGCGAGGCTTCTTCTTCCAATCGGAAACGCCAGAGGCTGATGCATCAGGTGAGAAATTGCGTCTGGAATATGCCAATTTCAGCATTATGCAATGGACCTATGACCGAGAGGTTGGCAAGTATAATCTGTGGATGGAGGCTGAATCTGAGGAAGGTTTGATCCTGGAAGCCATTACGGACCGCAATACCGGGGAGATCCTGGCTTTTGACAACCTGGTGGTGATGGCGGCTGAATATATTGAATATGCACCCAGCCTGCATGACATCGTCCTCCAGGAAGCTCAGGCATTACAACCGGCCATGCTTTTTCGGGATGGCCTGGTGATATCCGGTACATGGCGCACGCCAGACCCCAATCGGCCGATCATGTTTGAGACGCCAGATCATCACCCGATGCCCTTCAAACAGGGTAAAACCTGGATCATGATCGTGGGTATGAGCTCATCCATTTTCGAAGCTGATGCGGGGGAATGGCAGGTTTATTTTAATTTGCCATGAGCTAAGGGGGCCATCATCAAGCCGCCAGCGGAAAATTAGGTTGCCCCTCTCAGCCTTAACATCCGCTCGAGGGCGTTATCACAATCGCTTTGGGGATCTGACCGGGTTCCTGGTTTATAATCAAGAGCAGCGATTTCCTTTTTCTCAAAGCATACGGACGAAAGGACAGGGGCCCATGCCACAAGACACGACAATTCCGATTGTTCAACACTATCTCGCGATTCTCGATGAACAGCGTGAACAGACCTTCTCGGTTCTACGAGAAATGCCTGAAGAACGGCTGTGGCAGCGTCCCGAACCGAAGGAGTGGTGCATTGGCGAGATTATCAACCACAACGTAGCATTATTTCAGAGTGTTTTCCCCCTGGTCAGGTTGTCCTGGCGTTTTTTCCGCTGGACGGGACATTTGCTTCGGACACGTGCCTATAAGACTGAGATTGAGGACCCTTATCGAAAGGACAAATTCCCGCATTGGGCTGGGTTCCTGTGGAAACCGAAATACACGCCCACCAATCCGGTCTCGTTGGAAAGGTTGTATGATGAGGCTTGCCAGGTGCACAGAATAGTGCGAGATTTCTATGAGGGTAAAGATGAATCGATGCTGGGTAATGTATTTGTCTTTGACCCCCTATTTGGCTTCCTGAATCTGATTCTCGTGCTGCGATTAGGGGTCTATCATGACCAACTTCATTATGAAGATGTGATTGAGTTGGTATATAGGTAATAGGTAATAGG
>PWSY01000220.1 GCA_003563055.1 Anaerolineaceae bacterium | reverse complement strand
GATTTCATTGACCCGCAGGATATCGACGACCTCCTCTCTTTGGTGACAGGACAGGCAGCCATCACTTAATCAACATTAAAGGCTGCACAAAAGTAAAGGTTTTTCACCTTGCTTAATCACCTTTGGTAATTATAATCGAAAACCTTCCGCTTCAAGGTAAATTCACCAATATTTCCAAATCGAATGATGAGGTACACCCTATTATATACATAATTGACCATCAATATCAATACCCTCTCTGGGGATTTCTTTACGATAACCAGCCATGATTTTCAGTTTTTATAAGGTTGAAATCACACCGTCAAAAAAAATAATTAAGTCCCTCAATAATCGTCTGCCCTTGTTGAAGTGTATCTGATCGTAGACCTGACAACCCGCTGGAAACCCAATTGGCTACCTGCGCTTTATTAAACTATAATTAGGCGCATGAAGCTGCCAATATAATCTCGTAGGAGCCGTTGATGACATTAAAAAGACTGTTTTGGCTTGCCCTTTACTTCCTGATGCCAATCCTGCCAATTGCCTTAATTCGCCAATCACCCGTTGGTCAGGCGCAGGATCCCCTGTATATCCTTTCCGTCGTCACCGGTGCGTGCGCCTTTGTCTGGCTGGTGAACCAGTTGATCATCAGTGCGCGCCCAAAGTTCATCGAAAAGCACTTCGGGATGGATAGGCTCTACCGCTTTCACGCCTGGATGGCGGTCATCAGCCTGGGATTGGTGATCGTCCATCGTCAAACCAAGCTGGCCTGGATCGGTTTTGCACCGTCAACGGCCCAAATTGCAGCTATTTTGTTCATCCTGGCAGTCCTGTTTGCGCTGATCTTCCTGGCCGATACGGCCTTGCGCAAACTCACCTTTATCCGTGCCATAATCAATTTTTCAAATCAGAAACTGGGCGTCTCCTTCAATCGTGCGGTCCTGTTTCACAATATCACCGTCATCGCATCCCTGGTGATGGCCTTGCATGTCTTAGCAACCGGCGCAGCGGGGACATATCCACCGGTGCGCATTTTTTATCTGGGCTATTTCTCGCTTGGCGCGGGCTTCTATGTTTACCATAAACTGATCAAGCCCTGGCGGTTAAATCGCCTCATCTATCAGGTCGAATCCGTCACTGAGGAATTACCCAATATCCGCACGATCAAACTGACCCCACCGTCTGAACGGGAGATCTTGACCTATCAACCGGGCCAGTTTGCCTTCATCACACCCCTGGGTGGTGAGGTGGCGCGGGAGGAGCACCCCTTCACTATTTCCTCCAGCCCGGTTAATCCGTCGGGAATCACCTTCACGATCAAAGAACTGGGGGATTTCACCGCCAGGCTGGGCAAGCTTCAGACCGGCAGCCCGTTTCGGGTAGATGCGCCATACGGCTATTTCTCCTATACCAATTATCCCTCCGACCGTTCCCTGGTCTTCATCGCCGGCGGGATCGGGATCACGCCGATCCTGAGCATGCTGCGCACCCTACGGGAGTCCACATCCCAACGCCAGGTGGTGTTCCTGTGGGCGGTGAATCAAGCGTCGGAGCTGTTCTGCCAGGATGAGCTCAAGACCATGATGGCACAGATGCCCAGCTTTACGTGGCACCCAATTGTGGCATTTGATGACACCTGGGATGGCGAAAGCGGCTTCGTGGATAAGGATAAAATCCAGCGCCTGGTGCTCAATCCGCGTGCAGATCAACAAGCATTGGATTATTACATTTGCGGGCCACCCGTGATGATGAAGTTGGTGATCGGCCACCTGAAGGATTTGGGCGTGCCCGCCGACTGCATCCGCTCAGAACGCTTTTCGTTGTGAGGGCACCTAACTTGGTGGTCTAAACGATCAGGGGTTCAGAAATTCTTAAGCAATCACTGGTAATTAAAAAAACCCGGCAAATCTGCCGGGATCAAAAAAATGAGTGGCGAAGGGCGGATTCGAACCGCCAACCAATGGCTTATGAGTCCACTGCTCTACCATTGAGCTACTTCGCCAGGACACATCGGATTGTGTCCGATATCTTACTATGGGATCGGGTAAATGTCAACGTTTTTCGGCCGGTCACAGCCTCAGCCAGATCGGGTGGTCTTCATTGAACGGTACGCAGCCTCATCCTGCATGGGAATGTACTGCGGTTCCGGCCGGTAACCGCGCTTGGTCGAACTGGTTTTCGCCTGAACGGTGCTGCTCAAGCCAGCCGGCGCTGACCGCCCGGGTTGCGCCGGGTGGGCTGCCTGGCTCTGTGCCTGGCGGAAAGCTCGCCGTGACATCGTGGCTGCACCATTGGGATTACGCTCCGCTACATCGAAACCACCCCCACTGCCCTGCCTGGTGAGGGTGCCAATCAGCAAAATGCGAATCATCCACACCATCAGGGCGATGAAAATGGGCACCACTTTGATCACAAAACCGGGATCAACTGCACTGGTGCTC
The DNA here is from genome assembly GCA_003563055.1 of Anaerolineaceae bacterium. Taxonomy (GTDB): domain Bacteria; phylum Chloroflexota; class Anaerolineae; order Anaerolineales; family Anaerolineaceae; genus Brevifilum. Next base: position 542 of record PWSY01000220.1, on the reverse strand, counting down.
AGAACCAGGTGCGTCTGGATAGCCAGCGCCACCCCCCACCAGGTCAGGAGAGCATTCATCGTCGCCGCTAAAAACCAGGCAGCAAACAAAAACCATATCGAGACTGGTGCATTTTTGCCAGCCTGTGACTTAAACAAGCGCACCACACCCGCAAAATCAAGCCCACAAAGGGCAATAGCCAGCAGGGTTGCCCAGCGAATGCCCGCGAATCGCAGGCTCCCTAACAGGTCAGACAGGGCAAAATCCGTTGAGCTGTAATTAAAAGCTTCAAAGGCACCCAGTGCCAGGATGAAAACGATGGTATAGACCACATCCTTTTGGATTTTAAGCGTGGACAGGGATTTGGAAAAGGACATTTTGACAGATTGACTCACGTTCATTAGAACCTCCAATGCTAAAAGCTGCTCAGTGGCTCTATGATAGATCATTTGTTCTATTTTGTCAAGACCATCATCCAATCTGTTTTTAAAACATCCGCCCTGCCCCGGATGACAGGCTGGTCACCATTTCAATCATCAGGGATACATGCAGGGCGTTGGGCG
>PWSY01000183.1 GCA_003563055.1 Anaerolineaceae bacterium | reverse complement strand
TTTTGGGCTGATGAGCTGAAACTGGTGACATTATAGACCAGCTGAGACAGGCGATTCTGCGGCACGGCTTCAAGCATAACCAGTGCTTTGACAGCGTCAGGCATGACCATAAAAGGGATCGTGGTGTCGGGGCGGACAAAGCAGTTATAGGCTTCTCCCTTCGCGGCTGCATGCAGCATTTCTGGTCCATAATCGCTGGTCCCGCCGGTGGGGATGGTTTCTGCACTGATCAATCCAGGAAAACGGATGGCCCGAAAATCTACGGTTTCAGCGCTGCCGCAATCAGCAGCCAATTGGCGATAATGGGAATGATAATACCTTCCCAGGTGTTCGCAGTAGAGCTTATTGCACCCATACATGGTGGTTGGGTAATTCCATTCGGTTTCCCTGGCTGGGGCGGCATCTGATTTTTCTTTTAAGTTTGGGATTCCATAAGCTGCGATCGAGCTGGGATAGATGAACTTAACCGAAACGCCCTGCCATTGTGATTGTTCAATCGCCAACCGCAGCAGGTTCATCGTTCCTTCGACGTTGATGCGATGGGCTGTCTCAGGGTTGTATTCAGCTTTGGTTGATAGGATAGACGCCAGGTGATAGATGGTGGCAATCTCATGTTCGACCACCAACCGGCCTAATAGCATTTGGTCGAGGATATCGCCAACAATGTAAGTGCTGCATAACGGCCGCAGGGATTTATCCAGGGGCACGACATCCAGGGCAACGATGATTGACTCGGTTTTTTTTGCCAGGTACTGGATCAGACCATGACCCATTTCCCCATTTGCTCCGGTGATCAGCACAACTTTTTGACGCATAAGCTCCTCCTGTGGAATTGGTGAGTTTTGTAGAAAAGAAATTGTTCGAGATTGGACTTATCCTATTGATTTTTTATTTTTGCTCGCACAGCATCGGGGCGATAGGGATAGGTGTTAATCCAGTGACATGGATAAGCTCATCCGACGGATGCGGTCGGTTGAATGGGATGTCACCAGCGCCACGATGATGCTCATGTCATCCATTGGGCGGCCTTCATCCAATCGGATCGCTTGATTCAACAAGAAATCGGCCAATTCTTGAGCTGTTGGCTCCTGTTCATCAATGAGCGCCTCTATGGTTGTGCAAATGTCCGGACTCAGCTGAGCCTCTCCCCCAGCGTTATATACACCGTCAGAAAAGACGACCACGGTCAGACCGGTGCTGATTGGCAGTTCGACAATCGTTGGTCTGATATCCACCTGGCTGCCAATCGGTTCACTGGCACTGGACAAGCAGTCAACCTGGTCGTTGGTGATGATGAAAACCGGGACAGGGCTGTTACGGGAAACAATGATGGTGTTGGTTTGGAGATCAGCACTGATGACATTCAAATGGGTTAAGACGGCGCCGTTGTAATCGGCGTAGATGCTACTGGCTGCTGCCCGAATGGCTGCCCCATCACGAACCCCATCCCCAATATGGTCAATAACACGATGGCAGGCCATGGTTGAGATGGCTTTATTATCCATTTGATTTATTTTTCCATCTGCCAGCACGATCGAAACGCCGCCATTGGGCCGTTCGATTACTTCAACCGTATCACCACTTGTTTTATCGGCATGACTGTCAATTTTTGATACAGCAATCTTAATCTCCATAACACCATTTTACTTCAAAAATTTTGTTTTTGAGGCGTTTATGGGCGTAATTATGCCGGCGGTTAATTGGCATGTGGCATTTAGCATGGCATGGTTTATAATGCCTGTGTTAGTCAAGGTCATGGCTTGAAAAAAGACAAAGAGCGATCGAAAACTTTAAGGAAATTGTGCCATCATGTTTATCTTTATCCCATCAAAAAAGAAAAATCCTGCCCATCTCCTGTTGTTATGGTCATTCCTTATCGTTTTGATGGTGGGGTGTGAACCGACCCCAGTGCCAACGCCTCCAGAAGCAGGTGTGTCAATTGCAGAGATCCAGGGTGCGGGTCATACTTCACCCTATGAAAACCTCACTGTTGAAAATGTTCATGGTATTGTCACCATGACACGGGGGGATGGCTTTTTTATGCAATCCGTGCATTCTGACGGTAACCCGGCCACATCTGAGGGTATTTTTGTGTACCAGGGTTTGATACCAAACGTGCAACCTGGGGATGCGTTATTGGTGAGCGCAAAAGTGGAAGAAAGGGAACCGCTTGGGTTTGGTGAAGGAAATCTCTCAATTACCACGTTGGTCTTCCCTTATGTGGTGGTCTTGTCCAGCGGGAATCCTTTGCCTGCTGCGACGATCATTGGTGAAGGAGGCCGCATGCCCCCCACCGAGACGATCCACGGCGGTTATGCAGGGTCTGTAAGGGAATCTGCTGCCTTTGAACCAGAAATAAATGGCCTGGATTTTTATGAAAGTTTAGAAGGGATGCTTGTCCAGGTAAATAACGCGGTTGCGGTAGCACCGACCAATCAATACCGGGAAATTGTGATCCTGCCCGACAGGGGTACCTGGGCTGGCGTCCGCACCCCCAACGGTGGCATTGTCGTCCGACCAGGGGATTTCAACCCGGAACGGATAATCCTCGATGATGGATTGCGCATGATGCCGTTTGTTCAAACGGGTGATTACACTGAGGAACCCATCATTGGTGTGATTGATTATGCCTATGGGAATTATCGGCTTCTGCCAGTGGAAAGCGTACCATTTATCGCGGGTGGAATCACGCCAGATCCACCATTGGCGCCGGCGACACCAGGGCAATTGCGGATTGCCAGTTATAATGCCTATAACCTGTCTGCGTTGGATGTCGAACAAATGGCGCTGTTGGGGGATCAGATCGTGAACCTGATGGGTTCACCCGATATCCTTGGGTTGCAGGAGATTATGGATGATGACGGAGTCACCGGCACATTAACAGTCTCGGCAGATAAAACGTACCGCGGGATTATCGATGCTATCCACTTCCTGGGCGGCCCGCCCTATGGTTATTTGAATATTGATC
>PWSY01000048.1 GCA_003563055.1 Anaerolineaceae bacterium | reverse complement strand
GTGACTAACGCTTCTAGAACACTTTTGATGGACCTCAAAACACTGGATTGGGATGTCGATATGTTATCGGTTTTGAATATTCCCCGTCAGATATTACCAGAGATTGTCCCTTCTTCTAATGTTTATGGTGAAGCGAAAAATGTGGTACCCGGGGTGCCAATCGCTGGGATCCTTGGAGATCAGCAGGCAGCATTATTTGGTCAGGCGTGTTATGAACCTGGTGAAGCGAAAAATACCTATGGCACCGGCTGCTTTATGTTAATGAATACCGGCCACAGCGTTGTTCCGAGCGAAGCGGGTTTGCTGACAACAGTTGGTTACAAAATCGGTGACCAGAAGGTGGTGTATGCCCTGGAAGGGTCCATAGCAATCACCGGTGCATTGGTGCAGTGGTTGCGAGATAATCTGCGCATGATTGATTCAGCGTCAGAAATATCTGCATTGGCTGAAAGTGTTGAAGACGCAGGGGGCATCTTTTTTGTACCTGCATTTTCTGGGTTGTTTGCACCTTATTGGCGAAGTGATGCGCGTGGGGTCATAATCGGGTTGACCAGGTATATAAACCGCGGCCATATTGCTCGTGCAGTCTTGGAGGCGACCGCTTACCAGACCCGTGAGGTCCTGGATGCCATGGAAGAAGATTCGGGTGTAAAACTCAGGGCGTTGAAAGTAGATGGCGGTATGGTTGGAAATAACCTGTTGATGCAATTCCAGGCTGATATCCTGGATGTGCCGGTTATCCGCCCGGTTGTTTCAGAAACAACCAGCCTTGGTGCTGCCTATGCTGCAGGGTTAGCTGTCGGTTTTTGGGATAACGTAGGGTCATTAAGAAAGAACTGGCACGAAGATCGCCGCTGGGTTCCGGTCATGTCTGATTCTGTCCGTCGAGCGAAATATGCTGGTTGGAAAAAGGCGGTGTCACGGACACTGGGTTGGGTAGAAGAGGAAAATGAATGATCAATTTTACGCTAACTTTCTTAAGACATGCAGAGTCGGTTGGTAATGCTGAGGGATATTATCAGGGGCAAAAGGATTATCCTCTAACAAAGCGTGGCAAAGATCAGGTCAGGCGTTTGATATCCAGGTGGCAGATGGATGGGACCCGCTTCGAAAAAGTCATTTCGAGTCCTCTTGCACGGGCAAAGCACACCGCCGAGATGATCTGCCAATGTTTTAACTGCCCATTGGAATTTGACGAGGCTTGGCGTGAGCGCGATATGGGCTTTCTAACGGGCATGAAATGGGAAGAAGCCAAAATTACAAGGCCAAAACCATCTTTTTTTACACCATTTGACAATATGGGTGATACTGGTGAAGGGAATTGGGAATTATACCTGCGAGCAGGCAAGGCTATTCACAAAATATTGCAACAACCGCCTGCTCGCTACCTGATCGTCTCACACGGGGGCATCCTTAACCAGGCCATGCATGTCATTTTTGGCATGACACCTCAGGCTGCGGGGCAAGGAGTGCATTTCCGCTTTATAAACTCGGCTTTTGCTAAAGTTTATTATGAGCCTGATAAACATAAATGGGTTGTGTGGGGGATGAATGATTTTACCCACCTGGCTGTTAAGGATTTTGAAATTGATGAAGAAGAATCATAAAGAAAATAACAGCTTTTTTTCAAGTTTGATCAAGCTGTTATTCGGTAATCCGAGAATTTGATTTTAATTTTCTTTATTGGTAGCGCTCACTGGTTTTGGCAGCCATGATAAAGTCGTTTTTATGCAACCCCTTTATATTATGAGTCCACCATTCTACGGTCACCTCACCCCAAGTGAGTGTTATCACCGGATGGTGCCCTTCATCTTCGGCAATCTCCCCAACAGCATTGGTGAATTTAAGCGCATCTGCAAAATTTTTAAAATCAAAGCTGCGTTGTAGCCTGGGGATGTTGTCTACTTCAGCAACTTGCCAATCGGGCACTTCTTTGATGAGTTTTTGAATTTCCTCTTCAGTTAATGCTGGGATATCGCTTTCACAAGGGATACATTTTTGCTCGGTCAGGTTTGACATATCTGGTTGTCCTTTCGTTGATTATTGAATTTTATCTTTATATTTAAAGTGATACCGTAAATCAAAGCGAATGTAAACAATTTGTCCAAGGATTATGTTAGATTTGTGCACCCAATAATAATATCAGGCGGGGGATTCGCTCGCCATTTGTTTTCCAAGAATGCGACGAAGCTTTAAACCAGCTTCGACAAGTGACAGGATGGCGCTGACGGCCAGCCATAAACCGATGTCGGGGATAAAGTACAGCCATGTAACCCTGGCCGCATTAAGCCCGGCTGAAACGAGCATCAACACGAGAAAAGTAAAAACTAGTAATGGAAATAGTATATGGTTTAATATAACACCCATAATAGAACAGTTTAACAGCAGTTTCTGAAGAAGCTTTACTTTTTTTTGCTAGTTTTTATTTCAATGAAAAATTTCTTCAATTCTTTACTCGTTTGGAGTAGGCGATGGCCGTTGAGGTCATTTACGAGCAGATTTTAGGTCAAAAATTGAACGGGAGGAGGAATGGAAATTACCACCCCATGGCACAACCATCTTTTCTTGGGTCTGAGCCAGCAATTAGTACCTGCATATCTGGGTCTCGCAAGATGACCTGACCGCCGCCGAAGACCCCGCGTTGCTGTCCGCTGACAGGTGACACACGATGCCCCTTACGTCGAAGGGCCGCCATCTCATCGAAACTAAAACCTTTTTCCAAGTACACTTCACCCCCCGGGTCATCAGCTCCGATGCCTTTCCCGGCATTCACACTTAGGTAAAATCTGGGCTTATCCAACGCTTGTTGGGGGTTATTCGCAAGATCTACTAAATGGGATAATACCTGGAGGTGTGCCTGGGGTTGCATGAAACCACCCATAATGCCAAAACTGGCAAACAATGCGTCATTTTTTGTCAACATTCCGGGGATGATCGTATGGTAAGGCCGCTTTCCACCAACCAGTACATTTGGGT
>PWSY01000117.1 GCA_003563055.1 Anaerolineaceae bacterium | reverse complement strand
GCACGCATATTCTCTTGTTTGATTTCCTGGCCCAGAATGGAATCGAAACCTTTGAGTCCATATCTTTTCTCACCAATGACGGAGGACTGACTACCATTGAAGCCCAATATTTGGATGATACGGCCATGCTCGTCCCTTATGTTGATGGCGTTCGTTTTGTGACAGAATCTGTTCACGTCTCCACTTGGCTTAAGAGCATCAAAAGAATCATAGTAGTGGGAACGGATAAGCCATTGGGCATCGATGGTGAAGCTACCTCGATTGGGCGATTGCTTTTAGAAAACACGGTTCGTGTGACAGTAGAAGGGTCGGATACGATGTTGACCACTGAGGATGGGAAGACCGGCATTGCTTATGTCGCAAATTGGGTGGAGGGTGCCCGGCTTTTACCGCTTTTAAAAACCCCTTCGCCCTCAAAAATTACTGTCACGGACATGGATGGAAACCAGCATGAGTTCGCAGGTGAAGAGATCAGCGATGCGGTTCTCGCCATCGTAAGGAGAGAAGTCACCCTGGTGTTACCCGATCGTGGACGAATTATCTGGCCAACCGGTGTCGTTCAAATCGATTCAACGAAATGATAAATAAATGAGAAATTCAAGAAGGATCGTCACATTTATGGAGAAATAGGAGAAAAATGAAAAAGAAATACATTAAATACTTGAGAATGTTTGTTTTTGGTTTTTTAATCGCAACCACTGTTTTGCTTGCAGCTTGCAGTGGCAGGCCCAACGTCGATTGGGAATTGTCGGTGACCGGGGCGGTGAGCAGCCCAACCGTCTTTACTTTCAATGAACTGGCAGACTTGCCCCAGATGTCGCTAACAGATGTCTTAATGGAGAAAACACGGGGTGAAGATGAATTTCGTTCCTTTGATGGTGTAGCATTAGCGCTGATCCTAAATCAGGTTGGTGCACAGGACGGATTCAGCTCGATCACCGCCAGAGCTGCAGACGGTTATGCTGTTGAGATTACATCCGATGAGCTTATCGATGGCATTGTGGCTCTAAAAGATGGCGGTGATTGGATTGTGAATACAGAACCAGTTGCCGGCCCCATCCGTTTGGTTTTTCCTGCCACACCTGCCAATCGCTGGGTTTTTCAAGTTGTTGAAATTGTTGTTAACCCTTAGGTCGCCCATTTAAAAGTAGGGATACCAGGTGAAAAGTCCTGGCCTCCGTGAAATAGCTATGCCGATTTTTACACCTGCTCGACGCTGGCAAAAAGCCTATTATCCATTCAAAAAGAGGCGCTTATTGGAACGCGCTGAAGAAACTTTTGAAAGGTCTTTAAAAGGCTTCCTATGGGGCTGCCGTATGTGCGGGAATTGCCTTCTTCAGGAAACGGCCTTTATCTGTCCCATGGCATGTCCGAAGGGGTTGCGTAACGGCCCCTGTGGTGGGTCGAAACCCGGCCAATGTTGTGTGGACCCCTCACGACCTTGCATTTGGTATGCGATTTTCGAGCGCGCTGAAAAAATGGGTCGGATGGAAAAGCTGCTGGAGGTGCTGCCCCCTCTTGATTGGAATAAAACAGGCACATCGGCACTCCATGATGTGTATATTCAAGCCAAGGGATACGGCCTGGTAAATATTGCCAGATCAGTCATTCGTGCAGCACCTGGAGAACGTGTCAGAAAATGGGACAGGTTTTTTAGTGAAATTCGCCAACCAGATTGGTGGGCTGGTGATGCAGTTCCCCACAACCCACCATTCCATGAACCTGTTTCTGGCCTGGAGCGTGTTCTTTCACAGGGTCGATTTGCAATCACCTGTGAGCTTGTCCCACCGCCAACGAATAGCTTTCATGTCTTCGACAAAAAGATAGGCCAGCTTAAGGGCCTTGTTGATGGAGTCAATATCACCGATAGCCCTTCAGCCACACCGCATATTTCCTCCTTGGTGTGTGCCATCCGGGCGGCAGAATTAGGTATGGACCCCATCCTTCAGATGGTTGCACGTGATCGAACTCGGATTGGGTTCCAAGGGGATGTCCTGGGTGCAGCAGCTTCAGGCATCCGTAACCTTCTGTTCATTACCGGAGATCACCCCAGTTTAGGTCAAATACCCTACAGCAGAATGGATATCTGGGATTTTGACAGCGTGCAAGCGGTGTGGATGGCCAGAAAAATGCGTGATGAAGGCGTGCTTCTTGATGGACGGCGGATTAACGACCGGGTGAATTTTTTTATTGGCGCTGGATCTGCCCCTTTTGCCATGACGCCGAGATTTCAAGCCCTGAAGACAGAGAAAAAGGTTAACGCCGGCGCGCAGTTTCTGCAAACGAATCTGGTTTATGACCTGCCAAAATTCGAAGCTTATCTCGAAGCGCTTGACAAGAGGGATGTATTAAAACGCGTTCACCTGCTGGCAGGTGTGGCGCCGATCAGGAATATTAGAGCCGCGAACTACCTGGCGGAACTTCCTGGGGTTGAAATTCCCAATCAAATCATGGCGCGGTTGCGAAGCGCCAGGGATGTAATAAAAGAATCCCATCAGATAAATTTAGAGATTATTGAGCAGTTAAAATCACTGCCGGGAGTGGATGGTATTCACTTTATGGCAATCGTAAATACGGATGACCTCAAGCGATTACTCAAGGAAAGCGGTCTCAGGGGTCACACACCTGAAATCAGTAATATCCGGGCTAACGAGGGTTAGGTCGCCAAGGGGCGACGTTTTCATCTTGTAGAAAATTTTTGTGAAAAATATTCAGGACATCAATTTATAAAAATCCCAAAATTCCCCCTTGCCAAACTTTAAAAAGTATGCTATATTTACATCGTCAAACGTCTGGGTGCCCCCCTCACCCAGGCGTTTGGCTTTTAATGGGGTATTTTCCTTGATATTCGCAGTATTTGTCAGCTTTAGGTCACTTTTTCTGATTTACACTTTACAATAGTTACAAGTTTTGGGTTGGTGACTTCCTTGTGGAATTGAACCAGGAGTAGAAGCATGGCTGACTTTGAAATTCGTCAATGTCCCGAAAAGAGCTGTGGTATCAGGATGCCCATTGATAGAGAGTTGTATCAGGGGACTTACTGTCCGGTTTGTGGGGCATTGATGGATTGTGCCGTGCCAGCTTTTCAAAATCAGCCCTGTTTGTCTGGCAGCCAGCCCCCCCGCAGAATTTCAGTGTTGTTAGACAATATCCGCAGCGCCCACAATGTGGGTGCAATATTCAGAACTGCCGACGGGGTGGGTGTGGATCATGTTTATCTTTGCGGAATCACCCCTGTGCCTGATGAAAATGTGGCAATTCAAAAAACCTCACTTGGGGCGGAACAAAGTGTGTCATGGTCCTATCATCGCAATGCGCTCAGGTTGGTGGAAGATTTAAGTCAAAGGGGTTATTGCATCCTGGTTTTGGAATGTACCCCAGAAGCTATCCCAGTTTTTGAATATCGCTTAAAAAACGAGACCACGCCGTTGGTCCTGGTTGTGGGCAATGAGCAATCTGGCGTTGACCCGGGGCTGATTGCCTGCTGTGATCAGGTCCTGGGGCTGACCATGTCTGGTAAAAAATCATCCCTCAATGTCTCTGTGGCTTTTGGTGTGGCTGCTTACTGGTTGTCAAGCGTGTGAACAGGCTGGGGGGGTAATTTGTAAGTTTTTGAAGTCGCCTCAATCAGGAAAAGTTTTGCAAGGATGATCTGCCATTTTATTGAAGCGCTACCCAGTGAAGGTCGCACGATTTTTCTTTGTACGCCTAATCTCAATGAGGTAGATCAACTATGTGATCGGATGGGCATTTTTAAAACTCGCTTGATCGAATTTGATCGACCTGAGAACTTGAGGAAAAAATGTTTGGACACAAAGTGGAATTTCAATTCTGGCCCTTCAATCCAGGCTGGATAAGGCTGATCAAATAATTGGATGGCGTCTTTCAGGTTGAGGGTACTGACTATACCCTGGTAGTTGATTTATCAAATTCTGAGAGGCAAAATCCTCAGATTAGAAGGGAATGAGTCAATTCAGGTGCCACAATCTTTGAGCGTGAAACGATCTTGACCCGCTGGAAATAAATTCAGAAAACTTATTGCCACCCACCTCAGGTAAGCCATTGTTTTTCCTGTCGGCCATTGGATTCCTGTCCGTGAACGGGATTGTTTGTTGACCCCCCGCGTGGTAGAATGTGTGGGAATTAGATTCCTCGGAGGTGTTATGGCAGAACAGGTCGCAACATTTAAGGTTAAAAAAGGGTTGGCACAGATGTTAAAAGGTGGTGTGATCATGGATGTGGTCACCCCAGAACATGCCAAAATTGCCGAAGACGCAGGCGCGGTTGCCGTTATGGCGCTGGAACGTGTCCCGGCAGATATTCGCGCCCATGGTGGCGTTGCCCGGATGAGCGATCCTGAATTAATCATAAAGATTATGGAAACTGTTTCCATACCGGTGATGGCAAAGTGTCGGATTGGTCATTTTGTGGAAGCCCAGATTCTCGAATCCCTGGGCGTTGATTATATTGACGAATCAGAAGTATTAACCCCGGCAGATGAAGCACATCACATCAATAAGCACGATTTTAAGGTGCCCTTTGTGTGCGGTTGCCGCAACCTGGGAGAAGCACTTCGCCGGATAGGCGAAGGGGCCGCGATGATGCGCACGAAGGGTGAGGCAGGCACGGGCGATGTCGTTGAAGCCGTCCGGCATGCACGCAGTGTATATGGTGCAATCCGTCGTTTACAGAATATGCCCGAAGAAGAACTGATGACCTTTTCTAAAGAAATTGGGGCACCTTATGAGCTTGTCAAAGAAACCCGTGCCTTGGGACGGCTGCCTGTGGTTAACTTCGCGGCGGGTGGCATTGCGACGCCGGCTGATGCAGGCTTGATGATGCAGTTGGGTGTCGATGGCGTTTTTGTTGGTTCGGGCATTTTTAAGTCCGGTGACCCTGCTAAACGTGCTAATGCAATTGTTAAAGCGACCACCCATTATAATGATCCAGAGATTCTGGGACAGGTCAGTCGCAACCTGGGCGAACCAATGGTAGGACGCCAGGTGACAGATATACCTGAAGCAGAACTGATTGCCACCCGCGGCTGGTAGCACATATTTTTTGAGAGAATACCACATGGAAATCGGTGTCCTTGCACTTCAGGGCGATTTTCTGGAACATTGTCAAATCCTTCAAGCACTTGATGTCAGTCCAAGACTGGTTAAATTGCCCAGGGATTTGTCTGGTTTGAAGGGCTTGATTATTCCGGGTGGTGAGTCGACCACGATTGGAAAATTAGCTGTTGCTTTTAATATGATCGAGCCCTTACGCCTATTTGGTCAAACGCAGGCTGTTTGGGGCACCTGTGCCGGTGCGATTTTCCTGTCGAAGGATGCCAAAAGTGATCAGCCCTTGCTTAACTTGATGGATATTGAGGTGGAACGTAACGCATTTGGACGTCAGGTGGATAGTTTTGAAATTGATTTACAAGCCCCATTTTTAGATAAGGGTAATCATAAACCCTTTCATGCCGTATTTATCCGTGCCCCTATCATAAAATCTGTTAATGGCCGTGCCCAAAACCTCCTGATGCTGCCTGATGGACGCATTGTGGCAGCCCGCCAGGATAAACTGCTGGCAACCTCTTTTCATCCAGAACTGACGGTAGACATTCGTTTTCACCAATTTTTTTTGGAGATGACAAAATCATAAAAGTGCGCCCGATTATCTGGTACGACTGGTCGTTTCTCTTCCGTCATCGAAAGGAACTGCAAAGCTTGGATAATGTCCTTGCTTTAACCTGTGGCTCTCCGTTCTCATGGTCGCATTTGATGACTTCTTTCCGCCTTACGGATCATGTCTTTACAGGTGTGCTCGAGTCGGATCAAGATTCAGATAAAATTGTTGGCCAGATCCATCAATCTCAGGGGATGCCCAGTGCGCAGGTGAATTATTTGCTTCAGACAGAAAAAAGTGACCCTCAAAATCTGGTTATTTTGCTGGAGGGATTGATCAAACAAGCTGGTCATTGGGGTGCTAAACAGGTTGCTGCAGATTTGGCGATCGATTCCAATTGGTTTCCACAATTTCGGCAGGCAGGATTTTCTGTGATTGCAAAGCAACGAGTTTTCAGGTGCGAGTCACCAGCGAAGGGTCAGACAAATCTTCATAGGGGCTGGCAGGTTTGGAGCAGTGAAGATATTGCAGCCGTTCGGAGTCTGTATCATACTATGGTGCCCCCTTTGGTGCAGACCGTTGAACCAATATCTCGACGTGAGATGTTGGGGATGGTGCATTATGATGAAAAAGGTGAATTGCAGGCTTATGCTGACCTGGTTTATGGCCCTGCTGGTGCATGGGTTTTGCCCTTGATTCACCCGCAGACAAAAGAAAGCATCTCTGGTATATTGGCGCATTTACTGCATGAATTACCAGGGCTCAATGGCAGGCCGGTTTTTATGACGGTGCGATCTTACCAGCCATGGGTGGAACATGCCCTCGAAGAAATGGGCTTCGATCCTGGGCCAGAACAAGTCTACCTGGTGCGTTACCTGGCATTACGCCAAAGAGTCAAAGCCCAGTTCTCATTTAAACCCATCGAAAATGGGAACCCTGAGCCAACCTTTCCAATTGGGTCGATGCATAATTGTGATTAAGAGTAAGATAAAGATGAAGTAAAACTGCCGTAGCTGAAGTAAAAGTTTCGTCAAAGGTTATGTTAATAATAATCGGATAAAATTAGGCACTATGCTACCAGGCGTGATGTTAAATTATTAGTTACAGGGTTAGAAGTTGAAAAAGTTTATGCTTGAACATCAAAAAATTACCGATGATTTGGACTTAATGCTTAATGTGCTGCCATCGCGCATTTCTGAAGTTGTCCGAGAGCTTGATGACAGTGACAACTTATTGGAAATTGTGATGGATGTTGGCCGTTTGCCAAAAGCGCGCTTTGTTCACCGTGAAGCTGTATTAAGTGATAGTGAGGTCACTTACGATAATATTAATCTGGTCATAAAATCGATCAGTGAGTTTGATGACGACAATCGTGCAGGGATCGAGCGGACTTTACACAGGATATCAGCGATCCGCAATCGCCATAGAGATGTGGTGGGGCTAACTTTTCGAATTGGGCGGGCTGTCTATGGCACCAGTGATATTATTCAAGACTTAATCGAATCGGGTTCCAGCATCCTGATATTAGGCAGGCCTGGTGTTGGCAAGACCACTATTTTGAGGGAGGCTGCTCGCATCCTGGCGGAAAGTGCCCGTGTGATCATTGTCGACACCAGTAATGAGATTGGGGGTGATGGCGATGTGCCTCACCCCGCAATTGGGGCTGCCCGTCGCATGCAGGTGGCTCAACCCTCCCTTCAACATGAGGTTATGATTGAGGCGGTGGAGAACCACAACCCTGAGGTGATCGTGATTGATGAGATTGGACGCGAATTGGAGGCTATGGCTGCGCGCACTATTGCCGAGCGAGGGGTGCAGTTGATTGGTACCGCCCATGGCAATACATTAGAAAACTTGCTCCTGAACCCCACTCTGTCTGACCTGGTGGGCGGGATTGAATCAGTTACCCTTTCAGATGATGAAGCTCGTCGACGAGGAACCCAAAAGACGGTTTTGGAACGGAGGGCGCCACCAACCTTTGATGTACTGGTTGAAATACAAGATCGGGATAGGATCGCGGTGCAAAGTGATGTGTCTGCTGCGGTGGACGCGCTCCTGCGTGGGTATCCGCTGCCTCCTGAGATTCGCTATCGGGATGATGAAAATAAGATCCATACGCAAAAACCATCGGGGCCGAAAGTGAGTACGGCTGCCCAGGCCATAAGCCGGTCCATGAAGCGGGATACTGCCCCCTTCAGCCGATCGGCTGGCAGCCAGCGACAGCCCAATGGCGGTGGGCGTGTAGAGACTCTGGAAGAGTCGCTGGGGATGGTGCAGGATGAACGCCATGGGCTGAAATCGGTTGAAATCTACCCCTACGGTGTGGCGCGTAATCGTTTGCTCCAAGCCGCAAAAAACTTGAAAGTACCCGCTAAAATTGTGCGCAACTTAAAGGATGCTGAAGCTTTGCTTACCTTAAGGCGTTATTATCGTGAACGTCAGCAACCTGTTATTGAAGCTGAACAGCGTGGTTTACCCATATTTGTGCTGCGTTCCAATACCAGCCAGCAAATGGAGCAATTCCTGGTTGATTTATTCAATCTCACCAGTGTAAATAACCGGCCGGGAGAGGAAGGTGCAATGGTGGATCAGACTCAGGCAGCTATTCAAGCTGTGCTTAATGGGGAACGCTGGGTTGACCTTGACCCGGCTTCATCAACAGTACGTCGGTTGCAGCATGAGATGGCAAGACAGGCTGAACTGGTCTCGCACTCTTATGGCAAAGAACCCAATCGGCATGTCAGGATATTTCGGGATTGATGATGTTTATTACCCTGGAAGGTCCCGAAGGCAGCGGAAAGACATCTCAGCTGGCCCCCTTGGCGCACTATCTTTGTGAGGTCGGTTTTGAGGTCCTCGTGACCAGAGAGCCGGGTGGCACCACTGTGGGGGATCAGATCAGGGAAATTTTGATGAATTTAGATAATGACTCGATCATCCCACGAACAGAGATCTTGCTTTTTTTGGCTGCGCGTGCGCAGCATGTTGAATTATTAATTAAACCAGCCCTTAAGGCAGGGAAGATCGTCCTTTGTGATCGTTATGGTGATTCAACCCTGGCTTACCAGGGTTTCGGCCACCAGTCTGATATTGATACATTACGCTTTTTGCTCGATTACGCCACGGCAGGGCTTAAACCTGACCTGACCTTGTTGTTGGATGTGCCGGTGCAGGTGGGAATGGCAAGAAAGCGAGCTAACAACGCTGAATGGAACCGACTGGATGCTTATGCTGAAGCTTTTCACAAGCGTGTGCGCCAGGGGTATTTAGACCTAGCAAACAATGAACCTGAACGGTGGGTCATCATTGATGCTGCCAAGCCTATAGACCATATCCAGGAAGCGATGCGTAAGGCTATCTTGCACAGGCTGAAGCATTAATGATATGTGGAGACTGCCCCGTGGATAAGACGGATGTGGATTATTGTCCATAAAAATTAAAACAAGAAAGGTTACGAATGCCTAAGAAAATGATATTTGTGTTGCTGATCGGCATGTTATTACTGGCAGCATGTTCTCCTTCAAACGCAGGACCGATTGACGCACCTGTCCTTGATGAAATTGATTTGGAAGTGATTGCTGCTGATGATGATCTTGCGCAAGACGATGAGCGAATGCCGTGTAAGACGGTTTTTGACTATGAGATTGACCCGAACACAGCAATGTACCAGCAGATTGCGGATCAATTGCCACCTGTCACTGAAGAAGATTGGGCTTATGGAAATCCTGATGCACCAATCACGATTGTAGAATATTCAGATTTTCAGTGCCCAGCATGTGGCAATTTTGCCCAGTTTATGAATGCATTGACAGGCGAATTTCCTGATTCATTGCGAATTGTTTACAGGCCGATGCCACTTGCGGCTATCCAGGATAAGGCGTATATTTCTGCAATGGCCGCTGAAGCAGCAGGCGCCCAGGGAAAGTTTTGGGAAATGCATGACGTCCTGTTTCAATTTGCATTTGAGTGGACCGGTTTAACGGAAGAGGGATTTGTTGATTGGGTCATGCACCAGGTAGAAGCCTTTGACCTTGATGTTGAACAGTTTAAGGCTGACCTTTACGACGAAGAAGCCAGGAAGGCATTGGAAGAAAGGACGGAAGCGTGGTTGTCCCTGGGCGTGAACTATACCCCCTTTGTGGTCATTAATGGTCGGGTGTTCCGCGAGAGTAAACCAGATATTTTCAGGTTGATCGGCATCCACGAATTTGGTGGTTACGAAGAATGTCCGCCCTGGGTGATCGACCCGGATGCTTTGTATACAGCCCGTCTGGATACTGATGTAGGCGAAATTGAAATTGAACTTTTCGCAGATGCAGCACCCTTTGCGGTGAATTCATTTGTGTTCCTGGCTCAAAATGGTTGGTATGATAATGTTCATTTTCATCGTGTATTAAGTGGCTTTGTGGCCCAGGCGGGTGATCCATCTGGGCTGGGTGTCATTGGGCCCGGCTACACCTTCGTCAATGAAACCGACAACGATTTGTCCTTTGATAAAGCAGGTGTACTGGGGATGGCCAACGCAGGTGTAGACACCAATGGGAGTCAATTTTTCATCACGCTGGCACCCGCACTGAGTTTGGATGGTGGGTACACTATTTTCGGACAGGTAACCGATGACAGTTTGGCGGTACTTGAGAATATCGCCTTGCGAGACCCTCAAACGGCCATTGATTTTGAAGACGCAACCATCGTCTATGAAATCGAAATCATCAAACAATAAGCCTGAAAGGAACTTGTTCATTGGGTGACAAGAATGCAAGGCGTAAAAATGCTCGCGATATTTTTATCCTGGTGGTCAGTGCTCTGGGAATGGTGTATTTTTTTGGCCAGGCTTTCACCCTGGGAGTCGTTTGGCTGGTTACACTTTTCGACCCACAACCCGGTCTGGTCGAGAGCATTTCAATGGGCCTGTTGGTCTGGTCATCGATTCTGGCGGGCTTGCTTCTGCTGCCCATTGTCATTTTGAGCATCTATCGCCTGCGTGGTCAAACCATACCTGCATGGTTTGATACTCGACAGCCCGTCTTTAGAAAAACAGCGATTTGGATCATCCTGGCCTGGCCCATTGTGGTTTTTATCGGCTGGTACATTGCCGGCATGCCGTCTGTTGCTGTTTTCTTGTTAGGTCCAATAAACCTGCTCGTTGCTGGTATTCCCATTTTATGGGTTTACCACGCATCTCAACGGGAATTGGATGGTGGTTCACAATTGCGGAAGTGGGGAGTTCTCGGATTTAGCCTGACCATCATGCCTGTTTTGGTTATCATCGCTGAGCTGGTTGCATTACTTGTCCTGGGTGGTTTTGGCGGTCTGTGGCTGGTGTATCGCTTTTCTGTTGATCCTCAAATTGAACGGGAATTAATGTTTATATTTAATCGGATCATGATTCTAGGAGATGACCTGGAGGCCATTATTCAGTTTCTTGAACCCTATTTATTTCAACCCAGCGTCATTTTTTGGGTTTTGGCAGCTTTTGCTGGCATTATGCCCATTATTGAAGAGGTGCTCAAACCATTAGCGCTGTGGTTTTTTGCAGATCGCAAAATCACGCTTCAACAGGGATTTGTTGGCGGTTTGCTATGTGGTGCTGGGTTTGCATTGATGGAAAACGTTCTTTATTTTACGGCAGTCACATTGCCTGAAGATTGGTTGTTTATGGCGATCGGCCGGGCAGGGACAGGTGTACTGCATATGCTTGCTTCTGGCCTGGTTGGGATGGGTTTGGCTAAAGCATGGCGGAAGGGGAACTGGCGCTTCCTGATACTGACAAGTGGCGCTGCATTCATTTTACATGGATTTTGGAATGCACTGGCATTGATATCTGGCATAGCGCCAATTATTGCTGGTGAGGATATATCACTATGGCAGAACCTGTTGTATCACTCACCATTATTCCTTTTATTGATATTCTCTGCTTTTGGAATGATATTGATTAATCGAAAGTTGCGAAAAGCGCAACTATCTCACGGATAAAAGCGTTTTAAATAAGATGAAGATTAAATACAGGCTAAGGCCTACTATAAATAAATGGATAGTCTCACATAGGCTTATGTTGCATAAGGGTCAGTATGATGCGTAAAAAACCCTTATTGTCGCTGGTCCAGTTTTTAGTCCGTTCTTTAACCAAGTTTACAGTTGTTAATAAAGCATATATTCCTCCCAAAGGTGGTTTGTTGATGACGTCCAACCATCTCAGCCGATTGGACACACCGCTGTTAATGACTATCACAGATCGCACAGACCTGGTGGCAATTATTGCAAAAAAATATCAAAAAAGACGCTTCTTTAAATGGATACTTGAAAAAATAGGCACGATGGTGTGGATGGATCGTGACAAGACGGATTTCTCTGCTGTGCGCGAAGCGCTTGATCTCTTGCGGCAGGGCAATGTTGTGGGAATTGCGCCAGAAGGGACCAGGAGCAGGCACACAACAGGGTTGTTGGCGGGTAAACAGGGGGCAGCTGTTTTGGCTGCTCGAGCTTCCGTGCCGATTCTGCCAGTGGGTATTGATGGGTCGGATAAAATATATGAGCACTGGCTAAAATTTCGGCGTCCCCCTGTTACCATGCGAATTGGCAAGCCTTATGTCCTGCCAGAGATGGATATGGATAACCGCCAGGAATGGCTTTCCAATTGTACAGAAGAGATCATGTGCCAGATTGCTGCACTGCTGCCGCCTGAATATCGGGGACATTATGCAGGCCATTCACGTATTAATGAGCTATTGGCTGAGAACAACTCAAAATTATCGACGGCTCGGTAACTTCTACAATTCAGCAACCTTAAACAGGTCAATGGGTGCTCCCATGCATTTTAATCAATACGGGCAGAATGGGATGGTATAATCCAAACGTGTTACATGAACTGGGTTTTGGTGATGTGGTGCGTCTGCGCAAGCCACACCCCTGCGGAGGTTTTGAATGGCAGGTGGTGCGTTTAGGTGCTGATATAGGCCTGAAATGCCTAACCTGTGGTCATCGGGTTATGCTCGAAAGGCGGGCGCTTAAAAACCGTTTAAAGGCAGTCGTCCGCAAAGGTGAAGATGATCGACCACAAGCAGACTAAAAAACCGCACATTCTCTTTTTGTTTTCAGATACAGGTGGGGGACATCGCAGTGCTGCCAGGGCGATCATTGAAGCTTTAAATATCTATTATCCCGGCATGGTCACAACTGAGATGCTGGACTTTTTCGTCGAATATGCTCCGCCGCCCTTTGATCTGGCGGTGACTACTTATGCACCCATGGCGCAGGTGCCTGACCTGTGGGAGCTGGGTTATAAGCTCAGTAATGGAAAATATCGTTCCAGGTTGGTCCATGAGGTGCTCTGGCCATATATCCGCAGGGCGGCTGAGAATCTCATAAAAGATCATCCCTGTGATATGTTTGTCTCTGTGCACCCAATTATTAACGCCCCAATTTTAAGAACCCTAGGGCCTGATCATTCACCCTATATGATTGTAATCACTGATATGGTTTCCACACATGTTTTTTGGTATAACAAGGATGCCACATTGACACTCTCGCCAACAGAAGAAGCCAGAGATCGGGGTATTAAAATCGGGATGAGTCCTGAAAGTATAGAGGTTGTTGGGCAACCGATTGCGGATAAATTTCGACATCCGCCTGCACCCAGGAGTGAATTGCGAGAGCAGCTTGGATGGCCGCACGAAACGCCAGTGGTCTTGTTGGTGGGTGGGGGTGAAGGTATGGGGCCGATTAAAGAAACCGTTGAGGCTGTCAACCGGGCAAAACTCAATTTAATGATGGCCATTATTGCCGGCCGCAACGAATCGCTCAAAAATCGCCTTGAAAAAATTGACTTTCACGCACAAGCCAAAGTTTATGGCTTTGTGGAGAATGTGCCAGATTTGATGAATGCGGCTGATATCATTGTCACCAAAGCCGGCCCGGGCACGATCTCTGAGGCATTCATTGCCGGGTTACCGATTATTCTTTATTCCCGGATGCCTGGCCAGGAGGAGGGAAATGTGGACTATGTGGTTGATAAAGGTGCAGGCGTATGGGCCCCTGATCCTGAGCAAGTTGTGTCTACCCTGCGGTATTGGGTCAACAATCCAGACGCGCGTTTAAAAGTTGCGGCAACTTCCAAAAGGTTGGCTCGTCCCGATGCTTCGAAAAATATTGCCCAAAGAATAATTGAGGTGGTTAGCCAATCTTAAATCTGATATGATATATAGGTAGATTATGCCGATCTTAGACGACCGAATATTTGAGTTTTTTAGCCATAGCCCTGCACAAACCAGACGACTGGGTGTCCACCTGGGTGGGTATTTACGTCCGGGTGATGTGATCTGTTTGGAGGGAAACTTAGGTTCTGGAAAGACCACTCTGGTCCAGGGGATTGCCCAGGGTTGGGGTGCTGTAGATCCTGTTTCCAGCCCAACTTATGTGATTGTCAATGAGTATCGCCGACCAGACGCGCAGAGACTGTATCATCTGGATGCTTATCGTTTGGAAAATGCGCTGGAAGCCGAAATTCTTGATTTTGACCGAATGCTGTCACAGGGTTCAATAGTAATTGAGTGGGCAGAACGGATCAAAGCAGCCTTGCCGAAGTCTTACCTGTGGATTCGTCTGGTGTACACTGCTATGGAACATCGCAACATGATGCTTTCCCCCGAAGGGAAGCGGTACGAGGTGATGGTTGAGAATTTGCGCCGCAAAATATATGGAGATTTCTAGTGTTATTAGCTGTAGATACATCGACTTCATGGATTAGTCTGGCTCTTTATGATGGCACCTATGTTGGTTATGAGGTCACCTGGCAGAGCCAGCATCACCACACAGTGGAACTGACCCCAGCCATTGACCGATTATTCAGGCAGATGGACATTGGTTATGAGCAACTAACAGGCCTGGGTGTGGCCATTGGGCCTGGCTCTTTTACCAGCCTGCGGATTGGGCTGGCAGCTATCAAGGGGATCTCGATGGCCCTGAATATTCCTGTTGTTGGCATTCCCTCTCTGGATGTCATTGTTGCAGCACAGCCACTTGATGAAAAACCCTTGATTGCCATTCTGCATGCAGGACGAAAGCGGTTGGCTTATGCCCCCTACCTGGTTGAAGGTGGGGTATGGAAGTTGCAGGAAGAGCCCGCAGTGATTGACGCAAAAGATCTGGTTAAGACCATTGATAAACCCACGATCATTTGTGGTGAACTTTCCAAAGAGGCCCGTGCCATTATTGGTCGAAGGTGGAAGAAAGCCCTTATTGCCTCACCGGCCAGGTGTTTGAGACGGGCTGGGTTCCTGGCAGAAATCGCCTGGGAACGCTTATTAAATAACCAGACTGACGACCCCGTCAGCCTGGCTCCGATTTACCTCAGCACGGCCAATCCAATCCCCGGGTAGAATGAACAACGACACCGAGGTGGCTCGGGTCAATTTTCGTCCGTTGACCCTGGCTGATCTAAGCCAGGTAGAAGCCATTGAAAACGCCTCATTTCCAACACCCTGGCCAAAGTCTGCTTTTGTTGAGGAATTGAAGCGAAAGAGGCGCTCGGTATGCTGGGTGGCAGAAAAGGGTCGAGTGGGTGACAGACCCATCCTGGTTGGCTCTATTGTCATTTGGATATCAGGCGACCTAGCGCATATTGGCACACTTGCTGTCAGGCCAGGTTTTCGAAAACAGGGTATTGGGCAACAGTTGCTTGGTAAGACTTTGCTTGTGTGTTACAAGCGAGGTGTTAAGAAAGCTGTTTTGGAAGTCAGAGCCAGTAATATACCTGCCCAAAAACTTTATTCAAAATTTGGTTTCATTGTGGCCGGGCATAAACCTGATTATTACCAGGATACGCATGAAGATGCTTTTTTACTGCAGTTGACATCTCTGGATCCTGTGAAACTTGCTGAACTGGCTGATCCCGGTTAATATAACCCATAAATTACCAGAACGAATTGGAGGTCCTTTTGACACCCGAAGATATCTTGAAAGAAATTGCTGCACAGGCATCTGTCTGCAAACGATGTGCACTACACCATTCACGTAAACTCGCCGTTCCCGGCGTTGGCGATCCGTACACATCAATTATGTTCATCGGAGAAGGCCCTGGTTTCCATGAGAATGAGCAGGGTCTGCCTTTTGTAGGGGCAGCTGGTAAGTTTCTGGACGAGTTATTGGGTGAAGCAAGTATGAACCGGGGAGACGTTTTTATTACCAATGTTGTCAAGTGCCGACCGCCTGGCAATCGTGACCCCAATACCGAGGAGTTAACTGCCTGTAAAACCTATCTTGACAGGCAAATAGCCACGATTAATCCGGATGTGATCGTCACCTTGGGTCGGATATCGATGGGTTATTACATCCAAAATGGCAAAATCAGTGCGATTCATGGAAAGTCATTTTGGTTAAGTGGCAGGATGGTTGTGCCAATGTACCACCCGGCAGCGGCGTTGCATCAACCATCTCTGCGGGCTGTCATCAAAGCAGATTTTTCAAAATTGCCAGGTCTGATTTCTCAGGCCAAGAAAACCCGACAAACGAACCTCGGGTTAGCTGCTATGACTCACAAAGATGAAGACGATGCTCCTGGGGAAGAAAACGGAACAGAACAGCTCAGTCTTTTTGAAGAACAACTTGATAAATAGGTTGATTTTTAAGTTTATGGTTACTACTCAGCCAATCCTGCTGGTGAAGAGGTGGGGGGGTTGTGTGCCAGCGGAGCCGGCACACAACCCCCCCCGATTCCCCTGCAGCCTGAGTAGTTACAGTTTATGATAAAATAATTCTTCTGAACTAATCATATGATTTGGGACTATTAAATGGATACTATAAAACAAGCATTGCTCAATAAATTGGAAAAGCGGACTGCCCGGATTGGTGTGGTCGGTATCGGATATGTGGGACTTCCCCTGGCGGTTGTTTTTGCTCAGGCGGGTTTTGATGTGGTCGGTATAGATCCCGATGCGGAAAAAGTCGCCTGCATCAACCAGGGTGAGAGTTATATCCTGGATGTGGAATCTGCAGATGTCAAGGCGCTGGTTGCCGCCGGAAAATTGACTGCCAGCACAGATTATGGCGCCCTGAAAGATGTGGATGCCGTTTCAATCTGTGTACCCACACCCCTGCGGAAAACGGGTGACCCGGATCTTTCTTTCATCGCATCTGCCAGCGAATCCCTTGCACCCTTTTTACATCCTGGTATGGTGGTTGTGCTCGAATCCAGCACCTATCCCGGCACCACCCGGGAGATGGTCTTGCCAGCGCTGGAATCGGTCAGCGGTATGACGGTTTGCGAGGATTTCTTCCTGGCTTTTTCACCGGAGCGGGTTGACCCGGGCAGGGAAGATTGGACAACAATCAACACCCCCAAGGTGCTTGGCGGGATCACAAGCGATTGCGGTGAAATCGCAGCTGCTTGGTACGAAAAAGCTCTCGACACAGTCGTGCCCGTGTCCACCTGTGAGGTAGCTGAGATGGCCAAGCTGCTTGAAAACACCTTCCGGATGATCAATATTGGCCTGGTGAATGAACTGGCGATCATGTGCGATCGCCTGGATGTGGATGTTTGGGAAGTGATCGATGCGGCCGCCACCAAACCCTTTGGATTTATGAAGTTTACACCTGGCCCTGGCCTGGGGGGGCATTGTATCCCCATTGACCCATTATATCTTTCGTGGAAGCTGCGATCTCTCAATTACAATGCGCGTTTTATTGAACTGGCATCTGAGATCAATACCAACATGCCGCGCTATGCCCTGGGGAAGATTCAGGATGCCTTGAATTTGCACAGGAAACCGCTCAATGGCAGCCGGGTGCTGGTGCTGGGGGTTGCCTACAAGCCAGATATTGATGACCTGCGTGAGTCACCCGCCCTGGACATCATTCACTTGCTGCAGGAAAAAGGGGCAGATGTGGTGTACCATGACCCGTTTATTCCCCAATTAAACCATGATAACCTGGCTCTGGTCTCGGTTACGGACTTACTTCCTGAAGTACGAAAGGCTGATTGTGTAGCCATCATTACCAATCATAGTGATTATGACTACCCGACGATCCTCGCCTCTGCTCAGTTGGTGGTGGACACCCGCAATGCGCTGGGGCAGGCAGGCAAAGTCTCGCCGAAGGTGGTCAGGCTCTGATGGCGAATTATCTTCTGACAGGCACAGCCGGTTTCATTGCTTTTCGCGTGGCGTCATTTCTTCTGGAAGCAGGGCACAGCGTCTATGGCGTTGACAATATGAATGACGCTTACGATATCCGGCTCAAGGATTATCGTCTGGACAGCTTGAGATTGCTGCCAGGTTTTCACTTCCTCAAGTTAGATATCGCTGATCGTGCGGCCATAGATGCAATGGCAGATTGGCTGCCTGGCGAGGTTGTCGGGGTTATCAACCTGGCTGCCCGAGCGGGCGTTCGTACCAGCCTGACGGACCCTTGGGTTTACCTGGACACCAACATGACCGGCACACTCAACCTGCTGGAACTTTGCCGTCGGAAGGATATTCAGAAATTAGTACTGGCTTCGACTTCAAGTTTGTATGCCGAGGTGTCAGAACCGCCCTTCAAAGAAACAGATGACAGTGACCACCCGCTCCAACCCTATGCGGCCAGCAAAAAAGGGGCTGAGGCCATGGCGCATGCCTATCATCATCTTTATGACATCGATGTGACCGTATTACGTTACTTCACCGTTTATGGCCCAGCAGGGCGGCCGGATATGGTCATGTTTCGCTTTTGCCAGTGGATTGCTGAAGGAAGACCAGTGATTGTTAATGGTGATGGTGAGCAATCGCGAGGGTTTACTTACCTGGACGATATTGCACGAGGTACTATCCAGGCGCTCAAGCCGGTTGGTTATGAAATCATCAATTTAGGGGGGCATGAGGTTATTACCATTAACCACCTGATCCGGATGTTGGAAGAACGGATCGGTAAACCTGCCCATGTTAAACACCAGCCTTTTCACCTGGCTGATGTGCATACCAACCAGGCTGACGTCACAAGAGCCAAAGCGCTCCTGGGCTGGACACCTCAAGTGGACCTGGCGGAGGGTGTGACCCACCTGGTGGAATGGTATATGCGTGAACGGGCATGGGCCAGCCAGGTTGATACCCCATGAAACGCTTTTTCTCGGGAATAAGAACCTGGGGGAAAGACGTTATTCTCAAAAAAGTCCTTGGCAATTCAGCTTACTTATTTGGCAGTCAGGCTATTGGCGCTGTTGTCAGTATCCTGACGGCCAACTTTCTTGGCGTGGCAAGTTTTGGTGAGTTGGGGGTTGTGATCAGTTTTGTTACCAATATCAACCGGCTGCTATCTTTTCGGATGAGTGATTTTGTAGTCCGCTATATGGGGGGATTCCTGGCCCAGGAGAAGCATAAAGAAGCCGCAGCCATACTGAAAGTGGCCGCGCTCACTGAACTGGCCACCTCGTTGTTGGCCTATGTGGTACTCCTCGCCTTATCTGGATGGGGCGCGACGCATATTGCCAAAGATCCTACTACGCAACGACTTTTCATTGTTTTTGGGGTTGGGATTTTAGGAAATGTGATGTCGGAGACCGCCACGGGAGCCTTGCAGGTGATGGGTAAATTTCGCTCCCAGGCCTTATTAAACCTGTTACAAAGTTTGATGACAGCCGGGTTGTTTTTCGGGGTCTTTTTGGCCCAGGGTGGGGTCTTTGCAGTCATGCTCGTTTACCTAGCAGGCAAACTGATGCTGGGAATTGGCCCGGTAATTTTAGCGCTGTTTTGGTTGCCGAAAAGCCTGGGCAAGGGTTGGTGGCGGACACCCATGCGTGGGAACCTGCCAAACATAAAACCAATGATTAAGTTTGCTATAAATTCCAATTTTAGTGGTACTGTTACGATCCTCGCCCGTGACAGCGAGGTTTTATGGGTCGGTTATTTCTTTGATACGACAGTTGCAGGCTATTTCAAAGTGGCCCTGGCAGTGATAAACTTGATGGTTATGCCGATTACGCCTTTTATCAGTACAACATTTCCAGAAATGACCCGGTATGTTGCCATGCGGCAGTGGGAACGATTGAAACAATTATTAGGACAGGTAACGATAATTTCCGGGATCTGGACGGGGAGTGTGGCCCTCGGATTATTGCTCTTGGGCCGGCAATTACTCTTTTCTCCCTGGACTTTGTTTGGTCGTACCATATTCATTTATAAAGAAGCCTATGCGCCTGCCTTTGGTGTAATGTTGGTGTTGTTAATTGGTTTTGGTGTTGCCAATATCTTTTTTTGGGACCGGTCTTTACTGTTGGCTTTTGGTAAAGCCGAATTACCCCTGAAGGTCAGTTTCTTTGCCATGGTTGCTAAAGTAGGCCTGGCATTTTTAATTGTGCCTATACTGGGGTACCTGGCAGAGGCAGCTTTATTCAGCGCCTATTTTGTGTTTTCTGTTGGCATTTTGGTCGTGTTTGGGCTGTCAGAAATACGCAAGCAATCTCAATTGAACACAAGCTTTAGTCAGTAAATCGCTTATCGGTTCATTGGGATGAGTGCTTTATAGTCCTCAACGCTCCCTCGATCGAAACAACATTGTAAGATGTCCTTTCCCAGGCCTGTTAATGCCTCCCACTCATATTCCATCAAGGTTTTATGGAAGAAATCATAGAGAACATTTGCACCAAAGTCATAGGCCTCTTCACCAACTTCAGGCTGGGTATCTACTGCAAGGAACCAGCGAGACAATAGTCGCCCTTCAATCTGAATTTGGTGCGGGTATTCTCCCAGCAGCGCACAACGTGAAGCTCGTACAGTTTCTGGGGCAAAGCGTGCGTTACCTCGCCTGGCGAGATATTCTCGCATTAACCACTGGGGCATGAAGCCAACCTTCCATGCACCGATGTGCTGGTTGGGGGTTAGCACATAACAGGTTTGGGGACAGGTGACGAATTGCTCCAGCAATAAGTTAGCCTGGGTCGTCCGCTTACCAGTTGCAAAAGCCCAGAAAGAGCCCACACCCTCTGATGACAGGCCCTTTGTATCAATGATGCTGGGGTTGTCGAAGCCGCGTGGTGCTGCCAGTCGCCATAACCAGGCCAGGGCGGGTGGGAGAATATGGAATAGGCCGACAATGCCATAACTCGGATTGTCTGCTGTACATGGAGGTGTGCGAATGCCAAAGGAGCGGATGTCAACATCTACGGGTTGATTGACGATATTTGGAATGATTTGACGTGGTATAACCACACGCGGATTGGGACAGCGTTTATCAGGCCCATCCAGGACATGGTCCCATATCATGGCGATGCCATCTGGGGCAGCATTGATGTTTAAGAAGAGAAGCGGTTCTATCGGTTCAGCGGTCAACCGTTCAAGGTTCAGGTCTGTGCCATAATGCTGGATGTGATTTGTGCGTACAAACCAGGCGTCCTCGGCATCCGTGATGGCTAATTTCCCATTGTGTTGCAAAGACGGATGGCATAAGCCCATATCATCTGTTACCGGATGGAGGGTGCATGTACGCGGTTGTTCATGCAGTCGTTTCTCGCCTGTGATGATGTTTTCACCATAAAGCATGCGCCCGTCATCCTCACGGTGTGGATACTCTAACATCTCACTTTTCCCAGCGCCGCTGGCGCCCTCATGCATGAAAGTAACCGCATTGTCATAAGGAGTCACTACCCGTACCGTGGAACAATGTGCTGTGATCCAACCTTCTTGCTCTCCCTGGTGTAATAAAATGCTGTAGGCTGCCTTTTTTGCACTGGGGCCTGGGTAAAGGCTGTAGGAGAAGACTTCGTGTTGTTCGGGCTTACGATAATGGATCACAACTTGCTTGCCTTTTAAATCTGAGTAGCGAAAGGTTGGTGCTACATAAATGACAGAAAATGGCTTGAAACCTTCTACAACCTCTTCATAAGGTGTGATCCCCTGTAATAAGGCCAGGCCGAACCCGAAAAACCCTGCATTGGCAGGTGCGACAACCAGCCCGTCACGCCCAATGCCCTTTTTGCCGGTCACATAGCCGTACATGATTAAGGGATTCTTTGCCAGCCACTCAAAGGTTCGCTGGCGTAATTCGGTGAATGGATAGCCATAAACATTTTGAAAAGTCTCATGATCGGTTGGTTCATCATCCCCAATTAACATCGCGTTTGGGTCTCGACGTCGCATGTAAGGTGAGGGGTAGTTTGCGGCAATCCCATTACGCATCCGTACAACACTGGCGTCCAGGATTTTGCTTAATCCGGGCACATCATAGGTGACATCAAAGGTTTTGTTTAACGCGTTGCCACATGCCAGATCATATAATTCTTGAGATGTGCTGATAATTTGCACGTCAGGGTTTGTTTGGAGTATTGCTGCCAGCTCTTGCGGGGGATGATAATATTGCCAATCTTTTTTCATTTGTTTCCTTTATGATGTTAGGTTTGTAACTACTCAGCCAGCCCTGCTGCTGAAGGCTACCTTGTAGACTGAGTAGTTATTAGGATTATTCTTTAATATATCCAGACTCAGTTTATAACAACAAGATTAACGTTCAATGATTGTTTGGTTAATAATCACTGGGTTTCTCGCTAATTTTAATTTTGTTTGTTATTGCTTGATATTGATACCGTCTGCTGGTCCACACCTAAGGATGGGGATACCATATCCTCCACGAGGGATGTGGTTAATGCGCGGGGGCGTTCAATGGACAAGCCCAGGGCTCGCGCCCATACGGCATGGGCTGACAGACCTAATAATCGGCTGGTACCGAATAAAACCGTGCAAAATTCAGATTGGGTGATGCCATAATGGTGTTGCAGTGTACCGCTAATGGCATCTACATTTGGGTAAGGGTTTTTGATTTTTCCGGTTGCTTGTAATACGCCGGGCATTACTTCATAAACACGCTTGACCAGGTTAAAAATGGGGTCATCGGGGAGGTAGCGTTCAGCAAACCGGAACTGTGCCGTAAACCGGGGATCTGTGCTACGCAGGACGCCATGACCATAGCCCGGAATGACCTTGCCGGTATTAAGTGTTTCGAGAGCAAAAGCTTCCAGTTCTGATTGGGACGGCAGCCCGTTATAACGCGATTGTAGAGCCAGTAACCAGCGCAATGTTTCCTGGCTGGCTAAACCGTGCAATGGCCCTGCCAGTGCATTCAACCCGGCAGAGCAGGATAGGTACAGATCTGACAGGGTGGAGCTGACCAGGTGGGACGTGTGTGCACTGGCATTCCCGTTCTCCTGGTCTGCATGCAGGATCATGAACAGGCGGCATAGTTCTTTGTAATGGTTATTGGCACCCTTTCCGATCATGTGTGCGAAATTTGCGCTCCAATCCAAATCTGGGTCCGGTTGGGCTTCAGCGCCGTCGCGGTATTTCAGGTTATAGATCGTTGCGGCCAGCAACGGCAGGTTTGCTGTGATGTTCAGGGCATCTTCTAACATGGGGCGCCAATATTCCTGGCGAGAGATGCCTTGATGATATGCCCCGGCAGCAGCAGAATATGGCTGCATGGCCAAAATTGCCTGTGAGAACAGGGTCATGGGGTGTGTGTCGGGGGGCATTGCGCGCAATAGATCGATCACATAACCTGGTAACCCCTGGCGCTCACGCCACATAGATTCGACAGCCTGGGCATCCTCCAGTGTGGGGAATTGGTCAACCAGCAAAAGATGGTACAAACCACCAGCTAAGGGGAACGAATTGTCTTTAGCCCGTGGCAGTTTATCGAGCAAGTCATCAATGCTGTAGCCGCGCATCAGGATTCCCATGGCAGGATCAACATGCGAGATTTCTGTGATCAATGAGAAAACGCCGCGCATGCCACCATACATCTGTCCCACGGTGACCTGGTCAATGGGCGTCGAACTATGCTGCCTGAGAAGACGTTGTAAACGTTTCTGCCAGGCGGGCAGTTGGGCCGCAATGCGAGATTCAAAAGAGATGTTATTTTTGTTATTTTGTTGTATTTTGCATTGATGATGGTGATTGTTTTCCATTGGTACGCCTCGTTTCAATTAAATATTTCAAAAATGGACCGGTTCAGTTATTAGAGGTTGGCGGCGATGTCGGCCGCCCTGACTGAACGCCGATTTTATGTTGCGAGGCGTTATAACCCAGCAATCGAGAGATTTGTTGTGCCGTACGTGTACATGACAGGGTGAATTTTTCCAGGTTTTCTGGAAAGAAGCGCTGTGTTGGACCTGAGACGGTTAGGGCAGCGACCATCTGTCCACGTGAATTGAAAATGGGTACAGCGACACCTGAAGCATCAATGGTCCATTCGCCATGGCTGACGGAATACCCCTGCTGGCGTATGCTTTCAGATTGCTCCCGAAGTTCGTCTGGATCAGTGATGGTATAGGGTGTGATGGCCTCACGGTCTTTATTGGCCAGGATTTCCTCACGTTTGTCTTCAGGCAAATAAGCCAGGAAAAGTTTTCCGGCAGATCCAGCGTGCAGGGGAATATACCGCCCAACCCTGGCTACAACACGGACATTCTGCTCGCTCTCTAACCGCTCGACGCACACCCGTTCAGTGCCTTCAAGAATGTAAAGGCTGATCGTCTCACCGGTTTTACGTTGCAGGTCATAGATAAAGGGGATCGCCAGCCTTCGCACATCAACCGTGACACTGTACACCTCAGCCCAGGCTAGAACTTTTCCGGCCAGGGCATATTTATTGGTTTCCGGGTCCTGCACCAGCAGCCCTAATTCTTTTAGCGATGCCATGATGCGGCCGGCTGTGCTGGAGGGGAGGCCGCTCATGCGCGCCATCTCGCGCACTCCCAGGTAAGGTTGTTCACGTGTAAAACAATCCATAATCTGTACAGCTCGGTTCAGTGTGTTTGATGGTTTACTACCCATTGATACCTCAGATGTCCCATATGGCGGGACAGTGTCTCATTAATTGATGTTAGGATGATTATAAATGAATAAATGCTTAATTGTCAATACTGATTTTTGGTTTTTTGAGATTTGAAGAGCGATTTTGATAACAAAGCAAACTGACACACTGGTAAGTGACACATTGTAAGGAGATTAGTTTGAGACCAGGTTTTTTTGAACATATACCAGGTGGTGAAAAGATCACCCTTAAAGGCGGCAGGCTGGATGTGCCGCTCAACCCGATTATTCCATTTATTGAGGGCGATGGGATAGGATGGGATGTTTGGCAGGCAGCACGGCCTGTTCTCGATGAATCCGTTCAACTGGCTTACAGCGCTGCTCGCCAACTATGCTGGATGGAACTGCCTGCAGGTGACAAGGCGCTCAAGCAATATGACACGCTGCTGCCGTCTGAAACGATTGACGCATTTTCTGAGCATCTGGTGGGCATCAAGGGCCCCCTGACCACACCGGTCGGTAAGGGGTTCCGCTCACTTAACGTGGCGCTGAGACGGGCCTTAGACTTGTATGTGTGCGTGCGGCCAGTGCGATGGATACCGGGTGTGCCGTGTCCGGTAAACAACCCTCAGAATGTGGACATGGTGGTATTCCGCGAGAATACGGAAGATATCTATGCGGGGATTGAGTTTGAATGTGGCAGCGAATCAAATATGCAATTTCAAACCTGGTTGCGGGAACATTATCCAGAGGAATTTGCAAAAATCCGTTTTCCTGCCAGTTCAGGCATTGGTATTAAGCCGATTTCACGCCAGGGTTCCGAACGATTGGTGCGGGCAGCGATTCGGTATGCGCAAAAAAATAACCGCGGTGGCATCACGCTGATTCACAAAGGCAACATCATGAAATATACAGAAGGCGCATTTACTGAGTGGGGATATGCCCTGGCAGAGAGAGAATTTGGTGATCGGGTCTACACCTATCGACAATGGCTGGAATCAAAAAAACGGGGGGGACTGGAAGTTGCCAACCAGCATCGATCTGAAGCAATCCAGGCAGGAAAAATCTGGATTAATGATTCCATTACCGATGCGGCTTTTGAGCGGACGCTCACCCGTCCTGACGAATTTGATATTCTTGCTACGATGAACCTCAACGGCGATTTGTTTTCGGATGCGCTATCCGCGCAAGTGGGTGGCTTGGGCATTGCTCCAGGTGCGAATCTTAATGACGAAAGCCAGGTTGCCATCTTTGAAGCCACACATGGCACGGCGCCTTTGATTGCAGGACAGAATAAAGCAAACCCATGTTCACTGATCCTCTCAGGTCAGATGATGCTTCATCATCTGGGTTGGCATGCAGCAGCAGAATTAATACAGGAAAGCATCCAGAAGACAATCGATTCCAAAACAGTCACTTTTGATTTCCTTTGCCAAATGCCTGAAGCCCGGCTGGTGAGCACGGTTGAATTTGGTGAGGCAGTCATCAAGCATATGCGGGCAGTGGCTCAATAAGCATCACGAAAACTTTGCGGAGTTACCTCATGAAAAATCACCTCTCAGAACCCTTTTGCCACTTGCATTACTTTGATTTGCCAACCTATGCAGGCGAACATTTACAGCGGTTCCCTTTTTCGATACGAATCCTATTAGAGAATACCCTGCGCCATGCCCAAGGGGA
This sequence comes from Anaerolineaceae bacterium, assembly GCA_003563055.1. GTDB lineage: Bacteria > Chloroflexota > Anaerolineae > Anaerolineales > Anaerolineaceae > Brevifilum. Next base: position 7,636 of record PWSY01000117.1, on the reverse strand, counting down.
TGAAAGGGCCGCACAAGGAGTAGAAGCGCTACTGGAATGGCAACCTGTTTCTGTCAAACGCCCTTCCGTGCCATTTTCACCAGCACGGGTGCTGTTACAAGATCTGACAGGGGTTCCCCTGGTCGTTGACCTGGCAGCCATACGCAGTGCTTGTGTTCGTATGGGGGGAAATCCAGCCAACCTCTCACCACAAATTCCCGTTGACCTGGTTATCGATCACTCCTTGCAAGTTGACTTTAATAATTCACCCAACGCAATGGGGCTCAATGTGCAACTGGAATATGCTCGCAACCGTGAGCGCTATGTATTACTTCGCTGGGCGCAGGACGCGTTTGACAATTTTCGGGTGGTACCGCCGGGCAAAGGGATCGTTCACCAAATCAACCTGGAATACCTGGCCACTGTGGTTACCCACAGGAAACATCAGGGATTATCAACAGCCTTTCCAGATACGGTCTTTGGAACCGATTCTCATACTCCGATGATCAATGGGCTGGGTGTGCTGGGTTGGGGTGTGGGGGGGATTGAGGCGATTTCAGCCCTGCTGGGCAACCCTGTTGACCTGGTTCTGCCGGATGTAATCGGGTTAGAATTCCAGGGTTCACTGCCAGACAGGGTCACTCCCACTGACCTGTGCCTGACGATTGTGGAACGGTTAAGGCAAGTTGGCGTTGTTGGTAAATTTGTTGAGTGTTTTGGCAGTGGTCTGGACCAGATTTCTATCCCAGACCGGGCGATGATCGCAAATATGTCGCCGGAGAGCGGTGCGACGGTGACCTATTTTCCAGTAGATGGTCAGACTTTAACCTACCTGAGCTTGACCGGGCGCAATCCTCAACAGGTGGCATTGGTTGAAGCCTATTGCCGCGCTCAAGGGTTGTTTCGCCATGCCAGTGTGCCTGACCCACAATTTACTGAAGTCATCACGATTGATCTTTCGCAGGTAGAGGCCAGCCTGGCCGGGCCATTTCGGCCCCAGGACAGGGTAGGTCTGTCTAATATGCGAGATATCTTTGTCAGGGATTTAGCCAGGAGTCACAAAGAACGTGGTTTTAACCTGTCAGAAGATGAACAGAAGCGTGAAGTCAGAATCTCAGTTGAAGGGAAAACTGTTGCGCTCAGCCATGGCTCGTTATTGATCGCAGCGATTACGTCGTGTACGAACACATCCAATCCGCTGGTCATGTTAAGCGCAGGTCTTTTAGCAAAAAAAGCCCTAGAACGTGGTCTATTCGTTAATCCGGCTGTAAAATGCTCGCTGATGCCGGGTTCCCGTGTCGTAACCGCTTACTTAAAAAAAGCAGGGTTATTAGCACCCCTGGCAGAATTGGGCTTTGTCCTTGTGGGTTATGGTTGTGGCACCTGTATTGGCAACTCGGGTCCGCTTGCCCCTGAAATAAGAGAGGCTTTGCAGAACCAAACCTTGGTCACAGCCAGTATTTCTTCAGGCAACCGAAATTTTGAGGGGCGAATTCATCCCTTAACCCGTGCCAATTATCTGGCCTCCCCACCACTGGTTGTTGCCTATGCGTTGGCAGGAACGGTCGATATCAACCTTTTAAGCGATCCGCTTGGCGTTGATAAGGACGGGGACCTGGTCTATTTCCACGACATTTACCCAACGATTACCGAGGTAAAGGCTTTGTTTTCAACAATCCAGCCTGAGATATTCAAGCAAATTTACGCAGACTTGTTTGAAGGGGATCAAAACTGGGCGTCGATTAATCCAGGCCGGGCCACATCAGTGTATGCCTGGGAGTCAGAGTCAAGTTATATTCAGGAACCACCCTATTTTCGAACACATATCAAAGCTGATCTGTCTGAAGGGATTGATGATATTCTCAACGCCAGAGTATTGGCGCTGCTGGGTGATTCAATCACCACAGACCATATATCCCCCGCAGGCAATATATCTGCTGACAGCCCTGCTGGTTTGTATTTAAAGTCTTTGGGAATCAGTGAAAAGGACTTTAATACTTATGGCGCTCGTCGAGGAAATGACCGGGTGATGACGCGCGGTACTTTTGCCAATATCCGCTTAAAAAACAAACTTGTCCCTGGCAGAGAGGGTGGCATCACCAGAATATTTCCTGATGGCGAGATCGTTAGCATTTATGACGCTGCGCAATATTATCAGTCTGAGGCTGTTCCACTAATTGTGATCGCAGGAAAGGAATACGGTACTGGTTCCAGCCGTGATTGGGCCGCCAAGGGGGTGCGGTTACTGGGAGTTCGGGCGGTGATTGCAGAGTCCTTTGAGCGCATTCATCGAGCCAACCTGGTTGGCATGGGCGTCATCCCGCTCGAATTTCTGCCGGGAGAAAATGTAAAATCATTGGGATTGACGGGCAAAGAGGTGTATGACATCACCGGGTTAGGCGATATGAGCCCGGGCGGTCACTGTGCAGTGCGAGCGTATGATGCAATTGGACGTGAAATTGAGTTCAAAGTAGTGGTAAGAATTGACACCCATGCAGAGCTGTGCAGTTTCCATTTTGGCGGCATTCTGCATGAAGCTTTGTTGCGGTACACTATAGACTAAGCAAAATTCAAATCAGCTTAATTCACTGGCAAATACCATATGCGAAAAACCCTGCAGTCAAAAAGTGAAGCTGAGCTGGCAGCATACCAGACCCGCCAAGTGGGAAACACCTGCAGCTTTCATGTTATAGCGGCAGGACTACGCCTTTTGCTCAACCAACAGATTGACCCAGAGGCATTGTCGACCGAGGTCAACCGGCTGTGGTGGCGGGGACGTTTCATGCGGGTGATTCCCAATTGGGCCATCACCCCCGGTATGCAGGTGCGCCTGATTCGTTATCTTGCGCATACGAGGGAGCTGCCGGTCACCGGGACATATCTCAGGGGGGACAGCAAATTATTATTTGAGTCCTTAGCTGACCCTGATTGTGTGGCGATTGTTACATTGATCTGGCTCTGGCGTCAATCGCCACCCATTTATTATGGTAGCACGGCTCAAAATCGAAATCAAACCCGATCAGCAGGGGGCCACAGCATGCTGCTGGCAGCATATGACGAGGATCATTTGACTGAGGAGAAGTTCTCAACACCCTGGGGCTTTATCAACCCCTGGGTGGATAAAGGCAGGCATTTATTCTGGATGTCCGAGGCGGATTTTTTCAGGGCATGGCGGTTTCTCTTGCCGGGAATAGGGCCCAATCCACTGGTCGTGATTCGACGAGAAATTTAAGTTTTTTAGAAGTGTAAGGTTGGGAATTGGATTCTGGATATTTAAAATAGTAAAAATTTTTCAGGATTGTTTATACATCTGTAATTTCGATCTGGTTGGAAAAAACTGATAAAATTAATGGCGTAATCGGAAACCAGTCGAAGGAGCTTACTTAAATTATGGCGGAAAATAAGCAGTCAGCTGAAAAAACACCCTTGCAGAGAATTTCCCAGATGCTACAGCCCTGGCAGGTATCCCTTGAAACCCCTGCCCAGACTCAGGAAAATGTCCTTCAGAATTTACTCAAAATCTATGAGCAAACAGCTTATGGAGAAAAATATGGGGCTGATTCGGTTGGTTCTATTGAGGATTATCGCAGCAAGTTCCCCGTTGCCACCTATGATGATTATTTTCCAGTCATTCAGCGTGTGATGGCCGGAGAACATAAGCTTTTGCTCCATGAACCGGCGGTTGGTTGGGCAATCACCCGAGGCACAACGAAAGGTGAGACGAAATTTATTCCCATGACACCAACAGATATTGAAATGCGGGTATCTGCAGGCCGAGCAGTGATGATGTACGCCATGCAGACCCGATCACCACAGGTTTTCGCAGGGGTAAATCTCAACCTGAACTTTCCTTCTGTGGTGGGTATGCTCAAAGCGGGTGACCTAGAATTAGAATATGGGTATAGTTCGGGTATTTATACCAAATTTGTCTCCCATAAGACCCCGGTACGGTCAGTGCCTTCCCAGGAAGATATTGACGCTTTGGGCGGAGGTAAGACCTGGGAAGCCTGGAAACAACGTTTTGACCTGGCATATGAACAATGTTTGGATCAGAATGTGACCCTGTTGGGTGGGGTGGCACCCACAGCGATCCAATTTGGCCGCTATTGTTACCGAAAATACCATTGTTACCCAAAGGATAAGTGGCAAATTTTGGTGATGACTCTTGGCAGTACGCCTGGAATCAACACCTATCGGGCAGGAACCTTGCTTGGGCTGTATGGTCGGCAGGCCGCGATCCGAGAAATTTATGGCGCTACCGAAGGCATGTTTGGTCAGCAGATGGATGAAAAACGAGCCTGGGTGCCCAATTATGACCTGTTCTTTTTTGAGGTGAAGACACGTAAGGGGGTCAAGATGCTTCATGAAATGCAGCCAGGAGAAACCGGCAGCCTGGTGGTCTCAACCCCTGTTTTGGCAAGATATAAAATTGGCGACCTGATCCGTGCTTACAAGCCGCCTTATTTTCGATGTATTGGGCGTGAACGCTGGTACACACCAATTGTCCATACCTGGCAAATGTTTAAAACGCTGGATTTGGGTGGATTGTGAGATTTATTTTCGGTTGCGGATCAGGCCGCTGGCCAGGGCTGAAATTCCCAAACCAATCAGGATAATGGGCCACACCAGCTGCCAGCTGAAGATCCCACTCAGACCAATCCCTAAAAAGATGGCTGCCAGGACGAAATTGCCGCCGCTGGAGGTGCCATAAGCTGGGACAAAAGTGCGAATCAGTGCTTCAGCAAAGATTATTACACCTGCGCCAAGAAAGATCAAAGGCCATCGGCTTAAACCCACGATATGAAGCGGTTCAGGCAGGGGCTGCTCAAACTGGAATTGGTCCAACCAGCCGAAGTTAGAGGCAAGGAAAACTAACCCGGCCCAAATCAGGATCAGCGCCCAGGAGAATGAGCTCAATGGATCGTCGTGATGCTTTTCTTCATGTTTTTCGTCCTCTTTTTCGAGTTTCTCTTCGGCTTTCTCATCGTAATAGGGGGGGTGTTCGTGTTGATTATTGTCCTGGTCGATCATATTTTTTCCTCTTCAGTAGATGGGTGAATAGCGTTTCATAAAAACTGTGCGTGAGCGTTTGTTAGGTGAATTATCGATACAACTCATCCAGAAAAATGCGTTTACATTTATCGATTGCTGGCAGATCAGGGCTGCCAGTCTCCAATATCCTGCCAGCAGTAATCCAGATGTTCAGCCATGACAGGTTTTAGCTTTCGTCTGACATGCGAACGGGCAGCTTGCATCAATTCAAGCCCGCCAAGCTTGTTCAATCGTTCCCCTATTCTGCGCGCGCGTATGTGGTGACAGCGAATGTTAAAATCCCCGCCCGGATGAACGGATAGGAAATCGTCCATTTCTCCAATTTTAATCAGGTCCGCAAGCAGCTTCTTCACTTCGCGCTTTTGCTCTGGTGGTAATTGGCGGACAGCAGGATGACCAAAAAGCCTTTCCCAAATACTCATAATATTGTTTTCCTTTATTTGTTTCCGTAATTATATTATAGATCATACTTTGCCGGTAGTTAGGAACGAAAGTATCGATCATATTCTGGCTTGTGAGGCGAAAATCGCTACCTGCGTTCACCACAGGATGGCCAATCATTGAACAAGCCTTTCTAAAAAGTCTGCTTGTTGACTCCTATGGTGCGTGGTATAATCCTTTTTCGCGCCCACCATCAACTGGGGACGTGGCTATAATTTTTGAAAGGTAAGGAACGAAAGATGAACAAAGCTGAACTCTTAAAATCAGTTGAAGCACCGGTCAATAAAAATATCCCGGATCTTTCCCCCGGTGACGCGGTTGCCGTGCACCTCAAAATTAAAGAAGGGGATCGGGAACGCATCCAAGTTTTTAAAGGCACCTTACTCATGGTGCGAGGAGGCGGAAATGACGCCTCGTTTACCGTACGCCGGATTGCAAGCAATGGGATTGGTGTTGAACGCACCTTCATGCTGCGCTCACCGCGCATCGAGAAGGTGGTTGTCGAACGTCGTACCAAGGTGCGACGGGCGCGTCTGTATTACCTGCGTGAATTGACTGGCAAGCGCGCTCGCCTCAAGCAGCGTTTCTAGGTTTGATTCCACACCTATTTTTCTCAGATTAGAATTACCTGATCCTGTCACCGGGACACCTCATCAGGCTTCAACAGTGATTGTAAAAGCATCGTTGAGACTTGATGAGGTTTTTGTCTTATGGAGGTGCCTATGTCACAAGTTCAATCACCACTGATCGGAATCACTGGTGGGCTTTCCGTTAATAAGATGGGCAGCCAGGTATGCGACGTTGGCCAGGCGTATATCTTTGCTATCCAGAAAGCTGGCGGAATCCCTGTTATGATCCCAACCGGGCTTGGTGAAGAAGCACTGGCGGCGCTATTGCCCCGCCTGGATGGCATTATGCTGACTGGCGGCGGTGACCTGGACCCCATCCATTATGGAGGCGAAATGCACCCCAGGGTATATGGTATTTGCCCGCAGCGTGATACCCTGGAGACATCATTGCTTAGAAATGCGCTCGATGAACATAAGCCAATCCTGGCCATTTGCAGGGGAATCCAGGTTCTCAATGTGACCCTGGGAGGCAGCTTATATGAGCACATCGAAGACTGCGTGACGCATGCATTAAAGCACGATTATTATCCTGACTATCCCCGTGATAAACTGACTCACACGGTTAGCATTACCTGTGGGAGTAAGCTGGATGAAATCATCGCTCTGGATGAAATCCGGGTTAATAGTCTGCACCATCAGGGTATTTTCCGGGTGGCAAAGGGACTTAAAGCAACCGGTTTTGCGCCGGATGGGCTGGTAGAAGCTGTAGAGGTTAACAACACGTCCTTTGGCCTGGGTGTGCAGTGGCACCCGGAATGCCTGCCTGATGACCCGTGCTCACAGGCCCTTTTCAAGGCCTTTGTTGAGGCATGCCAGCAGGATGGGCAGTAGTGAATGGTGATTGGTGAATGGGTGAATTGTTGTTAGGTATTGGGATTAGCCGCCCAGCTCTCTAGTCTCAGAACGTTTACCCAGTACCGAATAACCAGTTCCCAAACCCCACTGCCCATCGGCCTCCACCCATTCCCTACCCACCCACCCCCACTATCAGTATAATTACCCCGTGATTAATCCAGGACCAAGAATGGAACTCCTATGTCTTCACAAGCCACCTCAGGACGCGAAATCCGCCTGACCACCCTTTCTGATTGTGCTGGTTGAGCATCAAAATTACGCGCGGAAGCGCTGGCGCAGGTGCTGCAGCCAATCAAGCAAGTTTTTCAAGATAAAAACTACCCAGACCTGGTGATCGGATTGGATAGCCCGGATGATTCCGCCGTTTGGCGGTTACCAGACGGCCATGTTCTGGTTGTGACGACTGATTTTTTTACCCCTGTGGTCGATACACCTTATGACTATGGGGCCATTGCGGCGGCCAACAGCCTTTCGGATGTGTACGCCATGGGCGCCACACCTTTTATGGCATTGACCGTGGCTGCGTTGCCCCCCAGCCTGGATATTGAAATTTCACAGGAGATTATCCGTGGACTGGCAGAGAAGGCCGCTGAATCCGGCACGGTCATCGCAGGAGGGCATACCATCCAGGATAGGGAACCCAAAATCGGCCTGGTAGTGATGGGGTTTGCAGATGAGGG
>PWSY01000006.1 GCA_003563055.1 Anaerolineaceae bacterium | reverse complement strand
TCTGCCTGGCGCAGAACCAATCGATAACTTTTTCTTGGTGTGCTCGAAAAAAGAGCGCACCCTACATATCTACATATCATCGAATGCACAACGGAGCGATCTTTATATCAAGCTTAATTGGTGCGCTCAAAAAAGAGCGCACCCTACATATCATCGAATTCGAAGCGCTGATTTTTCTCGTCTTCCCCCAAATACCCAATACCTAACCCCCAATACCTTTTTCCAATCTCAAAACAACACCGAAGAGAGGTCCTTGCGATACGCCCGTGCCTCAGGGTGCGATTCACCAATCAACGCCAGCAAGCCCACAAACACATCTTTGACTTGGTCGTGCCGATAGTGGCGGTTTTTCCGTAAAATATCCAGCAACCCATCCATGGCAGCCAGGATATTACCACGCCGGGCAAGCTGGACTGCATTCCGAAATGTGGCTTCCAGCGTCTCATCACGCGAGTCAGTTTCATCTTCGATTTTGACAAAGGCATACGCCACCGGCTTCAGTGCTTGGGCTGTATGATACTCCTTACTGGCAGGGAAATTCTTCAATAAGACTGAGGCCTCATATCCCTCTCCCTGAAACAGCAAAGCGCGTACTAAACCCAACAAAGCATCAGGATGGTCAGGCTGCACCGATAAAAATTCACGGAAAGCATCTTCCGCTTCCTCATAATCGCCCAGATGCAGTAAATTTTTCCCCTTAGCGTACATCAGGTCTTGCGGAGCAGGTGCCAACCGTCGGATAAAATCCCGTAACCCTTCATCCCCCAATACGCCAGAAAAACCTCCTGCCAGATGCCCATCCACAAAGGCTTTGACGGCTGGAATATTACGTACCTTATACTGTTTGGCCAGCCTGGCATTTTCATCCACGTTGACCTTTGCCAACCGAAAACTGCCATCTCCCTCGCGAGCCAGGTCTTCGAGTTTGGGGCCCAACACCCGGCACGGCACGCACCAGGTTGCCCAAAAATCTACCACAACAGGTACGCGCGTAGAATATTGAAGCACCTCATATTCAAAATCTGATTCATCAACATGTACGATGAAATCTGGCATCCTGTTAAGTCTCCTTGACCTTCATTTTACTGCATTTTTTCAAACCGGGCCGGATCACTCTTCTCCGGAACCATTCACGATACCGGGTTGGACCACCTCTAGAACATCACCGTGGATCGATATAACGATCCGGAACCCAATCATGCCCATGTAAAGACGGCTCTCTTCAGGAATACCCATATTAGCCAGCTGATCAAATTGTGCATCCAGGTTCTTTAGCTGGTTCTGAATAGCCGCCATGGAGAAAATATCCTCCTGACCAAGCATCTCTGCAGCCTTTTCAGAAAGCAAATCTTCATTTCCTTTAATTTGTTCCTGCATATACTGCCAAACCTGGCGGTCAACATCTTCTGCAGGAATGTGCCGCATGAAGCCATCATCATCGACAATGTAGCAGGGGGCATCTCCAATAAACCCCGTTTTTACAGGATGACCGTATTCGTCATAGACAAGACCTTCAAATATTGCTTTTTTAGGCAATCGTCCTCCATCAATATTGTACCAATAATTGACACTCAGTATATTCACCTGTTGTTAGATTTTGGTTAATTCAGGTTTTAGTGTGGAAGGCAATTATTGAATGATAAGGCGGGTGCCGGTTAGCTCTGAATAGTAATAGCGATCCGCCGGTACGGTGGGGTTCGTCCAGCGATAAACCCATTTAGCAGCCTGGGGGGTCATATTGATACACCCGTGACTGTGTGGAACCCCAAAATCATTATGCCAGAAGGTACCATGCAGTGCGACACCATCAGCGGTAAAATAACACACCCAGGGCACCCCGGGTAAATCAAAACCCATACCAAATTCACTGGGGCCTGTGACCATGTGCCGGCAGGGGCGCTTGTGTGTGGTTCGATAATGACCTGTCTGGGTGGCAAAGCCACCTTCTTTCGTCCGCACTCCACTTGAAATCCGCGCCATAAATACAACTTTATCCTTTTCATAAGCTGTCAATGATTGTGTTGGTAGATCAAGCAGCAATTGCTTGTCATCTGGGTGAATATCGGGTGAAAGGGGGCTCAACTCCCATTCAGGAACCAGGCGAAGTGTTTCAGCAGGCACGTAAAACGAATTATAAAAATAATCATCGAGAATTTGATACCATGATCCGCCATCATCATCAACCACTCGGTCTTGCACCCAATAGGTGGTCGCATAGTACAACCGGTAAGCTTTTGACCTGTCCGCACGGATTCTTGAATATGCATCCACAAAGGGAACGGTGACCTCTGCCAAACACCCTGTCTTCGGGATGATCGTGTTTGTTGGATTCAGGCGGTTTCTCACCGGTTGGATCCGGCGGGAATGAGCATACCCCTCCTCGCCGAAACGGTACCAGATGCGGTTATCGGACACATCATCTTTACCAAGGGTGACTCCTGAAATCTTCCATAGACTGTCTAATGGCATTGCTTTAAGAACCGGGGATTCCGCCGAAGGCTCTTCATGCAATAATATCCCCTCTAAAGCCACCCGGCCAAGAAGTTTGTCATGGAACGATGCTTCGGTGAGATGTGAACCGGTGGGAATCAGATGCGTAGGCAGTAAAAAACCAGCCAGGCCTAAGCTGAAAAATTGCAGAAAATCACGACGGGAAAGCGTTTTTCGAAACAATTGAGCAGAACCTGATATACTCACGTACATTTACCAAAATACCCACATAAGACCAATCATACAACCAGCCCGCCTCTTCGGTGACCATGTTGACACAACCATAGCTCATCGGCGTGCCAAAATTACTATGCCAGAAGGTGCCATGGATCCCATATCCTTTATAAAAATACATCGTATAGGGCACATTGCGCAGGTGATACCCAGGCCCGCGCATATCGGTATATCGCAACTTGGTCCAAACTCTGAATCGGCCAATCACGGTTGGTGTGTGTGGTTTTCCGGTCGAAACAAGAAACGAACGCACCACCTCCTGACC
>PWSY01000224.1 GCA_003563055.1 Anaerolineaceae bacterium | reverse complement strand
TCTGGTATCATCAAAAGGTCATCGCCATCTGTAAACGATTGATTTATGCCCTTTTGTGAGAAGAACCCTTTATTTAATTCCATTCTCGTAAATTCTGTGAGGAAATAAGGATTTCCTTCCGATTTTTCCAGGATATATTGTCTGATATCATCTGGTAGCGGATCAGATCCTGTCAATTGGTTGATAAGTCCCTGACTCTCTTCCTCATTGAGACTGTCAAGATGCATTTCTTTGTAGTTTAAGTTTGTTAGGCTATGTGCAGAAGATATTAACTGCCATCCACCAGAAAGACGTTCTTCGCGTGCAACCAGAGCGAATAAAATTGGATAACGAGTGCTGAGTGGCAGCACTTCAACGAGCAATTCGATGGAAAGCGGATCAGCCCATTGGAGGTCTTCCAAAACAACCACAATTGGTTTCTGTTTCGCCACTTTGCAGAGCAGGTCTTGGATGATATTTATGTAATTTGCCTGTCTTTTTTCGGTAGGAAAAGGATTGATTCCGTTGTCATCTTTGGATGAAGGTGAAACTTTAAGCAAGCCAGCCAAATCAGTGGCTTCGTCAGGAGAGATAAGGTCATATTGCTCTACCAGGCATAGATGAATGCTATTGTCGTTGATGTGAGTAAGGTCTGGATCGAGTTGTTTGAGGATTGCTTTTATGAGCTCTTTGACCAGGTTATAGTTTAAGTCTTTTTCTGAGTCAGTGATGTGTGCATGCACCCAGTACACAGACTTTTGAGCTTCATTATCCTGAATGCCTTCTTTCCAGGTGGTTATTAACCGTGTTTTCCCGACCCCGGGCTCTCCGAGGATGGCAATAACCCGTCCCAAACCAGCCAGCACTTTTTCGCCCAGTTGGGATAAAACTTTTAGTTCGCTGTATCTACCAATAAACCTGGTTTGGGTTGGAAGAATATGTGGCTGGAAATCAAAAGGCATATGATCCTGTGTCAACACCGGTTTTTTCTCTTTAATGGTGTCCATAAGAGCTCTTTCGTATAAAGATTAATTATATACTATACCGTATTGAAAACTTCCATGCGTGATATTATAGTGGATAAATTATATCATATTTATCTTTATATTACAAATCAGTTAATGTGATGGTCAAATAGCAGAATAGGTCAGAGCATATTTTTGACCCCCGGGGTTTGTGAATGGTTGTATTGTATCGGTAGAAGAAACCCCGGGGGTCTTTGTTTTATTTTTATCGAGAACGGAGTTTTTTGGTGTAATCAACAATATTTCTTTAGACCCCCGGGGTTTTTAAGGAATCCCCGGGGGTCTTTGTATTAATTTGATCAAGAATGGATTTGTAAAGCGAAAGCAAAGTCAATTCTTCAGAACCCCGGGGTTTGTGAATGGTTGTATTGTATCGGTAGGTGAAACCCCGGGGGTCTTTGTTTTGGTTTGATCGAGAACGGAGTTTTTTGGTGTAATCAACAATATTTCTTTAGACCCCGGGGGTCTTTGTTTTGGTTTGATCGAGACAGGGGATTGTAAAGCGAAAGTGATCTTGTTTCATTAGACCCCAGGGGTTTGTATGAATAATCCTAGCAGAAGAATCCCACTGCGTATGATAATCTTCCTGAAAACCATTTTCAATTTTTCATTCGAAATCTGTTATCAATCGAAAAGAAGATGAGAAAATTGATAGTCCTGGCTTTTAAGCCCAGCTTCAACGAAATTTTGATATCTAAAATGCGGATCTGAATAATCAAAGTAGCTATGAACCAAGTTAATCAATGGCAACACACCTTCTTTAATGCCGATTAAGTCTAAGTAACTTGAATAAGGCCAATCTTCAGGTTTTTCGACCAGTCGTGAGGAAACAGGGTTCAAATGGATATACAATGAAAGTCTCAGGACATATTCATCTAAATTAACCAGTTTTGATTTGAATCTTCCTTCAAAAAGAGGTCCAGTTCTGTCCCATTCGAGATTATAAGCTTTCGTGTAAGAATTGCCAATTCGACCCATTGCTAATGAGAAATCCTCATGGTTAATTTGTACGAGCAGGTGGTAGTGTGTGGGCATCAGGACATAAGCAATAATTGATGCGATTTTTGGTGTTAGGTATTCTTTAGTTTTTCGTAGAAAATAAAAGTAATTCCGATCTGTCTGAAAAACAACTTGGCTGTTTATTCCCCGATTGAAGATGTGATAGTATTCGCCAGGTATTAATGGCTCTTTTCTTTGTGGCATGAAGTTCTCTCTAAAAATCGGTAGATGAATGATATTTCCATTATACGGGTAATTATTGAAATCTGCTTTGGTTTTTAGTTGACATCTTGTGAGAAAGGTATGGAACGGAATTTTTGTTATAAGCAAGATTATTTTTTTTAGACCCCCGGGGTTTTTAAGTGGTTGTTTTGTATCGGTAGAAGAAACCCCGGGGGTCTTTGTTTTGGTTTGATCGAGAACAGGGGATTGTAAAGCGAAAGCAAAGACAATTCTTTAGACCCCCGGGGTTTGTGGGTGGTTGTTTTGTGTTGGTAGGTGAAGCCCCGGGGGTCTTTGTTTTTATTTTATCAAGAATGGGTTTGCAAAGCGAAAGTAAGGTCAATTCTTCAGACCCCCGGGGTTTGTGGGTGGTCATTTTATGTTGGTAGGTGAAACCCCGGGGATCTTTGTTGTAATTTGATCAAGAATGGATCTGTGAAGCGAAAGCAAAGTCAATTCTTTAGACTCCCGGGGTTTTAAGGAACCTGCGGCGGTCTTTGTAATTATTTGATTAAAAGAGAGAAATACGAAGTGAAAGTGATCTTATTTCTTTAGACCTTTGGAAATTTTGATTGATGGAAATTGTCAGGTCTTTACATGACGGTGAAAAATTTTCATCCATGAGTTCTGATATGTTTCACATTGCGGTGGTTACGCCTTTGACATCGTATCCGGTTTGATCAGGTCGAAAAATTCAACTATAATATGATTACATTCTCAATATAGTTCAGTCACCATGGGATGCACTGATTGATTTAAACAGTTCACGC
>PWSY01000184.1 GCA_003563055.1 Anaerolineaceae bacterium | reverse complement strand
GAGCCGGATGGGGGATTGAAACAACTGTTGTTATGCCTGCAAAACGTGCAGTAAATTTTCCTAACGACAAAGTCTGAATAAGATTCCAACAACACCCCCTTGGCTCAGCAGGAGGCCTTCCCGCGTTGTGATATTAATAACGTGGTTTTGATAAATGCTCAAAACCGTAATTTCGATTATACTTTCTGCATTATTCAAGAAATATTGTAATTACCAGGAGTATGGTATGGCAAAACCGACCAAGTATGCACCCCATCTGTGCACATTGTTTATGATCATCGCTTTCATTGGCATCGTGTTGGGATTGATCTTCCGGCAACCATTGATCACGATCATCTTGCTTATCCCGACAGCTATTTATGAAGCTTATCGCACAGAGGGCAGATCGACCAAAATGGCTTCGTATCTGCTGCTTGTGGTATTAATCGCTGCCATGGCATTGATGATTTTTGATATTGAGTTTAATATTGCAGAATTCATCGGTGCAGACCGACAGTTAATTGGGGGATATTGGGTGCCCCTGGGTGATCTGCGTGTGGTTGGGCCGGCCATCATGGCGGTGTTGTCGGTGATCCTGTACACCCGCACCCGCGGTATCTACACCCGTTGGTTGGCAGGCATTATTTTCGTTACCTCTTTTGCCATCATCTACCTGGTTGATCCGGCTGGCTTTCAGGATTTATTAAGTTTTGGTGTCCAGGAGGTCTTGCGCCGGTATTAGGGTTGAATATTGGTGATGAAACCGCCTTTTTGATAAGGATGTCATGACAAGGTGAATACGTCATATTTAACCTTGAGAATAAATGCTTGATCAACTTTTTCGATGCCAGTTTTATTAAATTAAGTGGGTTTATGGCAATCCTGGCCAGTTCCTGAGGTAAAGGATCGCTTTTATTTTTTGGATCAGGAGGCACAGAGCATGGATTTCAAGTCAGCCGAAGAAAAATTCCAGTCGATCGAGAACGCTTTCCACAGTGGGCGTCTTTCTGATCATGATTACCAGGCCGCGGTCAGCCAGATCAGCGTCCAGGATGAGGCAGGACGGCAGTGGAAAATCCAGCCCTACAGCGGGCAGTGGCATGTGTACGATTGGGGGGGGTGGCACCCAGCGCGGCGGCCGCAACCCCAGGTAAACACAGGACATCGACCTACTCAACAGCGACCAGTACAACCGAATAAACGCAAGAAACCATGGATCTATGTGGGTGGTTGTGCCTTATTGGTGGCAGTGGTCGTTTGTGTTATTGGCGGTTTGGGCATGTTTGGCATTATCAGCCTTGGTTTTATTGAAGAAGACTCACTAGAAAGGCACATCATCCAAACCCAGGATTTTGTTTTGGACGGCATTGGTGGGGTTTACCAGATGGGTGAAATGACATTAGAAATCGGGCCAAACAACCTGGGTCAGCAACTGCTGGTTAAACTGACAGAATATGATATGCCATTGGAAGCCGGCATTACAGATCAGACCAGCCTTTTCCGTTTAGAGGGACTTCCGGCAGAGTTCAGGGGTGAATTGCACACCCGCATAAACCTTACCCAGAGCCTGTTGGATACACTCGATCGAGGGGATGCAGAGGCAGCCAAGTCGTTAACCTTTTATTTAGGCTCATATTCCTATGCAACATCGGTTGGTGATCTTACTTTCAGCATGGTGCCAGTGGAGGTTGAAATTGACTTGGTCATGGGGCAGGCATCAACCGTGGTTCAATTTGGATATGGCCAGGGTCAGGTCTCTGGGAATGTGATGGCATCTATGATCATGCCAGCTGGTGTAGAACTGGTCACGTATGTTTCAAACACTGAAAATGATGTGTTTTTCATTGTGATAAATGACGGCGGGCAAGAGCAGGTAGTGAGTGATCATTTTGTGATCCATTATCCCAGCTCATATAATTATGAGCAGGTTTTGCCATTGTTAGATCAGCTTGAATGGGTCTACCAGGACTTGATGGCGATGGGCTGGGCATGGCCAATAGACTATCAAGTCGGACAATCGATGGGGACTAGATTGGTTCTGGATGGATTATTTAAAGTTTATATACAAGATTGTGATCCAAAGGCATATGTCTATTTTGGCAGGACCACGGGAGAATGCAGTGGGTTGTTTAAGGATAGCATTGTTACGGGAGTTCATGTATTAATTCATCCCCGGACACTTGAGGGAGATGTGAGAACAATGAAAGCCACGGTGGGACATGAACTGATGCATGCTGCGCAATATGCGTTTCATATTGGGCGTGTGGGAAGATCCGGGTTTAGTAGTCGGGAAAAGTTAGGGCTTGATGGCGGTGCAGACAGTTGGAAGATGCTGGATGAGGCTGTGGCGACCTGGTATGAGCAACGAGCTGCTGGTGATGATAATTTGATTCCAGGCGTGGCATCGCTTCATGCTGACTTTTATACGTATCCGTGGTTTTTTGACCGGGATAGGAAAACGGCAGAACACGCGGGTTATGGAGCAAGCTGGTTTATCCATTACCTGGTTAGGCATCATGGGGCTAACTTTATTCTAGAAGCCTATAAGGCACAACATACCACCGGTGGAGGCGATGCATTGATTCATGGGCTGCAAGTCTCAGGCGTAAGCCAATCGCTGACTGGCACACTTTTTCCAGGATTCTTAGACGATTATTTCCTGGAAACGCATACCTTTGCGCATGGTTTATCGGGTACGAACCATTTTCAATATCTTTCAAGTCGTGTATTGAGTATGGGGGTAAATCGCCGAAGATTGACGTTTAATCCAACTGGTACGCTAAGCAGAAGTGCACAAGTGAGTACGAGCCCGGGAACCATTGTCAACCTCGGGAATGGAGAGCAAGCGTTGAGTACACCAGCGACAGTGACAGTCACAGCAACGCTGCCTGCCAGTATGACGGCCTATTATTTCCACTATGATGTTCCCAGTGATGGGGCATCATGGCAGGAAGGGCAAGTGATCACGATTAATAGTTCAGGTGGTGCGGTCCTGGTATTTGGAGATTCAAAAGACGATTGGCTT
>PWSY01000228.1 GCA_003563055.1 Anaerolineaceae bacterium | reverse complement strand
GTATGATCAAGAGGTTTTGCGTTTGTGTCATAAACAATAACTTTCCACTTTGCTATAAATTTACTAAGTTAGTAACTGCTCAGTCTGCAAGGTAATTAGGGGGTTTGGTGTGGCGGAGAAGCCGCCACACCAAACCCCCTGCTCTTCAGCAGTAGGGCTGAATGAGTAGATACCCGAGTTATTATAACCTAAGAAAAAAAGTAACGCACGAAAATTATTCTTATTTAATATAATATCCTCATCTGATGTCATCCTATTGCTGATTGCCTGATCCTGCTCTCCCTATTAGTGATTGCCGGGATGGTGCTCTCAGAGGCAGTCGGTGGGCTGGTTACAATAATCAGAGACCAGGCACAAAGCCTGCATTGAAAAAAACAGACCGCCAGGTTGGGAAAACCAAAACCTCTTATTTTAATGGCAACATCCTGATGAGTAAGAAGTGCGTCGAGATTCGACCTATCAACGCTATCAAACCGAACTGAGTTGGCAAGCTTTTGGTAAAAGATTCAATGAAATTATGCAGTAATTCATTCCTTCGCCTTAATTTTAAAGACTCAGACAAAGCTATCATATAACGAAAACACCGTCAATGACCGCCCCACATCATCAATGGACCAGCCATCAGGTTTTGGGCATGTAATCTGTACTACCTCGCCTGGCAGTATATCGAAGTAATTATCGCTGAAGATCACATCAGCATCCTCCAGAGATAACTCAACAAACCGCGCCAGGCAGGTTGTTTGCAGCTCAATTGCCACGACATCTTCCGGTGCCTCACGAAGGTAGACTTTGAGTTTTGGTTCCGTTAATTGCAGGTGCTTATTGCGCACAAAAGTGCCTAATTGGGTCGCCAATACAGTCCCCCTTTTCATAAGCCGCGCAAAGAAAAACATCTCCCGCTTTTCCTGGTGGGTAAGCTGATCGAAACGTTTATTGAAAACCAGGTTTGAGGACAGCGGTTCTGCCTTGACTGACATTTCACCTGAATCGAGCAAGGTACCATCCATCCGTGACAAACCCCAATGTACCTCACCTGCCCACTCAGTCTGTAAATCGCTGGTTAGATGGATTTTCATCTCTGATGTAGTTTCATCATCTTCAATGGAAAGTAATAATGGTGCAAAAAAGCGCCGACTGGCATAATGCAGCGCTTTCCACCGCCGGTAATAATCCATGCTCGACCAGGATGCCACCGGCCAGCAATCATTCAACTGCCAGTAAAGCGTTCCGCTGACACGGTGCCTATTCCTGCGCCAATGTTCCTCCCCATAGCGGATCCCTTCAGCCTGCAAGACCATGGTCAGGTATACCAGCGATGTAAAATCAGTCGGCATCATAAAATGAAGCGCCATCTGACCCATAAACAAAGCACTGGCATAATAACTGCGTTGGTGATGCTCAATCAGGTAGTCCGTCAGGTTCCAATGGGTTTCATCGGCATAGGTGCGGATCGTTTTCAAGGGTGGCAGTGATTGAAAACCAAACTCACTCATAAAGCGTGGGTATTGTTCTCGATAAGCGCTGAAGGGCTTTGCACCATGCCAGACTTCCCAATAATGAGCATCACCCTTTTCGTTGCTATTTCCATCCTGAAAAGGTTGCCCTGAAGAGGGAGAGCTGTACCAATAAGGGGTGTCTGGATCCAGTTCTAATAGTAAATTTGGCAAAGTCTCATAAAAGAACGCCCGGTAGGGTTCCTGCAGCCTGGCATAATCATCCCAACCCCATTCCTCCCAGCCCCAATCCATTTCATTATTCCCACACCAAAGCGCCAGGCTGGCACGGTGGCGAATACGGGTTACATTGTCCTTGACCTCCAGGCTGATATTATCCACGAAAGCCGGGTCATCCAATGGATAAACACTGCATGAAAAAATAAAATCCTGCCAGACGAGAATCCCATACCTGTCACAAAGATCATAGAACGTTTCGCTCTCATAGAAACCGCCTCCCCATACCCGGATCATATTATGATGAGCTCGGGCCGCATCTGTCAACAAACCTTCTAATTGCTCTGGGGTGATTCGGGTGGGAAAGGAATCTGCAGGGATCCAATTAGCCCCTTTAGCAAAAATCGGTACACCATTTATCACAAATGTGAAGCTCTCGCCATAGTCATCCGGTTCACGCCTGAGTTCGAGCGTTCTCAATCCAACCTGGTAATCACGCCTGTCCAGGATGGACTCATCCTCCCTTTGCAAGGTGACCTGAGCTTCGTATAATGATTGCTCACCATACCCGTTCGGCCACCACAGGAGCGGGTCCTGGATTCTTAGAACAACATTTGCTTTTCCATTCAGCACTTTGCAGGTGGTAGCAAAAGCCTTTCCCCTGGGGTCTTTAAGCACCAGGCATAATTGGAGCGGTACGTCTTCCCATTGGTCTGCCTGTGCCATCACAGACACCTTTACCGTGCCATCAAATTGCTGGGACTGTCGCAAGTGAACGTTCTCCAGTTTTGCAGATCGGTATCCTTCCAAACGAGCACCTTTCCAGATCCCGGTCGGTGGCAGCTTCGGCCCCCAATCCCACCCCCACTGACAAGGGGCTTTGCGCAGATATGGCCCACCCTGGATGGACGCACCAGGAGAAATTAGCGGCTGTTGTTTTTGCCGCTCAGACACATACTTCACAGGAGAATTAAACACCATGTGAATTCGGTTCTCACCAACATGCAATAGCTTTTTGACTTCCCAGGAATAAGTTCGGAAGGCATTATTTGTTTCTCCCAACAGCGTACCGTTCAACCAGACACAGGCCAGGGTATCCAGCCCATCAAAACAGAGCTGCACCCGGTCTTGCGCCAGCAGGGTCTCGTGAACCTGGATCACCCCTTCAAATTCCCAATCGGTTTCAGCCACCCAGGCAACATCCAGCTCATTCTCTCCCACAAAGGGATCCGGAATTCGTCCAGCGTCCATTAAGGCGACATGCACCTCGCCAGGTACGGCGGTTGAAATCCAATCAGATGAACCTGCAACCCGCAACTGCCACCGACCCTGCT
>PWSY01000151.1 GCA_003563055.1 Anaerolineaceae bacterium | reverse complement strand
TAATCTTGATAGAGAGTCTCGTTTACTGGAATAATCCTCATTTCATTGTTTTTGGTGTTGGTAAGAGTAATCCTTCTATTTTTAAGATCCACCTCATCCCACCTAAGATTCAATATTTCTCCCTTTCTCATACCGGTGTTTAAAGCAGTAACCACTATGGGCTTCAAATGGAGAGCACAGGCATCCAGGAGCTTTTTTATTTCTTCAGACTCTAAATATCTCAGGCGGCCGGGTGATTGTTTTAGGAGCTTTACTTCCTTTGCTGGATTTTTTTGAAGATAGCCCCAGTCGATGGCTTTGGTATACATATGCTTAAGACAACCTATCTCTTTGTTGACAGTGGTTGGTGTCACATTTTTCAATCTCTCCGCCTTGTAGTCTTCAATCATTTTTGGAGTTATCTCATAAAGATACTTTCCCTGGAAAGTTTCTTTTAGGTGGCCTGCACTTACTCTGTCTCGTCTGTGATAGGTTGAAAAAGATTTGTTTGTCCTGGAATATTCCAGATATTCTTCTGTAAAATTTTCAAAAAGAATTTTCTTTTCTTCATAGACACCCAGATACTCACCCCTGGCAATCTTGAGCTGGACATCACTTAGCACCTGTTCGGCCAGCTTCTTTGAGGACCCTATCTTTTTTCTCTTTCTTTTTCCCTTAAAGTAATAATCGATATACCAGTTTTTTCCTTTTTTAAAAATAGCCATGGACTTTCCAGCTTTTATTTAAGATAGTCTCTTATTTCCTGTTTAGCTCTTTTATTGAGCCAGGCCTCAAGCTCATCTTTTTTAAACTTCACCAGCCGTCCAACCTTAAGGTGGGGTATCTTTCTTTGTATTATCCATTCATATAAAGTGTTCTTGCTGATACCCAAGAATTTAGAAGCTTCTGTTGTACCCATCAGTTGTTTCTCTTTAGAAAGTTTCTCAGAAACAACGCCTTTTTCAGAAACAATGGCAGGAGAAAGGTCTGATAAAAACTCTTTTAGCCTGGAAGGATGATAAAACTTAAGTCTTTCCCTTTCTTTGAAGGTAAAGCTTTTCTTGGCTTCTCTTTTAAGGGAAGAAAAATTTTTATCATCATTGGATGAGACAGCCACTACATAGTCATAACCTGCCTCAAGGCATTTCCTTATATTTTGAATTTCATGATCCGGTTTGGTGGTACTAGAGATCTCAACAGCTACCTGAATATCGTCTCTGCTCAGTCCCAGATCAACACTCTCAAGAGATTTTGGGATTTTCTCTTCAATAACTGCCTTCCAGCCAAAAAGCTCCGCCTGCTCCTTTAACATTAACTGAAGCTGTTTATGAAGATCTCCTCCCTTGCCTGCCAAAGGCGATTTCTTTAAAGTAAGCCTGCCCTTGTCTGTTGGAACAAGGACTTTTGCCAGGCGGCCTCCAGCTCCCTCTCTTGTCTCCTTCTGGACAATCAATCCTTTTTTAATCAAACTTTCCTTTAACCTATCTCCCTTATATCCGCTTAACGTAAGTGATTTGTAGGTTTTGGTTACAAACGTCCGGTGGTTTTTAGAGACAAACTCAAGAAAGACTCTTTCATCCTCAGATAGCTCATCGGTTTTTTTAGCTGCTATTTTCTTTGGTTTTACAAAAGAGGGTTCTTTTACCTTTTTCTTTTCTGTCTTTTTTGGCTTGGTCTCCTCTTTGAAAAGTTTCTGCCGTTTGAGTTCCTGGGCAACAAGTTCTTTTCTTTTTACCAGATACTTTCTGCCGAAGGGAAGGCTTTTTACAAATTTCAGGTATCTGTTTTCATTCATTTCCAGTAGCTTCCATCCCGGTTCAATATCCGCTGTCCTGATGGCGATAATGCCCCCTTTAATTTTATGTTTTATATAGCATACCCTGGGCAGAAGGCCCTGCAGCTCCTCTGTCATCCGCTCCCATTCCTCCACATAGCTCCAGTAAACGGGCCGGAGGTTACTTATCGCCTTTACCTCAAATCCCGAATACTCAAAAGCCTCCTTGGCAAGCTGCTGGGCATCACGGCGGTTAAGCCTGAAGTAGACCTGAATCCCGGTATTGCCTAAAATTAAGTCCCTTAGCTCACCTGGTACCTGAGATAGGGTCTGGTGGGCCATAATCAGGCGCAGCCCGTACTTTCTGGCCTCTGAGAGTATAACCAGAAAGGATTCGGTGGCAAAGTTCTGAAACTCGTCAATATAAAGATAGAAGGGGACTCTTCTGTTCTGGGGGATATCTGATCTTGAGAAAGCAGCCATCTGAATCTTTGCCATAAAAAGGGAGCCCAATAGATCCGCCAGTCCCTTGAGCTTTCCCTTGTCTATTTTTATTAGAAGATATTTCTTTTTCTCTATTATCTCCGCTACATTAAAAGAGCTTTTTTTAGAGGAAAACATCTGCCTTATCCTATCATCTGAAAACAGAGCATCTAGCTTGTTTAAGATAGGCTCTGCCCAGGAAATTTTTCCTCTCTCTGTTAATGTATTAAACCTGTCAAAGTAATCCTTTGCCGCAGGGTTTTTAACTTTATCCAGCACAGTTTTTCTGAAAGGCGTACTGGTTAAAAACAGGGAAGCATCAGCCAGGGTAAACCCGGCCTCTCCTAAGGCGATAAGTGTGTTTCTTAAAAGGTTTTCCATCCTCACCCCCCAGGAGGAAGACCATATTTTCCTAAACGCGCTTATAAGCTCTCCTGCCTGCTCTGCGGTTGAAGTGCCTGGCATTTCCTCCAAAGGATTAAACCTTACCGTAAAATCAGGGTCAGTGGGGTCAATTAAGACCACCCTTTCTGAAATTTCCCTGCTGGGTTCACTATTCTTGTAGCGCAGGGCAAAAAAGCTTTTAATGTCTTCTACCATATCCCCGTGGGGATCAATTACTGCAAACCCGTTTCCCTTTTCTATATCCTGCTGGATCAAAAACTCCAGCAACTTAGTTTTTCGCGTGCCGGTGGCTCCCACTACATACAGATGGGTAGCCCTGTATTTTTGGGCAATCTTTGCCATTTGGTATTCCTCTTTATTATCTGACCAG
>PWSY01000239.1 GCA_003563055.1 Anaerolineaceae bacterium | reverse complement strand
GTATGCGTGCGAATGGCTTCGTCCAGGTTGGATTCGATATAGCGGGTATTTTGCTGGGCACGCATCTTGTATTCAGAAAAGAAATCGCGCAGAGCAACCGCATAGGGCAGGTCATACCACAGCTTAGGAGCCGGTGGTGCGTTGGGCGGCACAGTCGAAAGCCCAATCATCTCCTTCGGCATGCCAGATGCAATTGAATAGGCACAGTTAATGCCGTGCTGCACCAGCAGCTCAGGCATCACCAGCCAGCCTGCTTTGGCGGTGGCGTTGGCGTTATGCGCGCCGTCAATCTGGAATATATTCCCAGCCGTCATAACGAACTTTGCCTCGGCAGCATCAACAAAAGAGCGGTACATATTGATGTTGCGATACAGGACGTTATATTGGGGATCCTGGTGGGCGCCGTTCACGCCTTCTTCAGCAAACAACACTGCTACTTCAGGGCCAGCCACACCCGACACGTAACTATGAAAATTGATCGGGCGCCCCACCTCTTCCTCAATTAAATCACATGCCTTCCGGCTGGCTCGCAGCTGCTTGCGAGTAATTGGCACACCACCCACACCTTCCGGTGTCCCTTCCATCAGTCCATCGATATGGCTCTGGCCGGTCGTACGGATCACCATCAGGTGATCAGCACCGTGCCAGGCGGCCATGCGCATACGCCGCAGGTCATCTTCAAATCGCCCAGAGGCGATTTCCGAAGTCACCACACAAGCTGGCTGTGGGTCAATATCATCAAAATATTTTGAGGCTGGCAGCCCAATACCCTTCTTAAGTGGTTTCGACATGTTGCGGAAGTGGAATGGCCCCATTTTAATGGCTTCATCCTTTGCTTCTCGCCAGGTCCAGCCTTTACGGGATGGACGAAAATTTTCCAAATTCTCAAGGATGGCTTCAATATCCATCTTTTCGTGGGGGTCAAGGGGTTGATGGGTTGTCATTGGGTGACCTCCTCTCTGTTATTCGAAGTGTGTTTGGCCCCAGAGGCTCCGGGAAAAAGGTTTTCTAAAACATCCTTATCAGCCAAAACAATTTCAGCAGCCCCTTTAACATCTATACCCTTTTCCTCAGCCAGGCGCAGTAAGACATGCCCCGCGCCTTTGCCGAGGAGACCCGCCTGGTGAACCCGATCAACAACGCCATGGGCGGTTAAGCTGTCAATCCCCATCCGCAGCAACACCGATCGCTCAATCGATGGAGAAGTATGCGTACGGGCGAGGTCTATAATTGGTGCTACAATGTCGTCACACAATTTCCAAAAACGGTCTTTGAGCTCTGTGTCGGACATTTCCTGATACTCTTCCCGGCGTTTTTCAAACCGGGCAATTCGGTCCTCACTCATCAATAATGCTCCCTTCTAATCGTTTCCAATCGTCTTGCCTGTATCAACATTTTTATGTGAATTTTTACAGGCTTTCTCAATCCAAAATCGAGAACTGCCAAAAGTGGGGCAGCCTGGACTGCCGTTGGTTTAATGATCTCAGTTGTCAGAGTCACCAGTGGATTGCATCTCGGCCATGCGTTTACGGACCCAACCTACGTCCTTCTTGATGTCCTCTGCCAGGAACTGGACATCTGTCTGATTCCACTGGGTTATTGGATAATTCTTCGCTGCATTTTTTAGGTAGGAGAGGCGCAGGTTGTCCATATCCTGTACCTTTCCCTTAACTTGTTCCAGTCTTTCGGGGATGACAATGGTTTCTCCCGGGATATTTTCCTCAGGGTCTCCAAGATAAATCTGGATCCCATTTTCACGGGCGAAGCTAAGCTGACTGTTCTGATGCTTGCCGGCGCCAGTGTATTCCGTCTCCTGGACGACCACAATCTGATCCTGATCCATCTGCCTGGCTAGGGGTATCGCGGCTGCCAAACTGGTGTTGCCAGCCGGCCCGCGCTCCAGCCCTTCCATCTTGGTCAACAACTCTGTTGCAAAAAATACTTCACCCTGGGAGACGAGCTGATATTCGTCCATATAACGCAATGAACGGGCTGCATTTCGCGGGACATCAACCCGGTCTGGCCAGGTTGCAAAGGGCACCCCAAAGCCGGTATGCCCGGTGGTGAACGACTTGCGGTTGAAATCCTTATCAGAAGCCATATGCAGACCGCTTAAATCAACGGAACAAGCCACGATGCGGCTGTTTTCACAGCCAGCTGCTAACAGGCCGCGCGCAGTGCCAGTCAGATTCCCGCCGCCCGCGTGGGTGATCACCACCACATCGGGATCTCTCCCATAATCCTCTCGAACCTGGCGGGCAATTTCAAGCCCGAGACTCTCCACACCTTGAATGCCAAAAGGCGTATACAGGCTGGCATTGAAGAACCCGGTCTCCACCAAAGTTCTCAGCAGCATATAAAATAATTCTGGCCCCACGGAAAGCCTCAGCACCTCAGCGCCATAGGCTTCGCAGGCGCGCCCCTTTTCAATGATCTCTGGTTGTCCCACCCCCCTGCTGTCAAACACTTCCTGGAGGATGATGGCCTTCAACCCCCGCTGGGATGCTTGTGATGCGACCGCTGCGCCATAATTGCCGCTTGTCGCAGATATCAAACCAGAAAATCCCTTAAGGGCAGCTTCGTAAGCACTGATCGAAGCCCGGCGAGCTTTGAAACTCCCTGATGCATTCGCTGCCTCATCTTTGAGCAAAATCCTTGCGCCTTTACCCGGCGGGGAGATGCCCCGCACTGCACGGGTCAGGTTATGCAAATCAAAAAGAGGTGTGTTACCTACCTTGGTCTCACTTTGAATGCGGATCACATCCTCGTGAGAATATCCCGTCTCAGCCATCATGCGTTCATAATCAAAGGCAATCGGGGATTGGATGTAATCCTCATAATCAATCCCGAGGGATGCTTTCATGATCTCGTTCTTCCGACTCATGACCGCATCATAGGACATATCACGATTTTTCATACATCCTCCTCAGGACCCTTATGGGACTTTTCCCAATCAATGCTGAGCAGTTCAGGAACAACCTCTCCAAAGCTATGCCGATAACCTGGGTTAACCGTCTTCAACCTTCCTGACAATTCCCGTCCAATCAACGTTCGGATGATGACAT
>PWSY01000130.1 GCA_003563055.1 Anaerolineaceae bacterium | reverse complement strand
TGTTTTGATTTCAACAACATCTCGAACCAATCCCGCTGCATATACAACTGTGATAGATAACCTTGTTTTCACAGAGGGCAGCAGTCAAGAATGGACATTATACACTTACCAGCTAAGTGATTATGTGCCTGCTGGTACTCCAATTTACATTGCCTTCAGGGAACATGTCAGCAATAACATCACCGAAGGTTCAAACATCTTTCTGGATAATATTATCATTGGATCATATGACAAAACAACTTCTCCGTTTGCTTTTTGCACGGACTTGACAAAACCTTCTGATAATGTAAATGAAAAAAGCATTCCAATTAAAAGAACTGATGCTGTAAAGTCCTATCTGCTTGACAGTTGGAAAGATGCGACCAATTATAATACCATAAACCCCCAGACGCTGCCTTTAACTGATCAAAGCAAAACAAACGATCAAACACCAGATTATTATCATATATATCGCAACGGTCGATACATTGCCCGTGTTGATGGCAACACACTAACTTACAGGGATCAACCATTGGCAAATGGTACTTATTCCTATTATGTTACTGCGGTGTATGAGTCTACCCATGATGTTATTGCGTCTAATCCTTCCAACAATGTGGAGTCACGCATTACACAAGGGACGTGTGTGCCTGACTGGGAGCTTGTCGGAAATCTTGAACATACTATGTCTGTGATCGGACAAATAATTGTTGATGGTTCTGTGTCGACTAACCCCAACGACATGGTTGGGGCATTCATTGACGGGGAATGTCGCGGAATTGCCTCTCCAATCCCAGAAACCGGAGGCTTGGTGTTTCTCACAGTTGCATCCAATATGAATGCTGGAAAAACAGTTGAGTTGAAAATATGGGACAGTGAACAATGCGAAAGCTGTAATACTTTCCCTGATTTTGTCTTCGAGAGCCAATCAGAACTTGGCTCGATCAACGACCCTTATCTGATTGAGTGTGGTAGTGGTTCGGTACTGACCATTGATTTTGAAGAAGGGTTCACTTGGTTCAGCGTAAATATTAATACGGGCAATATGGGTTTGAATGCTATTTTGTCCTCTCTTTCACCTTGCTATAATGACCGTATTATCAGCCAGCAATCCTTTTCTGTATATTCCGGCACTGAGTGGCTGGGTGGGATTAATTCTCTTGATCATGATAAAAAATACCGCATGCGAATTTGCAGCGATCAAACCCTGGAAGTTACAGGGTTTCCCGCGCCTATTGATGTGCTGAACCTTTCACCTGGATTTACATGGCTTGGTTATCTGCCACAGGATTGCATGTCGCTGGATATGGCTCTTGGTGGTCTTGTACCTTCTCCTGCAGAAAATGACCGTATTGTTGGCCAGAATGCTTTTGCCGTGTACAATGGAGCCAACTGGATCGGGACTTTAACCACAATGTGCCCGGGTGAAGGTTATATCATTCGCCTTACTGAACACAGTGCGCTCACTTACCCCACGTCGGATGCAAAAACATCTGGTGTAGACAAAGGTTCTTTACCTTATGCTTCTCCTATTGGTGTTTATCCCAGGGAAAACTTTGAACATACGATGATGTTGTTGGCTGAGTTAGATCTTGGAGGTTCTGTCAGGTCACTTAATCCGGATGATATTGTGTATGCGTTTGTTGACGGTGAGTGCCGTGGCATGTCATCACCCATGGAGAATAACCAGGGGTTGATTTTCATGAGTGTTGGTTCAGACAAGGAACACGGTGAAGAAATATCCTTCAAGGTATTTCTGGAGGATTTGGGAGAACTCATGTTGATCAATGAACGACTTACCTTTTCAGCACTGCAGGCCATTGGCCGTTTGGATGATCCCTTCACTTTTACGCTGGATGCTCCTGTGCATATGGAAGACATTGCCAGTCAAGGCTTATTTATCGGAAAAGCTTATCCAAACCCTTTCACGGGAAATACCCATGTTCCTTATCGTGTGTTGGAGCCGTCAAGCATTCACTTACGTGTATACAATAGTGTTGGACAAATGGTTGGCCAAAAAATCGAGCAACGTGATCAGGCTGGTGAATATGTTATTCAGATAGAAAGAGGTGCTCTGCCGCAGGGCATATATTTTATGGTTGTTGAAATCCACGCAAAAAAATCAATGCTGCAAAAAACAGAAAAGCTGATCATTCATTAAGTTTTCTCCTTTGCAAAAACAAAGCAATAAATGACAGATTTCAAATGTCAGATTTTAATTTAGGTTGAATGTATAAATATATATCGATGAACAGATACAGCCGCTTTTTCTTAGCTTCTATTGTTTTTTTTCTCAGTGTTTACAATTACAATGTGTTTTCTGCCCCCCCCGATTGGGACCCCTTGCCAAATCTGCAGAACAATATGCAAATATTATCCACTCTGGAATTGCTGAATGGACAAATTTCGACAAACCCCAACGATATGGTTGCAGCATTTGTTGGAGAAGAGTGCCGCGGAGTAGCTTCACCGTTGCCGGCTGCCGGAGGCATTCTTTTTCTTACTGTAAACTCTAATGAGCAAGCAGGAGAAACGATAACGTTTAAAGCCTATTTGGCAGAAAGTGATGAGATTGTTGAACTTGACCAGGTTTTAATCTTTGAAAACATGGCTGAAATCGGCACTTTGCTCGATCCGTTTGTTTTTTCATTTTATGGCGATCCTGATGAATACGCATTGACCCTTAATGCTGTACCTGCTGAAGGAGGGACTGTTACTGGGGCGGGTAATTACCCGGAAGGCAGTGTTGTTAGTTTATCTGCAGAAGCAAATGCGGGCTGGAAATTTATTGAATGGAAAAAAGATGGGGTTTTGATAAGTGTCTTATCAGATTTTTATTACATAATGCCAGCCTCTGATGTGACCCTGACAGCGTATTTTGAATTTCAAACCTATACGCTTTTATATACTGCCGGTAACCATGGAAGTATTGAAGGCGATATGATACAGATTGTCGAATATGGTGGCAGCGGCACCCCCGTGGAGGCAATCCCCGATCTGGGATACCACTTTGACCAGTGGTCTGATGGACGTACAGACAACCCCCGTACGGATCAAAATGTAACACAACATATTGCAGTAACAGCCGCGTTTTCTGTCAACATTT
>PWSY01000202.1 GCA_003563055.1 Anaerolineaceae bacterium | reverse complement strand
CGCTTGGCAGGGGACATGGGGCGCTGACCATACTCAACCCGGCCCCGGCAACCCCGCTTTCGAATGCGATTCTAGAAAACGTCGACGTGATCACACCCAATGAGACGGAAATAAAAATCCTACTGAGATTGGACCCGAGCTCAAAGGGTGATGTCCCTGAGCTGGCGAAAGCACTACAGAGGAGGGGTGTGAAAAATGTGGTGGTCACCCAGGGCCCTGCCGGTGCCCTGGTATTGGATGAAGGGGGTGCGCTCACCCAGGTGCCCGGGATTAAGGTTGATGTGGTCGACACCACTGGCGCTGGGGATGCCTTTAACGCGGCCCTGGCCACAGCTTTAGGAGAGGGCAAAACGCTGCTGGATGCTGTCAAAATGGCCGTTATCGCTGGCGGCTTATGCTGCACAAAATTGGGCGTGATCCCGGCCATGCCGCACCGCCACGAGATTGAGGGGGTTATGGGGTAAATAATTACCCGCTTAGCGCATATGGATTTTCTTGGCTAGCGTTGAGGTCTTTAAGCAAACGGTAATTAATACGATATCACCTTGAGAGTTTAATACTCAGGGCATTCTGGGTAAAGTCTTATCAAGAGCGCCCAGAGCCGGTCACTGTCAAACTTGCCGGTGCGGCTGTCATAGGCATCGGCGTATTTATCCGCGAGGATGTCCTTGCGGCCCATTTCCTGCAGCACGTAAAACTGGGCGATCCAGGCATAATATTCCTTCTCAATGCTGCATCCACAGCGATA
Organism: Anaerolineaceae bacterium; assembly: GCA_003563055.1. Lineage (GTDB taxonomy): Bacteria > Chloroflexota > Anaerolineae > Anaerolineales > Anaerolineaceae > Brevifilum. Next base: position 2,358 of record PWSY01000202.1, on the reverse strand, counting down.
ATCCCCTGTTTTGTGCTGAAAAGCGTGCACCAGTTCGTGGGCCAGCACCGCGGTTGTTTCTTCCCAGCCGATTCGCTTCCAGTAACTTAATGAGAAAACGACCTCACCCATCACAGGGGGCGTGCTGCATGTATAACGATAGGCCGCTTGCCCGTCAAAATTGGGGTCCACCGAGATGGAAACGTGGTTGTTTAGGGCAAATTGGGCCAGGTCGCGCAGGACTTTGTGCTCTGAATTAGCCAGGTTTTCCCAGGCGGGCATCAAGTAATCATCGATGATTTCCTGGGGCAGGGCAGGTTCCCGGGCCTCGGGCTGGGCCGTGCAAATTGTAAACCCGGCGCTGCGCGCCACCTGGCCGTCGATGTAAAGGTTGAGCGTGTACTCGCCAGGCGGTAAACCATCTTCATCCAGTAGCCTGGCATAATCCATGCCGATGCTGCCCTCTTCCCAGGCCATGTCTCTTTCGGCGTAAATTTCGCCGTCCTTCAGCCATTCACGGCGGAAGGACTGCCCATCCTGCATGTTGAAAAAGGGGAACACGGCGTAGACTTCTGTGACGCCGTACTCGAATGCCTCGGCGACACCGTAAGGGACCACTTCATTGGTGATGCCGGCAGCAAACTGGATTGCGCCAAAGGCAGAAAGTGTAGGTGAGGTCTGGGCCGGCGTCAGGTTGACGTAAAAAGTGTCTTCTCGGACGATCTGGTCATTCAGGTAAATGGTCAGCGAGTAGGTGCCGCTCAGCGGGCTGCTGGGGTCATCCTCTGTGACACCGTAAGCCGCCCAGCCGCTTTCCCCGTCTTCCCAGGTGTCCTGGCGGATGTCCAACCAGATTTCACCTTCTGAACGCCACAGGCGGCCCCAGGCCATGCCGTCCTGCATATTGTCGTAGGTGAAGAACGCCCATACCTCAACCGTGCCGGGAGGAAACTCGTCGGTGGGGTCGATGGGGATGCCGTCATCGGTGACATCATGGCAAAAGGTGATTTCGCTCAGGTAGGGGGCCGCGCTGACGCTTTCCTGCTGGGTTGGCGGCAGCAGGATTTCGGGCGCTGCCCCCTGCTGTACCAGCGACAGCGGTACACAGGTGCAGGCAATTGTCAGGAGTAGTAATAGCGAAATGAGGAAGGAGGTTTTTGATTTCATGTCGCACCCGCCATATCAGACTGGGTTAGATTAACTGGATTAAGCTGATCAAAGGTGATGCTCACGATCGACGGTAAAGGGTGGGCGGTCAAAACCAAGGCGCAGCGTGTTTGAGCATCTATAATGCATTTTACACTAATATTAAAGTGAACGAAACCTCAGGCAACGATTATTTTGTTTCAATTCGATCCGGGCCTGGTCAGGCAATCAGACGGATGTTCATCAGGGTATTCGTCATGCCCGAGAAATGTCTGCAATCGCGTAGATTGTGGGTTAACAGCCCTCATCCCCGGTTAGGTGAGGGGGGTGTTTACAGTATGAAGAATGTTAATTCTGCGAAAATGTATGGCTTTGCAATCGCCACACCTTTTTGTGTTGATGTTTGTGGCTATTCATGGTTTTTTAAAATGCTACAGTTGCTTTCTAAGCATCCCTTTGCATCAATGAAGGGACCATGATGTACAATATGCTGACCGGTTCGCTCATCTCGCCTGGTAGGAGCAGGTCTTTTGCGGTATATTGCTGAGAAGACCCCCTTGTGTCAGTACGGCAGTTATCTTGAATGTATTAGGATTTTGATATGATCCCTCTTAAATTAAAAATCGCCGGTTTTCTGTCTTATCGAGAACCCGTCACACTTGATTTTTCTGGATTTAACCTGGCCTGTATCTCAGGCCCCAACGGGGCCGGCAAATCTGCTTTATTGGATGCCATCACCTGGGCGCTGTTCGGCCAGGCTCGCAAGCGCGATGAGTCCATTATCAACAACCACCCATCCGTGAGTGCCGCAGAGGTGACCCTGGACTTTGATTATGAAGGGAACAGGTACCGTGTCCAGCGCACCAATCCACGGGGTAAAACCTCATCGGTGGAATTCTTTATTCTTTCGGCATTATCGGGTCAGAAAGATCCCTGGAAACCCCTGACCGAACGCACCCTGAGGGAGACGGACCAAAAAATTCAAGAGACCTTGAGAATGGATTTCGATACTTTCACCAATGCTTCCTTTTTCTTGCAGGGCAAGGCCGACCAGTTCGCCATGGCAAGACCCGGTGAACGAAAACGCATTCTCAGCAATATTTTAGGGCTCGAAATTTGGGAGGTTTATCGGGACTCCGCCAACCGGCAGCGTCGTGACCACGAACAACAGGTGCGAGAGCTGGAGGGGCGTTTGAGCGAGATCCAGGGTGAGCTGGACGAAGGCCCCCAGCG
>PWSY01000154.1 GCA_003563055.1 Anaerolineaceae bacterium | reverse complement strand
GCCCCTGATTTTGGGAGGCGTTGGCAGCAGCCCTGATCCGCCGCCAGGCCCCACAGCCACCCCCACACAGGATGCCCCCTCGCCGACCCTCACACCAACCCTCCCGCCAACATCCGCCACACCAACTTATACGCCGACAACCCCTGTCGTGTTACCCAGCCCAACATCCACCCCCATCCCCACCCCCACACCGCCCGGGGCCGTCTTCATCATCACGTACCAAAGCCCGGGGACGAAAGACCCCTGGGATTCGGAATGTCAAGCCTTTCCAGCCCAGGCCCGCCAGGCGCTTGAAGCGGCAGCCGCGATCTGGGCGAGCGAGGTGTACACAACCGTGCCAATCACCGTTTCTGCCTGCTGGACGGATATGGCCGGTTATGACCCGGACCCGAACAAACGTCCCCTGGGTTATGGCGGCAATCAACCCTGGCACAGCGATTTCGCTGGCGCACCTGAAACCAAAACCTGGTACCCGGGTGCCCTGGCCAATACCCTGGCTGGTCAAGACCTGGCTCCCCAGGCATTTGATATGCACCTCGCATTCAATGCGCTCCTGCCCTGGTACCTGGGAACAGATGGCCTATCCCCAGCCGATCAATTTGACCTGGTGACGGTGGCGGCCCACACCATCGCGCACGGGATGGGGTTTGCCTCTTCTGCAACACGATCGCCTCAGAATGGGGATTATGCCTATCGCTTCGAGGGTTACCCCGTCATCTTTGACACCTTTCTGGAAAGCGGGGGCGGGACGAGATTGACCGCTTATGACCCGGCTGATTCACCCGGGCTGGGGGCGCTGTTCACATCGAATGACCTGTGGTGGCATGGGCCTAATGCCAACCACGCCAACGGTGGTCAGCGGGTCAGGATGTACGCGCCGCATGTCTGGTCGCCGGGGTCAAGCATTGCACATTTGGATTTTAGCGCATTTGCTGGGGGCGAAAACCAATTGATGGTGTGGGCTTATGTTGGCCCTCAGCATGACCCGGGCCCGGTCACCATGGGCATCCTGCAAGACATGGGCTGGCAAACCACATGGCTGTACCCTGACCCCACACCAACCCCCACCACACAACCCACACCAAGCGACGATTGCGACCCGATCGTCAATTGCGACTTCGAGCTGGGACATGGCGTGGGGTGGGCAGAAGAATCTTCCGTTGGTTCACCCCTGGTACAACAATCGATTGGCGGTTGGTTTGAAGGCGATTGGGGTGCCCTGCTGGGTGGATGGCCTGATGAGATTGCCCAATTATCCCAGGAGTTGATCATTCCCACCAACCGATCCTGGTTACATTTCTGGTATTACATTGAATCTACAGATGCCTGCGGCAAGGACTTCGGCTATGTGATGGTCGATAACACCCTCATCGAAACCTATGATCTCTGTTTGAGTAACACTGTCCCACACTGGCAAGAAGAAACGCTGAACCTTGCGCCTTATAATGGCCAGAAAGTCACTCTGAGCTTTAAAGTAATCACCCATCAAGATGGCCCTTTCTCAACATTTTATCTGGATGATGTGACCCTGCGAGCAGGCCCATGAGCTTAGCAGGTTCAATCAGGTAAAAAACACCCAAAATTAAAAACACCGTCTACGGGCCTGGATTTGATGGAGCTTGTCTGGATAATGGTTCTACTTTGGATAAAAGCTAATAAAAAATCATAGACGAGTATGGTGGGTTGGGAAGACACCAACCCACCAAATCCAATCAATGCGATCAGTACATTGAAATAAAGTCAGCGATCTAACCCGAGTATCTACTCAGCACCTTCGATTGTAAATTCAGTTTTGACATTTTGTGAAAGAATCTGATATGTTCCTGCCTCAAGACCATCCACTGGCAGTTCGACCGTTTCTTCAAAGGGCACCAGGGCCATGGTACAGGCCACATCACCTGTAGGGCGCCTGGTGAAGACCGTCAGGTTAAACTCCTGCCCCTTCTGTTCAACCTCAATTTCATGAAGTGAGGTGCAGCCGTCCGCCAGGTCACCGGTGACAATCACCTCGACGTACCCCAATTCTCGATTGATTGGTTGAACTTCCAAGGTATAAACATACGCGTCCTGCCCGATTTCATATCCCTCTTCGCCATTCAACGTGAACTCGGTCTGGATATTTTGTGCGATCACCTGAAATGTTCCGGGCTGAGGGTCTTCCACATCCAGTTCGACCGTCTCTGTAAAAGGCACCAGCGCCATCGTACAATTCACATCGCCTGTTGGGCGCCGGGTGAAGACAGTCAGGATGAATTCTTTCCCCACCTGTTCAACCTCAATTTCATGAAGTGATGTGCAGCCATCCGCCAGCTCGCCGGTGACGATCAGCTCAACACGCCCTGAGTCTCTATCAATTTGTTGCACCTCCAGCGAATAAACATATGCATCCTGCCCGACCTCAAAATCCTCCGTGTTAGCAGGAATCAGACGGCAGCCAGTGAGGAGTACTGTGACTAGAAGTAAATAAGTTATCCAAATAATCATTTTATTCATGGATTAGCCTACCTTTCACCTAAAAATGGTTTCACAGGATAGACGCTCTACCTAACCGATTAGTTCCATTTTAACATATTTTTAAATTAATTCAAAATGAAAAAATTGATCTCAACAAATATTATGTTGCATGATAAGACTTGAATCGAGTCCGTACACAGATTAAATAAAGTACATGAAGTAATTATTGCGCAATGATAAAAAATTCACCGATTCCTTGTGATAGTAGAATTTCATCTGAAATCTTGGGTTTATCAAACAAAATATTAAAGTTTTAATATAGTAGAAGCCCGAAAAATGTGACCAAATAGATGTCACCCCACAGCCAACCAGGTGATCTTATTATCAATCCAATATAATGTCATGATTGGAGCAGACCACAACAGTCTCGTTGGAAACGTGACCTACATTTAGTTGCCACATGCTTAACAAAGCCATCTCAAATGCAAGTTGGTTGTTGCCTTCCCAATCTGCCAAATCCATTCATATAAATCAGAGCGCTGAAATAAGATCGGCAATCTATCATGATTAATAAAGCTTAGAACACCCTCACCTTCTTCGCTATCTTCAACACATGTTTATTATCCAACACTCTCAAAATAATTCTTGAAAAATC
>PWSY01000161.1 GCA_003563055.1 Anaerolineaceae bacterium | reverse complement strand
GGATCATCTGGGTGGATTGCTAACGCTTTGATGTTCCATTTTTTTAGCATATCTGATGGCTTATGCTGCCAGGTTTCTCCACCATCAAGCGATTGCCAAATACCATCTCCTTCACACCAATGAGCTTCACAACCCGTTGCCAGATAAATAAAACTTGGATCGGAAGGGGAAAAAACGATACGCCAGATCGGATGTTCCGTATGAAATTCAAAATGCCAGGTGATTCCATTGTCACGAGAGATAAAGAGACCGCCATCATTAAGTGTTGTATTCCCAACAAAGTACACCCCTGCAAACACAACTGAATTATCTTCAGGAGAGACAACTATGTCGTGAGGCCTTGCAAAATAGGGCCCTTCATTTTCTAATAAAAAAGGGCCACTCCAACTTTCCCCTTGATCTCCTGTTCTGTAAATTGAACCAGTCCCTCCTAAGAATGCGACCTCAGAATCCAGTGGATCAAAAGCAAAGGAGCGATGTTGTTCGGATGCTCCGATTTTTGTGTGTAGCGAAATCCAATCATTCCCACCGCTTTCGGTAAAAAAGGCGCCGTCTGAATCGGCAACTGTAATAATTTGATTTATATCAAATGGCGAGATGGCAATTTGCCAAGTCTGGATACCGGCTATGCCGTTGGATAACCATTCCCAGGTTTGTCCTTCATCCACACTTTTTTGTATTCCTGCCCACGAAGTGTAAATGATCTGACTGTCACCGTAAGCAACAACGATATCTGCCCCACCCTGGTTGTTTAATCCCAGGCCAGTCCAATTATCTCCAGCATCGTCACTGTAGAGAACTGCATCCCCTGGCCCAGTCATACCAATATAGATTCTCGGTTGATTTGGATCAAAAGAAATTGACCAAAAGCCAAAATCGCTTAAATCTGATCCGTCAGGAAGAAATGAATCTATCTCAATTATACTTTCATCGCCATTATCTGAACGGTGTAACCCCAAACCCCAGGTGCCTAACCAAATCCGGTTTTCAACATGAGGATCAGCTTCTAGCACCGTGATTCCACCGATGCCATCTTCTTCTGGAAATGAAATACTTTCCCATAATTCCCAATTAAGACCGCCATCGTTGGAGGAATAAAGAGAGCCATTATGATATGCGGCATAAACAAGTTTTTCATTGAAATGATCAACGGCTAATAATTGAGGTTCCTCTGGCAAACCATTTCCCCGTTCCTCCCAGGTTAGACCACCATCCTCAGAGAAAAAAACCGAGCCATTAATTGCACAATAAATAGGGTAGGGTTCTTGATGAGAGATCGCCATTGCGCTCGGTGGAATATGCTGGACATTCTCAAACGCAACTCTGTTCCAACTGTCAATAACCCCACCTTCGTCACTACGGTAGAGGCCATCCTGACCACCAAAGAAAACCACATCAGGGTCTCCTGGTAATATTTCAACAAATCCGCTGGTGTTACTGTAGAGAACATGTTCCCAACTCTGACCACCATTAATCGTACGGAACAACCCAGCCATTTCAACGGTGACAAATACTGTATCGCTGTCTTCTGGATGGATTGCCATTCCGCGGGTCTTGCCACCATATGGGCCATTGCTGGTGAATTCCCCTGTTCCCTCTTTGAGGGAAAATGGTTTAACCTGGTTGTTAGGGTTATTACTGAAGGGAGGTAAACCTTCAGCCATCACCAAGACAAGTTGGGAGCTCATCAGCAGCATCAATAAAGCAATAAAGAGGATTTTCAATAACCAAAACACAGTTAGCTTTGTTGTCATTTTCATCATCCAGCATCCGTTTCTTTGTACTAGGGGTTATTCGTAGTATTAATCAAACCTGGTTGAGCACCTCAAAAGAATTAATCCTTTCCAGTTTTCTTTTTAAAACCATGGGTAATAATGATTATCTCATTCGCAAAGTAATAAAGGAAACGAAGTTGCCCATTTCTGGTTCTTACACGCAGCTCAAGTATTTTATCTCGCAATGGCGCCGAATGCGGCCTATCCAGATGGTAGCCATACTTTTCTAACCTGGAAAAGGCATTTTCAATAAATGGCAAATCGGTTGCCATGTTAAGCGTGGATAAGAACTGCTCGACAGGGCACCTTCCACTGGGCAGTTGGAAGAACTCAACTTCCTACATGGCAGACTCTATGATTGAACTTGATAATTGAAAGTGCTGATTGTATAGCGTTTATGCTATAAAAATATGGCATTTCTTATTCCTTATGTCAATGATGAACCTGTTACCAGCTTGATATCTTTAATAGTAACCACTCAGGCTGCAGGGGAATCGGGGGGGTTGTGTGTCGGCGTAGCCGACACACAACCCCCCCACCTCTTCACCAGTAGGATTGACTGAGTAGTTACCTTTAATATATTAAAAATCCATCTGCTATGAGCTGAACAATCCAAACGTCCTTGGTTTTGATTATCAAAAACCAACTCTCATAATTTTGCTAGGTAATATTTGTGGTCGATCATTTATTGGTTAATTCATCAGCGATTAACGCGGCCTGCTTGAGAACCGTTTCCGTTGCCAGTTTTTCCATGTCAGGGGGGTAGCCAAATTTGCGCAGGGTGCGCTTCACGATCACTCGTAATTTAGCCCGGACGCTCTCCTTAATTGTCCAGTCAATGGTCGCGTTGGCTCGAACCCGTTCAGTGAGCACAATGGCTAATTCTCTGAGCTGATCCACCTGCATCAATTCCCTGGCGCTCTCATTATTGGCTACCGCCGTATAAAAAGCATATTCAAAATCCGATAAGCCCATGGCAATGGGTTCCTGGTCCATCTCTTGAATATCCTTACTCAGTTTGATTAATTCTTCGATGACTTCAGCCGCAGTAATGATTTTGTTGTTGTACCGCATGATCGAGCTTTCCAGCAGTTCCATCAAAGTTTTGCTTTGAACAAGATTCTTTCGTGCCCTGGCTCTGATTTCCTCATTTAAGAGTTTCTTCAAGGTCTCCAGGGCAATATTCTTGTGTTCCATCCCCTTAATTTCTAATAAGAATTCCTCAGACAAGATGGAAATATCCGGCTTTTTAATCCCGGCAGCATCAAAAATATCAATCACCTGGGTTGAAACCAGCGCCTGGTCAATTACCTGGCGGATGGCTGTTTCAATCTCTG
>PWSY01000104.1 GCA_003563055.1 Anaerolineaceae bacterium | reverse complement strand
ATTAGCTTCTATGCTCAAGCCTATTTCGGCCATTATCAAACCGCAAACGAACAACGCGGCGCGGAGATGTTTTGGCCCATTTGGCTCTTTCTGTGGGGCTCAATGAACGCGCTCTACATGTCGGCGGACTTGTTCAATATCTACGTGATCCTGGAAATCATCGGCTTGGCCGCCGTCGGTCTGCTGACGTTGACGGGTCGGCGCAAAGTATTAATCGCAGGCATGCGCTACCTGCTCGCGGCGATGGCGGGATCACTCGTCTACTTGCTTGGGGTCTCCATGCTTTATGCGGCCTACAGCACGCTGGACATCGGCCTCTTGAGTGCCGCCATTGACGGCGGTCGCATCCCAGCCGCGGCCTTCGCCCTGATGCTGATCGGGCTCCTGCTTAAGACCGCGGCCTTTCCCTTGCACTTTTGGTTGCCGCCGGCACACGGCAGCGCCACCGCACCCGTCAGTGCAATCCTTTCGGCATTGGTCGTCAAAGCCTCTTTCTATTTGATCCTCCGTCTCTGGTTCCAAGTCTTCCATGACGTGGTTACTTTTCAGACCGGACAACTATTAGGCATGCTGGGCACCGGCGCTATTCTTTGGGGCTCCATTCAAGCCTTGCGGCAAACCCGCGTCAAAATGATGGTCGCCTACTCCACCGTGGCGCAATTGGGTTACCTCTTCTTCGTGTTCCCGGTCAGCACGGTGACCGATCCTTCGATCAATGCGCCGATGATGCCCTGGCTAGTCGCCGGTAGCCGCGGTTGCTTGTATCAGGTACTCGCGCATGCCTTTGCGAAAACCGCCTTCTTTATGGCTGCTGGCGTCTTGCTGCATGCGGCTGGCAGTGACCACATCGATCATATGCGCGGCTTGGCGAAGCGATTGCCCGTCACCGTTTTCGCGATGGCCCTCGCGGCCGTTAGCTTGATGGGTCTCCCGCCCAGTGGCGGGTTTGTCGCCAAATGGCTGACCACCAGCGCCGTGCTCGCCGCTGGGCAATGGTGGTGGGCGCCAATTGTAATTGGTGGCGGCCTACTGACGGCAGGCTACATGTTTTTGGTGTTGCGGTACGCCTTCTCTGCGGCAGATCCGGACACGACCCTTCACAAAGTCCCAAAGTCATTAGAAGCATGCGCCTTGGTGATGGCCCTTCTTAGCATTGGCATGGGCTTACGCGCTGAGGAGATTCTGGACTTATTGATGGTCGGCTGGCCCTTTGCAGCCCCGGCAGCGGGCTTGGTGGGAGGCGGCCTATGAGTAACGGACTAACAGCCATACTCCCCTTAGCGATCATCCTGACTTCGCTGGTCACCGGGATCCTGATCCTCTTGTTGGGCGAAGCGAGAGAGCGGGCGCGCTGGGTGGTTAACCTGCTGGGCGCTACCCTAAAAGTGGCGCTGGTTGGCTACATGGGCTGGAGCGTCTATCAAGGTGCCCACTTTGAAACGCGCTTTACCATGGTCGGTGATCTGGATTTCGTATTGCGCGCGGACCCCTTGTCCTTCCTATTCATGTCGCTGTCCAGCGTATTGTGGTTGATCACGTCCGTTTACGCTTTCGGCTACATGGATCATGGCGTCAATCGAGCCCGTTTCTTCGCCTTCTTCAGCTTCTGTATCACCGCAGCGGTCGGCGTGGCGCTGGCCGGAAATCTGATCACCTTCTTCATCTTTTATGAGTTCCTGACGCTCAGTACCTATCCACTGGTCGTGCATAGCGGTACGGAAGAGGCCCTAAAGGGTGGTCGCACCTATCTGTTTTACACCATGGGGGGCGGCGCAGTTTTCTTTGTCGGCATGATCTGGTTGTACGCGTTGGCGGGATCGATCGACTTTGCTGAGCCCGGCACGCTGGCGGCACTGCCCGCCGAACTGAATCCGCAATTGCTCCTGATCTTCCCGCTCTTGATCTTTGGCGTGGGCGTCAAAGGCGCCCTGTTCCCCATGCATGGCTGGTTACCGATTGCGATGGTCGCGCCGGCGCCGGTTAGCGCCCTGCTCCACGCGGTCGCCGTCGTCAAGGCCGGTGCGTTTGGCGTGGCCCGCGTGGTCTATCACGTGTATGGCCTCGATTTGGCCGCTGCCTTGGGCGTGCTTACGCCCCTTGCAATCTTTGCGTCCATCACCATTCTCTATGGCTCACTACGGGCACTTACCCAAGACGATCTGAAACGGCGTCTCGCTTATTCCACTGTAAGCCAGGTTTCCTACATCATTTTGGGCGTTGCGATCCTCAGCCCGATCGCCACGACCGGCGGCATGGTGCATTTGGTATATCAGGGGATTATGAAGATCACCCTGTTCTTCTGTGCCGGACTGTTCGCGGAAACGCTGCATGTCAAAAAGATCTCCGCCATGAACGGAATCGGCCGACGCATGCCGTGGACGATGGCCGCCTTCACGGTCGGCGCCTTCGGTATGATTGGTGTACCGCCGATCGCCGGCTTCATTAGCAAATGGCATTTGGGCTTTGGCGCGCTGGAAAGCGGTCAGCCTTGGGTGATTGCGGTCTTACTGCTGAGCACCGCCCTAAATGCGGGGTATTTCTTGCCCATCCTTTACAACGCCTGGTTCAAGGAACCCCCAGCCGAATGGATGGATCCGGCGGAGCGCGCCGGTGGCGAGGCGAATCCCTGGATGTTGTACCCGACCCTCATAACCGCTGCGCTGAGCCTGTGGGCGGGGCTGTTCGCCGGGTCACAGTGGAATCCGCTGGCATTGGCGAAAGCAATCACGGAGAGCGTGCTATGACGGGCCCTTTTTGGCTTTGGATTAGTATTGCATGGCCGCTATTCGGTGGCCTGGCTCAATGGATTCTGCCGGCCTGCGACCGACGCCTGAATCTATTCTTCCGTACCGCCACATTGCCTGCCGTCATTGCCGTGGTCCTCTGTCCAATTGACATCCCCACGAGTGCGCCGTTCCTGATGCTGGGCATGACCCTGCACTTGACGGAGGTCGCGCGCCTGTTTCTGTTGTTTACGAGTTTACTCTGGATGCTGGCTGGCTGGTATGCTGTTCCTTATTTTGTCGGTGACAAACGGCGTCATTCCTTTGGTGGCTTCTATTTCTTAAGTTACACAGGGAATCTTGGCGTGCTGATTGTTGCAGACATTCCGAGCTTCTATCTCTTCTTT
>PWSY01000221.1 GCA_003563055.1 Anaerolineaceae bacterium | reverse complement strand
TAATAAAATTCTTGGCAGATGATCAAAGTATAACCCAATAACACCACCCAATAAGGCCCCCATAAAATATTGACCTTCGGCACCAATATTCCAGACTTTTGCTCGAAATGCGGCGGTTAACCCAAGTCCAATCAGCAATATCGGTCCTGTTTTCAAAATGGTGGCAATTAACTGCCGAGAACCACCAAATGCCCCATTAATCATCACCTGATAAGCACCGATTGGATTCGCGCCGGCAATAATAATTAATATCGCACCAATTATCAGGCCAACAATAACACCAAGAATAGGTGAAAAAACCGATAAGCGCCCTGGTGATAAAAACCATTTCATAATATTATTAATATTTTCCTTATATGGCAAATCCATCATAAATAATTCCTGACTGATAAATTAAGCACGTTTCTCGCCTGCCATCATCATGCCAATTTCGTTGACATCAACTTGTTTTGTATCAACAATTCCCATTATTTCTCCGTCGTACATAACCGCAATGCGGTCACTCAACGATAATATTTCATACATTTCCGTAGAAAACAACAGGATAGCCATCCCTTCATCCCGTTTTTCTATTAATTTTTTATGCACATACTCAATGGCACTCACATCAAGGCCACGGGTTGGCTGAGCAGCAATAAGGACATTCGGATCTCGGGCTAATTCCCGCGCCAGTATCATTTTTTGCACATTTCCACCTGACAATTTTCCAGCAGATGTATTAACGGATGGCGTTCGAACATCGAAATTTGTGGCCAGTATTTCAGCTTCTTTTTCAATAAATGGTTTTTGGATGATGCCATGATGTGTAAACGGGGCATCACCAACTCTCTGAAGAATCATATTCTCTGCAACAGAAAAACCTGGAAGAAACCCCATTCTATAACGATCAGAGGGAATATGCGCCAGCCCACAATTGCCAACCTCTTTCGGTCTTCCATTGGTAACATCGTTGCCACATATTCTCACACTTCCAGCAATTGCACGCCTCAATCCAGCAATGACTTCTTCCAGTTCTGACTGACCATTCCCGGCCACACCAGCAATTCCCAGTATTTCTCCACTGCAAACATCAAGATCAATCCCTTTAACGGCCCGTAATTTACGATCATCCAGCGCTTCAAGACCTCTGATAACCAGAACAGGTTCACCAATTTGAGGTGGGTTCTTCTTCACCCTTAAAATAACCTCTCGACCAACCATCATGCAGGCTAATTCTTCTCGGGTAGTTTCAGCAGCGTTGACAGTGCCGATAACCTTTCCATCTCTCAAAACCGTGATCCGATCGCTAACAGCCAAAACTTCGTGAAGTTTATGAGAGATAAACACCACACTTTTACCTTCATCGGTTAATTTTCTTAAAATATCCAGTAATTGATCCACTTCAGTTGGGGTTAATACGGCTGTTGGTTCATCTAAAATCAATACCTCTGCGCCGCGATACAGGGCTTTGAGAATCTCAACCCGCTGTTGCTCACCAACTGAAAGGGTCCAAACTTCAGCATCTGGCCGAATCTTCAAACCGTATTTTCCAGAAATCTCTTCCAATTGAGTATAGAGCTCTCTTTTTTCCTCAAGGCGCGGGAATTTCTGTGAGGGTTGACCCAATACAATGTTATCTGCAACTGTGAATCTTTCAACCAGCATAAAATGCTGGTGGACCATGCCAAGGCCACACTTTATTGCATCCCGAGCGTTTTTAAGTTGAATGCTTTCACCATTGAGATAAATTTCACCCGCATCTGGTGCATACAAGCCATATAAGATATTCATTAAAGTGGTTTTTCCAGCGCCATTTTCACCTAATAATGTGTGGATTTCGCCTCTTTTTAGCTCAAAATCGATGCCCGCGTTGGCAATTACACCAGGAAATTCTTTAACAATCCCTCGCATTTCTACAATTGGATTGTTTGTTGCTGAAGATATTTTATTATCCATAATCACATCAAATTTCGATATTTACCTGAACAAATGACAAAATGATACCTTCATAAAGAACAGTTTAATTAATCCGCGGATCAATGCCATATGGATACGCTCTACATAAACTTATTTATAGTCATTGAAAAATTGTGCACGCAGTTAAAAGGATTAATTATCTCAATTCGATCTCTGGTGGCAAAATGAGATGAACCTTGCATTGCCACCAGAGAACCTTATCTTAATTTTCTTTATATTCTATTCTGGAACAAATTCAACAACTAATTCACCGGCTTTGATTTGTTCCATGGCTTCTTCTGCTGCTTGCAGTGCTTCAGGAGGAATAACATCCATCAGCCCTTCATTAACTGAATACAGCATCGCTCCTTCAGCAATCCCATATTGCATAACAGGATTATCAAAAGTTCCATCCAGGGTCATTTGCAGAAGGTCTGTAAAGATTGGTTCCATATTCCAAATCAAATTTACCAGGACCACATCAGGGCCATTTTCGGTCATATCACCCACATAGCCGGTTACATAACCACCGATGTCCTGAGTAGCAGCAATTGCGCCCAAAGTAGGACCCTCGCCGCATTGAATCCAAAAATCAACACCTGCATCGGCCTGGGCTAAAGCAGCTTCTCTTGCCTTAGCAACATCACCCCAGTCACCAACGGCTGTCGAGATCAAGCGCACATTGGGATCGACAGTTTGGGCGCCATCCAGGAAAGCCACACCCATGGCATGGCATACAGGAATATCAAAACCATACAACGCGCCCAACACACCTGATTCACTTACGTGTGCTGCAATCATACCAATTGGAAAAGCAGCCTCATAGAAATTTTGTTCGTAATCTGCTACGTTTGCTGCCGTCATGCCAATCCCGCCAGCCCAGGCGAAATTAACATCCGGGAATTCTTCAGCAACTGCAAAAACAGCGTCCATGTAGCCAAAAGAATGGGCCACAATCACATCAAATCCATCTTCGGCATAGGTTCTCAGGACACGGTCAGCATCGCCAGCAGCGACATCCTCAGAGTAGGCCACCCGCACACCACGGGCCTCCAATGCCATCAATGCATCATAGGCTGCGTTACTCCAGGAATTGTCATTCCATGGGCCAGGGAGTATTAGGGCAAATGAACCCAGGTATTCTGGTTCTGGTTCTTCTACTACAGGTTCTGGGTCTTCTACTGGCGCTGGTTCTTCTAC
>PWSY01000009.1 GCA_003563055.1 Anaerolineaceae bacterium | reverse complement strand
GCTTCGCCGCCACACCACACCCCCCTCCCTTCAGAAGCAGGGTTGCCTGAGTAGTTACTAAAAATGAAAAAATTCAAGCAAAGGAAATCGGATAAAAAATAAAAGATAGGGCAATGGTTAACCTGAATGGGATGCGGCTAAAAGAAGATTACCAGCCTGCAAGTTGAAATGCCCAGTTTTTGCTATAATAATTACTCTACTGAATAATGAAAGGAATAACACAACCCATGGATACAACCATAATTTCCGTAAAAGCATTAGAAATACTCGATTCACGCGGTAACCCCACCGTGGAAGTGGAAGTCGTCCTCGGCGACGGCAGCTGGGGACGGGCAGCCGTACCTTCTGGCGCATCAACAGGCACACATGAGGCCCTCGAGCTGCGTGATGGCGACCAGGACCGGTTTGGCGGAAAAGGCGTCAGTAAAGCGGTCGAAAACGTGAACACCAAGATCGCTGAAATACTGATTGGCGCAGATGCCACCCAGCAAATGGCCATCGATATGGCCATGCTGGGGTTGGACGGCACCCGCAACAAAAACAGCCTCGGCGCAAATGCCATCCTTGGCACCAGCCTGGCTGTGGCCAAAGCAGCAGCCAATTCGGTGGCCCTGCCCCTCTATCGCTATCTTGGCGGTGTGTATGCCCACGAACTGCCTGTTCCCATGTTGAACATCATCAATGGCGGCGAACACACCGGTTGGCAGACAACCGACGCCCAGGAATTCATGATCATGCCCCTGGGCGCATCCTCCTTCGCTGAAGCCCTGCGCTGGGGGACCGAAATTTATCACACACTGAAAAAAGTCCTTAAAGAAAAGGGCTACGCCACCCTGGTCGGCGACGAAGGCGGCTATGCACCGGCGCTGAAAACAAACGAAGAAGCTGTTGAATTGATCCTCGAATCAATCGAAAAAGCGGGCTATACCGCCGGCGAGGAAGTGGCCATCGCGCTTGACCCCGCAGCTTCTGAGTTCTACGATGAGGAAGAACAGGTCTACCACCTGCGGACAGAAAACCGCAAACTGACCAGCCATGAAATGGTCGCTTTTTGGGTTGACTGGGTCAACAAGTACCCCATCGTCTCCATTGAAGATGGTTTTGCCCAAGATGACTGGGAGGGCTGGAAAGAATTCACCGCTCAGGTCGGTGACCGCATCCAGATCGTCGGCGACGACCTGCTGGTGACCAACCCCAGCCGCATCACCCGGGCCATCTCTGAGGATGCCTGTAATTCACTGCTGGTCAAGCTGAACCAGATCGGCTCGCTGACAGAGACCCTGGAATCTGTGAAAATGTGCCATTACCATGGCTGGACCGCCGTCACCTCCCATCGCTCTGGCGAGACCGAAGACACCACCATTGCAGACCTGGCCGTTGGCCTGAACATGGGTCAGATTAAGACCGGGGCCCCCGCCCGCTCTGACCGTGTGGCGAAATACAACCAACTGCTGCGCATCGAGGAAGAACTCGGCAGCACAGGCCACTATGTTGGTTGGAACGCGCTGAAACATTAATCACTGTCCTCTCACATAGATCGCGCATCGACTACTGTAGAGGCGGTAACCACACCGCCTCTACGATTGATTTAACCAACACCCTGATTAGCCCACGTTCCAGGCCATGACCGACTCCCTCACAACCCTCAACACCAAACTGATTAACTGCCACAGGTGCCCCCGCCTGGTCGCGTGGCGTGAGGAAGTTGCCCAAACCAAACGCAAGGCCTACCAGGACCAGGTTTATTGGGGCAAACCCGTCCCCGGGATGGGTAGCCCGGATGCCAGGATCATGATCGTTGGGCTGGCGCCCGGCGCACATGGCTCCAACCGTACCGGCCAAATGTTCACCGGGGATGCCAGCGGCAATTTCCTCTTCCCGGCGCTTCACCGGGCAGGGTTCGCCAACCAGCCCCATGCAACCCGTGTTGATGACGGCCTGGTATTACAGGATACCTTCCTCACCGCCGTTTGTCGGTGCGTCCCGCCCAAAAACCGGCCCAGGGTGGCTGAAATAGAGCAGTGCCTGACCTGGCTGAAAGCCGAAATTTCGCTGATGCCCAACCTGCAGGGCTTCGTTGCCCTGGGTCGGGTGGCCTTCGAAGGCATCCGACGCATGTACCGCATGCAGGGGGTCCCATTACCCAAGATGGACTTTGGCCACAACCAGCTCAACCCATTAGGCCTGGGATTGCCCTGGCTGCTAAGTTCTTACCATCCCAGTCAGCAGAACACCCTCACCGGCAGGCTCACCGAATCAATGTTCGATGCTGTATGGACCCGAGCGAGGGAATTGCTAGAAGAGCGGTGAAGAGTGAATGGTGAATAGGTATTAGGGATTTGGTATTAGGGATTTGGTATTAGGGATTTGGTATTAGGAATTTGGAACTAGGTCGTCGGTCAAAGTTCCCAGTACCCACTACCCACTACCAACTACCAACTACCCACTACCAACTACCCACCACCCACTACCAACTACCAACTACCAACTACCCACTACCCACTACCAGCTAACCTGTTATCATTATCCCATGATCAACCTGCGCCTTGATAACGTCACATTTTCCTATCCATCCAAGCCGGTCCTGCACCAGGCCTCTTGCCACATCCAGGAGGGCTGTTATGGGGTGATCGGCCCCAACGGCAGCGGTAAAACCACCCTGCTCAAACTGCTCCTGGGAGAGCTGCAGCCAGATTCAGGCATTATCCTGCGCGACAAACGCCTCTCAATCGCCTATATGACCCAGGAAATCCACCTGGCGCCGGACGCGATCACCTTTGAGATCGTCCGAGAGGGTGCAGCCCACATCCAGGCCCTCGCGGCAGACCTGTCCGAACTGGAGACACGCTTCAGCGACCCGGTCTTTTACACCAACGAGAAGCGCCTTGCCCGCCTGATTGACCAGCAGGAACAGCTCCTGGCAGCCTTCAATGAACTGGGCGGCCCCGGGCTGGACGGCCAAATCAAGGCCCTGCTAACCGCCATCGGGTTTGATGACCATGAAATGCACCTGCCCGTTCGCCACCTGAGCGGCGGTCAGAAGAAACTGCTCGGCCTGGCCCGGATTATGATTGGCAGGCCAGACATCCTGCTGCTGGATGAACCGGATAATCACCTGGACCTGAAGGGCAAAGCCCTGCTGGAAAAATTGATCAAAGAATTCAGCGGCAGTGTGGTGATCGTCTCACATGACCGCTACTTCCTCGACATGGTTGTGGACGAGATTGTTGAAGTGGAAGGCGGCCGGGTCACCCCGTTCGTCGGGAATTACTCCGAATACATGTTCACCAAACAAATCCGGCTGGCGCGCCAATCGGAGCTCTTCCAGGCCCAGCAAAAGGAGATCTCACGCCTGGAGCAGGCGGCCAAACGCCTGCTGATGTGGGGCAAGATCTACGACAACGCCAAGTTCTCCAACCGCGGCAAAAACATCCTCAAACGCATCGAACGGATGGACAGGATCGATAAACCAGCCATAGACCTGGGTCAAATTGAGATCAGCCTGGGGGGCTGGCGCGGCAGCGAAAAGGTCCTCGAGGTGGTCGGGTTGGACAAGGGATTCCCCACCCCGGATGGGTTTACCCGGGTGCTTAACGACATCCACCTGCTGCTGCGTTATGGTGACCGGGTAGGGATGATCGGGCCAAACGGCGCTGGGAAATCACTGCTGATCCGCCTGATCCTCGATCAGCTCGAACCCGATGCCGGCACAGTTTACATCGGCCCGAGCGTCAAGCCGGGCTATTACGCTCAGGAATTTGAGACCCTGGACCCGAAACCGAGCCTGTTGGAAACGATCTGCAAAGCGGGGAATTTTTCTGAAAGCAGAGGGGTGGCATTCATGAAGAAATTCCTGTTCACCTATGAACAGCGCCTCACACCGGTTGGCGCACTCTCTGGGGGTGAACGCGCCCGGCTGCAAATCGCCAAAATCACCCTCTCAGGCGCAAATTTACTCCTGCTGGATGAACCGACCAATCACCTCGATATCCCCTCCTGTGAGGTGCTGGAAGACGCCTTGCTCGATTTCAAGGGCACCATCCTGGCCATCTCCCACGACCGCTACTTCCTCGACCGGATTGTCACCCGTATCGTCGAGCTGCCGGGCGATGGCACCCAGGAGTACCTGGGTAATTATTCGGATTACGAAAACCAGCGTCGGTTAAAGCAAAACTCTCCCGCTTAATTAGTTGAGCACCAGGAACGCCGATCCTGGTGCTCATCAGAAGGAGAAGAAAAGTGTCTTAGCTGTAAATATTGTATCAAATACCGGCCCATATTACTTGACGATTACCCTACGATCACCCTACTGCCAACCGATAAATAGAAACTTCTTTACTGCTCATTTTTAATAGAATTGGGGGGTGTGATGTAGCGGCTCTGCCGCTACATCACACCCCCCTTTTTAGACCGCAGTATGTTTTGTGCCGTTACGATATTCCGTGATGCGAAATCGTGCAAATGAAATATTTTAGCATGCTGGGGGAATCCTGCGCAGCTTATTCGTATCGCAAAGCTTCCACCGGAGCCAGTGAGGCAGCCCGGTTAGCGGGATAATACCCGAAGAAAATGCCCACAGCGGCTGAGAACAAGGTCGCCAGCAGGACGGAATTGATGGTCACGGCGATATCCAGGGGCGTGCCCGTCTGCGCGGCGATTTGACTGACGACCAGTGAAATTGCCCAGCCCAATCCGATCCCCAGCAGCCCGCCGATCATACTCAGCATAACCGATTCGGTTAAAAACTGAACCAGGATATCCATCTTGCGCGCGCCCAGCGCCTTGCGCAAACCAATCTCCCGGGTGCGCTCGGTGACCGATACCAGCATGATGTTCATAATACCGATGCCGCCCACCAGCAGCGAGATGGCCCCAATCCCACCCAGAAAGATTGTCAGCACATTGGTGATCGACTCCGCCACGGCCAGGAAATCCTGCTGGTTGAGCAAGGTGAAGTCATCGGGGCTGCGCGGCGGGATGCGGTGGGTCCGCCGCATCACGTCCCTGATCTGGCGCATGGCCAGGTCTGCCCGCTCGATATCGATAATCGAGACGAGGATAAATTGCACCCGGTCTGGCGCGCCGCCCCGGGGCAGCCGCGCCTGTGCAGTGGAAATGGGAATGTAGATGTTATTGTCCGGGTTGTTAAAGGCACTGCCGCCCTTTTCCTCCGCCACGCCCACTATTCGGTACGGGTACCCGCCGATGCGCACCGTCATACCGACAATGCCCGAACTGCGCCCCAATAGGCTGCGGGCCATACCCGGGCCCAGCACCACCACGGCACTGCGGGCTTCAACCTGGGCATCGCTGATGAATCCGCCTTCAGCCATGTCCAAATTTTGAACGAAGGCATAATCCGGTGTGATGCCCAAAATCGAGACTTCTCTGCTGCTGTCGGCATGGGATATTTCACTCCTGCTGGAAAAAACGGGCGCAACGGCGGCAATTTCTGTGGTGCGGGTCGAGTTGGACAGCGCCTGCGCGTCCCGCAGGGTGAGGTCCTGAGGATTCTTCACATTATCAGCATCATTGCCGCGCAGCACATAAATCACGTTGGTACCGATGTTTTCAATCTCCCCGGTGATGGTGGCGCCGGCGCCTTCACCCACAGAGAGCAGGGCGATCACCGAAGCCACGCCGATCACAATGCCCAAAATGGTCAGCAGCGAACGCATTTTATTAGCGCTCAGGCTGACCAGGGCTTCCTTGATATTCAACAGGAAGTTCATGCCCGCACCTCTTCGTTTTCAATCAAGCCATCCCGCAGATAAATGACCCGTTCAGCCACAGATGCCACCTCCGAATCGTGGGTGACGATCAGCAGGGTGGTGCCCTCAGTCTTGTTCAAATCCAGCAAGAGGTTCATGATCTCTTCACCCGAGGTCGTATCCAGGTTGCCCGTGGGCTCATCGGCCAGGATGATGGAAGGTTTGTTGACCAGGGCACGGGCAATCGCCACACGCTGCTGCTGACCCCCAGAGAGCTCGTTCGGCTGGTGGTAAACACGGTCGCCCAACCCAACAGCTTCCAGCGCGGCCATAGCGACCTCTTTGCGGCTGCCGTTCACGCCCGCATAACGCAGGGGCAGTTCCACGTTCATCAACGCGCTGGCCCGTGCTAACAGGTTAAACTTCTGGAACACAAAACCGATTTTCTGGTTGCGCACAATGGCCAGTTCGTCATCATCCAATGTTGAAACCAATTCGCCGTCCAGGAAATAGTCGCCATCGCTGGGCACATCCAGGCAGCCCACCATGTTCATCAAGGTTGACTTGCCAGAACCCGATGGGCCCATAATGGCCAGCACTTCACCGGTTTTGACCGTAAAGCTAACCCCGCGCAGGGCATGCACCTCGATCTCACCCATCTGGTAGACCTTGGTCATATTATCAACACGGATGACCTGATCTTTTTCTTTCGTCATCATCATCACCCTCAGTTACCAAACCCGCCACCAGGGGGGCCGCCAAAGGGCGTTTGCCCTGTAATCGCGGCCGGCGGGTTGAGCACAATCAGTTCTCCTTCGATAATATCCGCTTCGAGAACCTGGCTGTAAAAATCGGAGTAGCTGCCCAGAACAACCGGCACCCCCACGTAATCGCCGTTGCGCCGGACGTAGACCAAATCTTCGCCGTTCCGGCTGACAATGGCGTCATTGGGCACCAGGAAGACAGCTTCTTTTTCCTCAAAAACGATGTTAACCGCCGCCGTCATCCCAGGCCGGATCCGCTCGTTGGCGTCCAGCAGTTTGACGCGCACGGTGTATTCGACCACGCCCTGAACCGCCCGTCCCACAGGCGAGATTTCGGTCACCTCACCATCGAAGGTAAGCTCAAAATAGGCGTCAAAAACGAGCTGGGCGGGTTGCCCCACCTCTACAAAAGGAATGTCGATTTCAGAGATTTGCACATCCAAATTAAGCCCCGACAGGTTGTCCAACTGCACCGCCTGGGCGCCGACCGTCACAACATCCCCGGGTTGGACTGGCAGGGCCGTAACCATACCGTCAAAGGGGGCTGTGACATTAGGGCTGTCCAGGCGGGATTGGGCGATGGCCAGCTGGGTCTCGAAAATGGTGACCTGGTCAGGGTCGGGCCCATCAGACAGCAGGTCCACCCGGTTTTGACCCCGCTCTACCCGAGCCTGGGCCAATTCGAGTTCCAGGTCGGCCTCTGCCACCTCGCGGTCAGAGAAATCCGCCCGGCAGAAGTTGAGGTTAGCCAGGGCGGTGTTGACCGCCCGTAGCGAGAGGGCGTCCTGGCGGAACTGGTAGACCTGTTCGGCGCGTTCATATTCTTCTTCTAAATCCTCAATGCGCGCATCCGAACAGCGCTGGGAATTCATGCGCGCCCGTCGTGTGTCCAGGTTCTCGAGAGTCTCCTCGGCATTGAGCAGGTCCAGCCTCGCCTGGGCCAGGTCGGCACCCCAGTTCTCATACAACTCATCCAGGGCATTCTGGATGTTGATCACATCGATCTGCGCCTGCAGGATATCGGCCGACACCGAATCCGGGTCGAGAGACATCAGCAGCTGACCCTTCTCGACAGTCTGCCCTATGCTGACATAAACCTCACCCACCGTCCCACCGGTTTTCCAGGTGAGGGCAGCGGTCTGCAGGGGCTGAACGGTGCCGGTCCCGAAAATGCTGGCCGACAGATCACCCCGGCGATAGGGTTCCGTTTCAATATTGTCCAAAGCGTTCTGGGCACGCTGACGGGCTTCGACCACCTGCCAGCCCACCAGTGAACCAGCCACCACCAGGATGGCTAAAACGACCCACAGGCCGGTGCGCTTCTTTTTCTTTTTCTTAAACTCGGTCACGTACTACCTCCAAATTATTTTCTATTCATCTAGCATATAGGATTATATTGTTTTGTAAATAGATTCACCAGTACTTGTGAAAGCTCCTTACGCAAGTGATGACAGCTGTCATATTCAGAATAGATTGGAGTCACGATAAAAGAAAGCATAACTATGCTAAGATAATGGCATGAAACGACATGCCTACCTAGAACCTGGCTTGCTGAACACCTATCGTCTTTTATCCTGGGTACTCCTCGGGATCTCTGTTCTGCAGGCACTGTCACTTTACATGCGGACGGACCTGGCCGCCATGGCCATCCACCCGCTGTGGATTTTTCCGCTTGGCAACGTGATCATCCTTGGGCTGCTGTATTGGCCAGAGGCGATCCGGAAAACCGGGTCCTTTTTTGTGCCGCTTGTGGTGACCCTGGCCACAGTAGGGAGTGTCGGGCGGGTCTACCTGACTGCCTTACTCCGTTTCAACCCTGAGGTGTCCATATCCATCCTGGTCGAAGGGGCGCAAAGCCTGACCATCCCCATCGAAGTCTATGAATTCAGCCTGGCCTTGGCCTCCTGGCAGATAATTCCGCTGCTGTTCATCCCACTGATCATGGTGGCATGGCAATACAACTTCAAGGCTGTGGTGGGGTTTATTGCAGCGTCAACGCTGCTGGATTTGGCCGTCTTCCTGGCCCTGACCAAAGGTAGTGACGGCCTGATCTCCGTGATGAGCATGATGGGTGTGCTGGGTGCGCGCATTTTAACCTTCCTGGTGGTTGGCTTTTTAGTATCCCGGATGATGTCGGCCCAACGTGACCAACAGCATCAACTCAAACAGGCCAATCAGCAATTATTGGGCTATGCCATGACGCTTGAGCAACTGACCACCACCCGTGAACGCAACCGTCTTGCCCGGGAACTGCATGACACCCTGGCACACACCTTAAGTGGACTGGCCGTCCAATTGGTCGCCGTCAGATCGCTGTGGGAAACTGACCCGAATGCTGCCCACCACAGGCTGGGGGAAGCCATCGACGCCACCCGCAGCGGGTTAAATGAAACCCGACGGGCATTACAAGCACTGCGAGCCTCTCCCCTGGAAGACCTGGGACTGTGCCTGGCGATTGATGAGATGGCCCAGGCTGCCGCCGAGCGGTGCGGCGCCACATTGTCAATGGACATCGCCGAGCTGCCTGTCGAATTGCCACCGGACACCAGCCAGGCATTTTACCGCGCGGCCCAGGAAGCGCTTGAAAACGTCGTCAGGCACTCACAGGCCAGGCACATCACGCTAAAACTTGGCTTCCAGGCGGGCACGCTGACGCTTGAGGTCTCAGATGACGGCACCGGGTTCGACTTTCACCTGGCAAACACCGCCACCTACGGCTTGCGCGGCCTGCAGGAACGCGCCAGGCTGATTAACGGTCACTGCCAGGTCAGCAGCCAGGCAGGCAGGGGAACAAACATCCTGTTCAGTGCGGAAGTGGGTGCCTCATGATCAATGTGCTGATTTGTGACGACCAGGTTGTGGTCCGTGAAGGACTGCATACCATCCTGAAAAACGCCAAAGCCGGGATCGAGGTGGTTGGGCTGGCGGCTGATGGGGCCGAAGCGCTGGCGCTGATCCCTAAAGTGAAGCCCGACGTGGTCTTGATGGATTTAAAAATGCCCGGGATGAACGGCGTCCAAGCCACCCGCCTCATCCGAGCAGCGTATTCAGATGTGCGAGTGCTGGTGCTGACCACCTACGACGCGGATGAATGGGTCTTTGACGCCATCCGGGCCGGGGCCGACGGCTACCTGCTCAAGGACGCCCGACAAAAGACGCTGATCCAGGCCATCATCGATACAGCCGCCGGGCAAACGCCTGTTGACCCAGCAGTAGCCGGCAAACTGTTCGAACAGGTGGCCCACCACACGCCTGAAAGAGACGGTAAAATTGCAGAATCACTCAGCCCGCGTGAGCGTGAATTATTGACTCTGCTGGCCCAAGGTTGTTCCAATGCAGAGATCGCCGCGCGCCTGTTCCTGTCTGAGGGCACCGTCCGCAACTACC
This sequence comes from Anaerolineaceae bacterium, assembly GCA_003563055.1. Classification (GTDB taxonomy): domain Bacteria; phylum Chloroflexota; class Anaerolineae; order Anaerolineales; family Anaerolineaceae; genus Brevifilum. The sequence continues at coordinate 2,083 of PWSY01000009.1, read as the reverse complement.
TCAGCAGCCTGTTCGCCAAGCTGGGGGTTTCAGACCGCACCCACGCGGCTGTACTGGCCCTCAAACAGGGGTTGGCTGATTTGGATGAATAACGGCAGGGGTCGTGGCAATCTCATGATAATGTCATCCGGTAGAGAATGTCTCCGCTGTCAACCCCTTTCATCTGAGATTGCTTCCTTTACAGGACGCAAGCAGTGGCTTCGCTCGTATGACAAAATGGGATCGTTTTAGGTGAGGGGGTCCCCCGATTATTAAATCTGGGACAATACCATTGGGCTCTGACAGTGTCGCAGCCTTCAACAGACAACATCGTCTCCATTTACCCTTCTAACACCAACCAACCTTCCTGACATCTCCATTGCCCCAGGGTTCAGCGCCAGACAGCCCGTTGACCAGGCTGCTCGCCCCCAGCCATGCCGAGGGGCAAGCCGTCCACAAAACCATTGGGTTGAGGCGCCAAAACATGCCTTAAAAAGGAGGACATGCTGAAAAAAGCCACGGTTTTTAGCCGAGATTCAGGCGGGCGAAGCGGTTGATGAACAATGGCGGTATGACCAATCAATCATTCGCTTATCAGCCGCACCGGAGAGCGGCGTGACGCTGATCGTGTGGGCATCCCCGCAGAAAAACACCACAGCAGAACCCCTTCAGGTGTTGTGAGGATGAACCCCCATTAAAAACACCTTAATGAGCTGATCCTCCCATGCCGATGATTCCCCAACACCTCCCTCCAGGCGACGATCCACACCCTTCAAAAGACGACATCCAGCAACCCTTCGAGTTGGGCTTGCAGCGTTTCGACATCGCGAAAACGGTGGCCGTGCCAGCCGGCATTACGTGCCCCCCTGACGTTTTCTGGCATGTCGTCGATAAATAAACATCCCCCGGGGGCCAGCCCGTGATCCTGGCAGAAGCGATCATAGATCTCCGGCTGCGGCTTGAGCAGGTGAACCTCGGCGGAGAGGGTGACCCCATCAAAAAGCCGGAAGATGGGCAGTGGGGGCGCATAGGTGTAAAAGCGCAGGCTGGTGTTAGAGAGCACAAAGGTCCGATAGCCTGCGCGCTTGAGCCCTGCAACCAGATCCGCCATACCCGGGATGGGGGGCATGTCCTCGTGCCAGTGATCCAGGATCCACGCGATTTCTCCCGCCCACTTGGGGAAGCGGGCAGCCAGGGTCTGGTAGTGATCCTCGAAGGTGATCAGGCCCCGATCCAGCAACTTCCACCCCTGAGATCGGAAGACGGCCTCATACACCACCTCGGCCTGGACCGGGTCGGGGATGGTCGAGCGGACAATCCGAGCGGGGTGATAGTCGACGAGGACGTTCCCAATGTCAAAGACGATGTTGTTGATCATGCGCCTGTCCTGGGTGCTCACATCCTTGTTTCAGTTCGAACCAGAGTGTTAGTGTAACATGAACCCAGTAAGTTTCGGGGAAAATGGAAAGGGTTCCGTTTTGTTTAATAACTTAACTTGGGGTGTATAAGAACCTTCTGATGAAAAACAGGAATTTATAAAGCATAAATAGTAAAATCGCATATTATTGATTAGCTTGGAAGCACAAAACGCAATTTACACAACTTGACAAGACACTAACACATCACATGGGCACGGATCTCACGGGAGCTCTGTGTATGCCTCAGATGAATGCTCGCCATGTGAGAAGCAAGCGTATCTCCCCCCGAGGCGGGGAGAGAGTCCCCGCTGTGCAGGGAAAATGTAAATTTGACAGCACCCATAATTTAATGTTAACACAAAATGGTGGTCTCACCCTCAAAAACTTCGCTTTCAGCCAGCCCCACGCCGCTACGCTTCGGGGGTTCCGCATCGCTCCACAGGCATGCGGCTCCCACCCGGCATCTCATCCCCAGTACCCAGTACCCAACACCCAATACCCAACACCCCCTACCCAGCAAAACCACTTATATCAACATAAGCAAATCTGCCCTATCCAGGATTGGGACCATCTCACATAATGACTATAACTGACAAATTGACAGATGAGATTGTTGAAGGGCGAAAGCTTTACCAAGCTCGGAGCGCGTACTTATGAAATTTATTCACAAAGAACCGGGACAAATT
>PWSY01000182.1 GCA_003563055.1 Anaerolineaceae bacterium | reverse complement strand
TGCACATGACCTTTAAGTATCTTTTGGCATTGCTGAATGCAGGCTTGTATGAGACCTTTCATGACGCATTAGAGACCCATTTGCCGCCTTTCATGGATCCTGATGTATATGGCCGCAGCCCCTTAGAAAACAGCTCCTTTATCGTTAGCAGTGCGCATCCTGATTCCGAACTGCATGGGAATGGGTTTGTGGCCCGCCTCAGCGGTTCAACAGCGGAGTTCCTGAGCATGTGGGTATTGATGACGGTTGGGAAGCAGCCCTTTGAGGTTGTCGATGGCCAGTTGGTGCTCTCATTCAAACCGGCGTTGCCGGGATGGCTCTTCAAACCCGATGGCAGTTTCTCTTTTCGTTTTCTTGGGACCTGCGATGTCACGCTGCATAATCCCTTAAGAATCGACACCTTTAACCCTGGCGTTGAGATCAAGAAAGTAAACCTTCATTCAGCAGGAGAGACCATCAGTCTGATCGGCCCCCAGATCGATAGCCCCTATGCTGAAAAAGTCCGTCTGGGAGAATATGATGCCATTGATTTATATTATTAATAGGAAACACGAGGTCTAATTTGAACACGGCACACCCGTCTGGATGGCATTTTATCGATAGCCAGGGGACATTTGAGCTGCAAAATCCGCAACAAAACAGCTATGTGTATTTCCCATTGCTCAATCAGGCGGGGATGATGTCATCCATTACGCCAAGGCTGAATGGCGATGCGAAGCTGGGGCAAAATGCCTTCTTACTCCTTCCCGTTTCAGCAGAGGATTTACATAATACACGATCGGCGCGAAATTTCTGGGCCCGCATAAAGGGCCAACCCTGGTCCGTTAGTGGCAACAGCGCAACCCAGATCAGCAACACAGGCCTGGATGAGCAGGTCACCCTGCAAGCTGGTTTTTTATGGCATAAGATCGATCGGCACGACGCGCCAAGCGGCTTGAGGGCAACGGTGATCAATTTCGTCCCGGCCGATGATCAATCTGTGGAATTAATGCAGGTGACGCTTTCCAACCAGGGGGAAGAAACGCTCACATTGGATCCGATCGCTGCCATACCGATATTCGCTCGCTCAGCCGATAACCTACGGGATCATCGGCATGTTTCTTCATTACTGCACCGTACCACCTGCCACCCGTATGGGGTGTTGGTGAAACCAACGATGACCTTTGATGAGCGCGGGCATCAGGAAAACCAGACCACTTATGGGGTCCTGGGCTGTGATGGTGATGGCCATCCACCGCAGGGTTTTACGCCATTGGTCGAGGACTTCATCGGCGAAGGGGGCAGCCTGGATTGGCCGGCCGCTGTGCTGACTGATCAACCAGTGTTACAGCAACCGGACAGCACCTTTGAGGGTTACGAAACCATCGCTGGCTTGCATTTCCCCAGGATCAACCTGGCGCCTGGGCAATCCCAGCATTACATATTGATCCTGGGTATTTTTCAGCCGGGGCAAAACCTGGAGGCGTTGATCGAGCAATATGGGTCAGAGCAAAATATATCGAAAGCTCTGGCGGAAACGCAGGCTTTCTGGCAGGAGAAACTGGGCACGCTTCGATTTGACCACCAGGATGAACGCTACGATGGGTGGCTGCAGTGGGTTACGTTGCAGCCCGTCCTGAGAAGGCTGATGGGGAATTCCTTCCTGCCCTACCACGATTATGGCCGGGGCGGACGGGGCTGGCGGGATCTGTGGCAAGATTTATTGGCGTTACTGATCACTGAGCAGACAGATGTTGAAAGCCTTTTATTGGGCAATTACGCCGGGGTGCGGATGGATGGCAGTAACGCCACGATTGTGGGCCTGCAGCCGGGCGAATTCAAAGCAGATCGGAACAGCATCCCCCGGGTTTGGATGGATCATGGCACATGGCCCCTGGTGACCACAAAACGCTATCTGGATTTGACGGGGAATTTGGACTTGCTGCTGGCAGAACAGACCTATTTCCGGGATCACCTGAGCCACCGTGGTCAACGTGTCAATCATCAATGGTCACAGGGGGGGGATACGGCTTTACGCGCTGTTTCAGGTGAAGTGGTTAAGGGGACGATTCTGGAACATCTTTTAGTGCAGCACCTGACGGCATTTTTTAACGTTGGCGAGCACAATATCATCAGGCTGGAGGGCGGGGACTGGAACGATGGCCTGGATATGGCGGCGGAAAGAGGTGAAAGCGTGGCCTTTTCTGCCATGTATGCGGGCAACTTAAGCATCTTGAGTGACCTGTGTATGGCATTGGTTGGCGCGGGTGTCGACGAGATGCAGTTCAATGATGCTTTGTATCCCCTGTTGGATCAGTTGTCGAACCCGGTTGATTATGATTCTGTGGATGCCAAACAAAACAGGCTGGCAGCTTACTTAGACGATGTCAGGGGTGCGCTTTCTGGTAAAAAAATCAGGTTGTCGCTCGAAGCGGTCAGCCATGATCTGACACAGAAGGCAAATTGGTTGACGGCGCATATCAAAGAGCAGGAATGGATTGAAGCTGAGCCTGGATTGGGTTGGTTTAACGGCTACTATGACGCTGAAGGACGGCGTGTTGATGGGAAACATTCCCAGGGCGCGCGCATGTCTATGACCGGTCAGGTGTTCCCATTAATGGCGGGCATTGCCTCAGAGGAACAAACACAAGCCATCATTCAAGCTGCCAATCGGTATCTGTATGATCAGGACCTAAAAAGTTACCGCCTCAACACCAACTTTGGCACAGCGGATTTGCCGAAACTCGGCAGGGCTTTTGGCTTTGCTTATGGACATAAGGAAAACGGCGCATTCTTCAGCCATATGACGGTCATGTTTGCGTACGCACTTTATCGCCAGGGGCATGCTCAAGAGGCTTATCACATTTTGGGGGGGCTCTATCAACTCAGTCAGGATTTTGATCAAAGCCGGATCTACCCGGGCATCCCCGAATATTTCAACCCGCGCGGGCGCGGGATGTACCCCTACCTGACGGGATCCGCCGCCTGGTATTTGTTTACGCTGTTAACAGAATCCTTTGGGGTGCAAGGCAATTTAGGCAGCCTGTGTTTGGCGCCCAAACTAGTCAAAGACCAGTTTGTGCAGTCCGATCACATCAGCGTGAAAACCGTTTTTGCGCATCGAGATGTGGTGATTACCTACAACACCCCCAGCCGATTGTCATTCGGCGCATATTGTATTGGGGATGTGA
>PWSY01000107.1 GCA_003563055.1 Anaerolineaceae bacterium | reverse complement strand
GTGCGGCGGGAAGCGCAGGCAAAATTGCTGGCGGAATGGGGTATCCTTGCTGTGGATTCACGCACGGTACGCTCCAAATCGGCCGACCTGGTGGTGGAGGTAACGGGGTCACCCAGTGGACTCAGCATGGCACGGGCGGCTGTGCGACCGGGGGGTACGCTGGTGATGAAGAGCACGTTTGCTGGAGATGTGAGCCTGAATCTGTCAACGTTAGTGGTCGACGAGGTCACCCTGGTTGGCTCGCGCTGCGGTCCATTCAAACCCGCCTTGCGATTGCTGGCGATGGGGTTGGTCGATACTGAGCCGCTGGTGAGCGAGCGCTTTAGCCTGTCGGAGGGTCTGGAAGCGATAGAAAAAGCTAATGAGCGGGGGGTGTTGAAGGTGCTGGTGGAACCGGATTGAGGTCAACGTAGGGTGCGTTGGCGGCCCTAACAACGGCTGAATCTTTCACCACAAGGATATAAAGGAACAGATTCCCCGGCAACCCAGCATGATAAATGCTGATATCCAATTTATGCTAGGTTGACTGTTTAAATCAATCCTTGACTGACAGGAATGCCGTCTTGTGCAACAAGTATATATAAGATAGCGATACCCCCCTAACCCCCCGCCGGCGGGGGGAAGGGGGGTAGAAGAATCTCAGAAAAAACCAGAATGCTTAAACTAGTATATTTAGTTATTGATACTCAATTAACTCGGTCTGAAGGGAAACCAGCAAAACCTTCCAACGCCTTAGCAGAAGGACTTTCTGAGTAGTTAGGATTTTCGCGTGATTCCTGCACCCCATCTTCTTAATGGACTGAACAAACATTCCCAGGTTCAGCAAGTTGGTACGAATCGTGGGATATTATGATTTCATTCACGCCAGAACTTTGTCATTGTTTTCTTATCCTCAATGTTAAAGGCGATGATCCTCTCCAGAAGACCGAAATCCACCTGATGCTTCCATGGAATTTTTAATAGCTGGTTCGTTCGTTGATATCCCGCTTCCTGGATTTCCTTTTCAAAGCGGTTCAATGTCACCGCCTCAGGGGCAACAGCCAGGTGGTTTTTTGCAATACTGAATCCGATGATAAAGGTTCCATGATCTGTAAACATCGGCTGATTCCATTTAATTACGCTTTCCAGATTAGGAAATTTTGTGGAGATATGCTCGAAAATCTGCTCCACACGCAGCCGTCGATCCAGATCCTCGATGTTATTCAAAAATTCCTTGAACGCTTCCATTACTTCACCTCGAATATTATTCATCCCGAAAATCCACTTTAAGAAAGATTGTAATCCATTTTTTTATGAACAGTCGTAGGGTGGGTTGGCGGCGCTTACAGCGATTGAATCTGTCATCATACGGATATAAAAGAATAGAGTTCCCGCCAACCCACCATTAATCAGGTTTTTCTCTTAATGGGACATACTCTTAGTGGTGGGTTGGCTTAGAAACTGTATTGCTGCGAAACATAATTAGCCGACAGTACTTCAAAATGAACAATTTTGTTAGGCCAACCCACCCTACAAAACCAATAGATTTTGATCACGTGGTGTGGCACAGCCACCCAAGTCTCACATAAAATTCCTAAAGGCACTGTTTTCCACAAACCTACAAACGTATTTGGAATTTTAAAGCCACTCAGGGGGATCATGGGGGTGGGGCTTTGGCCCATAGAACAAGTCATCCAGCCAGATGGCGGCACGGCGGAAGTTGCTGGAATGGGATACACCGAACCGGATCAGGTTGTGGACGGCGTTATCGGCATGGGCATAGGGGCAGACGGCCATGCAGCGGCCGCAATCGGTGCCGATTTTGGTCCAGTAGGTGTAACAGCGTTCGGGGTTGACTTTCCAGCGCAGGGTGCCGTCGGGATGTGTTTCCCGGTCCCCGGTGGGGATGGCATGGGAAGGACACACCGCCGCGCACTTGGTGCACCGTTGACAGAAATCGATCACGGTTGGGTCCCAGGTGGGTTGATCGATTTGCAGGGGCAAGTCCGTGGTGACGACAGCCAAGCGCACCCGGGGTCCCAGGCGTGGGGTCATCAGCAAGCCCATGCGGCCGATTTCTCCCAGGCCAGCCTCTTTGGCGACCAAGGGTGCGATCACCCGGTAATTGCCGTCAATATGGGCGCGGGCAGGATAGCCCAAGGACCGGATGGCTGCCGACAGGATCACGGCGATTTGGGCAGAACGTGCAGACTGGCGGGCGGACTCCATCACCGTGGGCATGCGCGGTGCGCTGTTGAGCATGGCATGCTCCATTTCAACGGTGAGGGCGATGGCATAGCGATGGTCCAGGGTGATCGGCGCGCCGGAGGTTCCTGTACCCCGACCGATGTGGGAATAGATGTGGTAGGGCTGGAGCTGGCAGATACCGGTTGTAACTGCACCGTGATAGGCTGCCAGGCTTTTGATGTAAGATGTCATTGCCTGGGCCGGATGCTCGATGGGTTGGGGTGCAACGGGGCCGTCCACGGCATCCCGCAAAGCTTCAGTCAGAAAGAAAGACCCCTCCGGGGAGGCGGCTGGTAACGGGTTATAGAAGAGGGCATCAGGGTCAAGCAAGCCTGGGTTGGCGCGGAATGCATCGTCGGGGGCTTGGTGCTCGGGATGATCGAGGTAATACGCGTCGTATTCAGCGCTGCCTGGCTGCAGGCGAGCACGGGCGAAGATGGTGATGCGCTCGTCAACCTGGTGCTGGGATGGGGGAGAGGGCTGGACCTCCAGCCGGGTAGGCCAGACCAGGAAAATGACCAATGCCAGCAGGATGACACCGAGCAGGATCGCCACTGTGACCTGCCAGTCATTCGGTAATTGCAAGGTCACTCCAATGGCCAGGAGGGATACCAGCCCCGCTAGGGTGGCGAGGCGCGCTGCCCGCCGGTGCCCTTCAGATCGTGAGACCAGGGCAAAACTGGCGAATCCGATGGTGAATAAGAGCAAGGTGAGAAATAAGAATAATTGCGGCATAGGATCTTTCCGGTCAGTTAGGTTGGAATTATTATACAACAGTGATAATCTTTGTATCATTCCCTATTGTTTTGGCGGTGAATTTTATGCTATACTACTGGTTAAGAGGGTGGGCAAAATTGTTGAAGGCAATGCCAGGAGCACCCTCTAACTGAGTGGTTGCAGGAGTCTCATTAAATAAATCGGGAACAGCCAAGATTTATCGCAGTATGATTT
>PWSY01000116.1 GCA_003563055.1 Anaerolineaceae bacterium | reverse complement strand
GGGGAAAATTACAATCGCTGCCGGATGGCGAAGCATACTATTTTTCTGAATGGCAAGGTTTGATTCAATATCTTGAGCGTATGCTCGCCGCCGGTCAGGATCAAGATATCCTTGAAACATGAGTGTTTGTCAGGGCGTCGGACGCTGGACAGGTTTTGGCCCATCGGCCCCCTTTTTCTTTGGTGCTGGTATGGCTCTCATTGCTGCTGTCTTGATGGGGTTTTGGAAACCAGTTGTCAGTACTTGAATCTAAGTCCAATAAAGGACTCAAAAAAAGCTCGTGCCAAACCAGCACGAGCTTTTAATTGAGCGGGGAGGGGGGGATTCGAACCCCCGGTTGAGCTATAAACCCAACAACCACTTAGCAGGCGGCCCCAATCAACCACTCTGGCACCTCCCCAATTTTTTCTTTTTTCAATCCCTCCTGATCGAAGGCGGAGGGAGAGGGATTCGAACCCACGGTGGGCGTAAACCCACACCTGTTTTCAAGACAGGCGCCATAGTCCACTCGGCCATCCCTCCAAGACCATCATTCTATCATTAATTATATCCTACCACAAGGCAGGTTATTGAACATAATCCCAAAAGCTATCCCCCAGAAATCGGAGAGGGATACCTGCATCACCAACGTGATTGGAGATCCTGTCTGCCTATCCCATACGACCAGAGATGTAGTCTTCAGAAATTTTTTGTTTCGGGTTTGTGAACATCTGGGTGGTGGGCGAAAACTCCACCAGCTCTCCCAACCAGAACAGACCTGTGTAATCCGAGACCCGGGCAGCCTGCTGCATATTATGGGTGACAATGACAATTGTGTAATCTTTTTTGAGGTCTGTTATCAATTCTTCGATATGATCCGTGTCGATTGGATCAAGCGCTGACGCAGGCTCATCCATTAAGATCACCTCGGGGTATACGGCTAACACACGCGCGATGCAAAGCCGCTGCTGCTGCCCCAACGAGAGGCTCATTGCTTCAGCATTAAGCATATCTTTGACGTCTTCCCATAGGGCAGCCTGACGCAGGCATTGTTCTACCAGGTCATTTAAAGCAAGCTTACTAAGGTTCATCCCGGTTACCCGGGGACCAAAAGCGACATTATTATAAATCGACTGTGGAAAGGGGTTGGGTTTCTGAAAAACCATGCCAATTTGTTGACGAAGGTGCGCCAAGTCTGTTTCAGGATCATAAATATCATCCCCTTCAAAGAGAACTTGACCTTCAACCCGGGCACCCGGTATTGTGTCATTCATGCGATTGATACAGCGCAAAAATGTCGACTTTCCACAACCAGAAGGCCCGATAAGCGCGGTCACCTGATGAGGCGTAATCGACATATTGATATCACGCAGCGCCAAAGCCTGACCATAATAAACATTTAAGTTTTTTATGGATATTATTATTGGGTCAATATTACTCATAGCGAGTATTTTACCCTAATTGCCCTTGTCGCAAGCATTAATCACAAATAATTAGGTATAATCTGTGGGATGAAAAAACTACCAGCCCTCTTTGCCTTATTATGCCTAGGCTTCTTTGCGGCAGCCTGTTTTTTCCAACCCTCTGATACAGATTCCCAGAACAATGATCAACCCACTGCCCATATTGAAATCAAGGGGTCCGATACCATGGTTAACTTAACCCTGGCATGGACTGAGGCATATCGTGATGATCATCCATCCGTCAGCATCTCGATCACAGGGGGCGGGTCCGGCACGGGCATCGCGGCGCTGCTCAACAATACCGTTGACATTGCCAATGCATCCCGACGAATCAGGGAAGAAGAAATCGCACAAGCTCGCAATCTTGGGATTGAACCATACGAGATCATCATCGCTCGGGATGCTGTGGCCATCATCGTCAACCATGATAACCCCATCAACTATCTCACACTACAGCAAATTTCCGATATTTTTGCCGGGAAACATCATAATTGGCTCGAATTGGGCGGAGCAGACCGTCCAATTGTCCGGGCTTCACGTGAATCAAACTCGGGCACCCACATGTATTTCCTCGAGGAGGTCCTTCGCCTGGGTGACCCCAATAGCAAATTGCTTTTTGACCCAAACACCTTGCTTTTACCCTCTTCAGAGGGGATCATTGCAGAGGTGCGGGATAACCCCAATGCGATCGGTTATGATGGATTGGGCTATGTCACGCCGGATGTGAAAGTCGTGGGCATTGGGCTTTCTCCGGAAGGCCCGTTCATCTGGCCCTCAATCGAAACGGTCAACCAGGAGACTTATCCGATCTCTCGTGACCTTTATGCATATACCAATGGCGAACCACAAGACGCCACGAAATTTTTTCTGGAATGGGTTTTATCTGAGCCCGGGCAAGAAATCGTGAAAGAACTTGGCTTTGTGTCCATTACACCATAATTATTTTTTATATGAATAATTTCATCATCCCCTCAATCAAGAAAATTACCAATAACAAGCTGATTTCCAGAATCGGTGAAGGGATCATCGCAACCGGCATCAAAGTGTCGGGGTTCTCGGCGATTATTTTTGTGTTAATGATCTTTTATTTCTTGTGGAGTGAGGGTTTTGCTGTTGTTGGTGAGGTGCCATTGCGTGTTTTGTTTTCATCACGCTGGTACCCTGTTGAAGGCTATTACGGGATTTTGCCCCTGATTGGCGGATCACTGCTGGTCACAATTGGGGCCACACTCTTCGCAGTGCCAATAGGTCTATCAACGGCCATCTACATCTCTGAAATTGCACCCCGCTGGGTGCGGGAAGTACTGAAACCCGTCATCGAGATCCTGGCAGGCTTACCATCGGTTGTCCTCGGGTTCATCGGCATCCTGGCCCTGGCCCCAATGCTGCGCAGAACACTGAACTTGCCGACTGGCTTGACAGCGCTCACCGGCTCTATTTTACTAGGTGCAATTGCCATTCCCACCATTGTTTCGGTGGCAGAAGACGCCCTGGATGGAGTACCGCGTTCCTATCGTGATGCGGCCCTGGCTATCGGCGCAACACGATGGCAGACCATCTGGCGGGTCACCCTGCCAGCAGCGCGGTCCGGGGTGCTCACTGGTATTATGCTTGGTATCGGCCGGGCCATTGGTGAAACAATGACCGTGATGATGGTGACCGGGAACGCGCCCATCATGGTGCGGGGATTAAGCGCCCTTTTCCTGCCGACCCGCACAATGACCGCAACCATCGCAGCTGAAATGGGTGAGGTTGCTAAAGGCAGCACCCATTACCATGTCCTCTTTATGATCGGGATCATCCTGTTCATGATCTCATTGATTGTCAATGTGACAGCTTCGTTGCTGGTCTTCCGCACCAAAAAAAGAGCAGATCGGATTCTCTCGTGAACCAATCCTCAAAAAAACGTTTGGTGGTCCAAAAGATCGGCTTCACGGGCATGATGCTGATCGCCGGGTTTACGGTGATGATCATCATCTTAATCGTACTGTACATCATCCTCATGGGCGCCGGGGCAATATCCCTCGAATTCATCTTCAGCGTACCTTTTGATGGAATGCGCGCGGGTGGGATCCTTCCAGCCGTCGTCGGGACCCTATACCTGACTCTGGGCACAGCCATCCTATCTGTACCCCTGGGTTTAGGTGCAGCCATTTATCTGTCCGAATATGCACCCGACAATCAAATGACCCGCATGGTCAGGATTGCCATCACCAACCTGGCTGGTATACCGTCTGTGGTCTACGGTCTTTTTGGCCTGGGATTATTTGTGTTATTTCTTGGGTTTGGCACCAGTATCGTGGCTGCGTCTATGACCCTGGCGATTATGACATTGCCGGTCATCATCAGCACAGCAGAAGAAGCCATCCGTGCGGTACCCCAATCCTTTCGTGTTGTCAGTATCTCACTAGGTGGCACCCGCTGGCAAACCATCCGCAAGATCGTGCTCCCTGAAGCCATGCCAGGCGTTTTGACCGGGGTGATATTGGGGTTGGAGCGCGCCGCAGGAGAGACTGCACCGATCATGTTTACTGGCGCTGCCTTTTTTCTCCCCCGCCTGCCAACGGCCATCACAGATGCCACCATGGCACTGCCCTATCACCTGTTTGTGATATCGACTCAGGTACCGGGTATGCCAGTCCAAATTCAATTTGGCACAGCGCTTGTCTTGCTTGTTTTTGTGCTGGGGATGAATTTGATCGCTTCAATCATTCGTTCACGTGCTCGTGCCAGGCGTCAATGGTAACCATCATGGATAAGATCATCATTGAAAATTTCTCCCTGGAATATTCTGATGGCACTGAATCACTCAGAAACATCAATCTGCACATACCTGCCAATCAAATGACCGTTCTTTTTGGTCCAGCTGGTGGCGGAAAATCCACCCTGCTGCGGGCAATAAACCGATTGAATGACCTGGCCGATGTAAAACATTTCAGCGGGAAAATCCTTCTAGATGGCTCAGACGTTCTGAATAAAAAACTGGACACCATCAGCCTGCGGAGGAGAGTGGGCATGGTATTTGCCCGACCGGTTGTCCTGCCATTTAGTATCCGCCGTAACCTGACCTATGGCTATGAACTGGCTGGTATTCGTGACCCCAATATCCTCGAGGAAGGCATTGAACGCAGCCTCCACCAGGCAGCCCTTTGGGATGAGGTCAAAGACCGCCTGGATGAACCAGCCATTTCTCTCTCAGGAGGCCAACAACAACGGCTATGCCTGGCTCGTAGTATCATCCAGCAACCTGATATCATCTTGCTGGACGAACCCACCTCAGGGTTGGATCCAATCTCTACACTAAAAGTTGAAAATTCCTTACAAGAGCTTAAACGTGACTATACCATCGTGATCGCGCCACATTCCATCCAGCAGGCAGCCAGGATAGCCGATACAGCCGCTTTTCTGCTCCAGGGGGAACTGATCGAGGTTGGGCTGGGCGAGGACATCTTCACCAAACCGGTCGACGAGCGAACGCAAAGATATATTGAAGGCCGCTACGGATAACGTTTCAAAAATGATCCCTATGCTAAGCCAATCATGGTTTGTCGGTATTAACACCCGACCAGACAGTCCCCACCCACATCGCCATCAGGTGTAAAGACCACCATCCGGTCCCCATGATCTTGAATTAAAATATCATCATCCTTACGTAATAGCCAAAAAAAGACATAAATATCGCCAACGGCACCAGAGGCATTCATGGTGATTAATAATAATAACGGCAAAATCCACGGCACAGGTACAGCCAATAAAGCTAGAAACCCGAGTAAGGTGATCAATAACAACGGGGCCAGGCTAACCACCAGGTAAGGGTTTTTAGGAATATACCATTCTGGAGCTGCTGCGTAGGCATAGGGTCCCTTGAAACCAAACACCACATTGCTACCTGTAATTAACCAGAAGGCCAGACCATGAATGCCTTCATGCAAGACCAGCATCGTAACAACAACCCCCAAAAAGACTAGCAGCGAGATGAAGAGCCTGCCCGGATCATCGATAACCAGGCTGATTTGGGCTTCGCCCAAGGTGAGATCTGGACGCAGGAGATGGATCAACCCGGTAAAAACAAACCACGAAAGCACAAAGAAACCCAAGCTGGCCAAACTCAATAAAACGAGGATTTTTCTATTCTCGGACAGGTCAAGCACCTGTTGTACACCGTAACCGGTAGGAAATTCTTTAGTTGCTTCTTGAGGTATTTTCATTAATAATAGCCCAAATTACTCATTAGGTTCATCATAATGATAAACAAGTACCCCATCGCCATAATCCATAACCAGGATGTCACTGGGTTTTCGTAGTAACCAGTAAGCAATAACCATATCGCCCAGTGCACTGGCAAAGTTCAGCGAAACCAAAAGTAAAACTCCCGGCACGAAATTTAACGAAACAATGGGTACAGCAGCCAACCCAAACAAGGTGATCAATAGAAGGGGGGTCAACCTGATGATGAGATAGGCTCTGCGGGGAATATAGCATTCTGGAGCAGATGCATGGGTGGAGAATCCCTTGAAGCTGAGCTTTGGCTTTTGACCTGTCAGGAGCCATAACATACTCCCCCGTATGCTTTCATTCAAGATAACCATCAGACCCAAGGTGACAACCAGCAGTAAAATGCTCCGCCAGAATTCACGCATCCCCGTAATGATAAGAATATTTTCCGTAGAGAGGTATTCTGGTCGCAAGAATACCAGGCTTCTGAGAAGCAGCCATCCCACACCAAACAAAAGCCCAATACCCGTTAAAGTAAGAATCAACGCCAAACCCTGGTTTTCGTTCAGATCAAATTGCCCTACCTGCTGATAATCCTGTGGTAATTGTTGCGTTAGTCTTTTTTTGCTCATCTTTTCCTCAATCAAGATAACTCTTGTTTAATGATGACCCGATTTTTCACCACTCAGCTAAACCGCTACCGAAAATGACCTTTACGGCACCGATGTATTGGTAGGCCAGGGAGTTATGGTTGGTGCCGTGTCATGTCTGTCAACCGGCCTTTCCATCGTTTCCGTGGCACCCAGGGTAGGCGACAATATCACGGGGGAGGGGGTCAGTAACGGTATTGTGGGATATGTCACTGGTTGAACCGGTGTCAACTCATCCACCATCCTGCCCCGCCATCTCACGCCAAAGATCACAATAATGATCAGCAAAGCAATAGCTGTAAAACCGGCCAGACACCCCATTAGCCAGCGCCGTCTTCGGACAGCATTAGAATAAGTTCCCGATTGTGGCGGCACCTTCATCACCACAACCGTTGCATTATCATGCCCCCCTCTGCTGTTAGCCTTATCGATCAACACCTGTGGGGCGAGCTTAAGTGGATTATCCATGATGGCAGTTCGAATTTCCTCATCAGATACCAGGTCTGTCAACCCATCACTGCACAAGAGCAGGATGTCATCAGGTTTGAGTTGCATACCCTGGTTCTTAAGAGCATCCGAATCCTGTTCACCTTCAAAAAACCACAACCTGAAATCTGGCTGGGGGGATTTTTTTGAGCCCAAGTAACGCCGGATCACATGCGCATTGGGATGGCGTGCGTAGTCTTCATCAGTGATAATTTTGGCATCCAGGGCTTCCTGTACCCAGGTGTGATCAGTTGTCAGCTGGACAATATGACCATCACGCAAGAGGTAAATCCGAGAATCACCCAAGTTGACGGTATATAACCTGTCGCCAATAACCCAGGCGCACACACAGGTCGTCCCCATCCCATTTCGTCCATAATCGGTTTGCGAAGCTTCGTATATGGCTTGATTAGCATGGGATATTGCCTTCGACAGAAGCTTCAATGGTTGACGGTCATCACCCTGTTCGATAGTTTCCGTGATGATAGAAACACCCATCTCTGCTGCCACCTCGCCTGCGCGGTGACCGCCAATCCCATCACACAGGACAGCCAGCACTGCAGGCGTCTTTTGATGAGGCCCTGTTTTTAAAGCACTGACGCCATACCGGTCTTCATTTTTCTTTCCCGCTAACCCTGGATGGCTGAGTGCTTCAATAAAAAGATGCGCTTCTTCAGTTCTTGTCATAAAATTGGTTCGTAATTGGTGACAACCACCTTTGAAGGTGCTTCATCATCTATTATTGTAAACCGAAATCCTAAATTTCCGAAATAGATCAGGTCGCCTGGTTTGACCTGTACAGGTTCTGTGCCAACAACCGTTTCATTTAGCCAGGTGCCAGATGAGGACCCAAGATCCTTAATCCAATAATGACCCTGTTCAATAACCAGGCAAGCATGTTGTGGTGCAATATCCACATCACCGCAAACAATATCCGCCTGGTCTCGGTCACTGCCAATAATAGTTTTCGAAGGGGTTATCTGGAGTCCATCCCTTTCATAATCCTGCTCAAATGCCTTCAGCGGAATCAACCTGGCTGTAATCCGGTCAACATCTCTGTTAAATACATGACCTTCTTCAGACTGTTGTTTACTGGTTCCCCTGACCTGAATGTTTTTTATCCACGTAAACATTGAATAACGACGCGCCAGCCATACCAAGAAGAGCAGCGTGGCCAGTACAAGCAATATTCCTGAGACGGTGATGCCAATCTCTTGGCTGCTCAACTGGGGCTCTGACTCGGGTTGGATGACATCCATCTGCACCGGGGAGAGGATGGTTCTGGCTGACAGACCCAGGGAATCGAAAACCTCCACCTGGATCACATACTCGCCAGATTCTCGCACAGTTGATGTGTCCCAGGTTAACATATCAAACGGTGGTTCTGATGTCTCATTTTCCAGCCGCCCATCAACATAAAGGCGGCTGATGACTATTTCACGGGGATATTTATCCGAGAATTGAACCATAAAATGAATTTTTATCGGGGCCGATGAATAACCACCTGGAATAGATTCATCCTCTGATGAGAGGACATGTGTAATGGTTCTTGGTGGTGAGATAAGTACAGGTTGTGGAGGATGAACTTCAATATAAAATGGGGCACTTTTCCCAGCAATTACACCATCATCGAAATCTAACTCAACCTGCAGGGAATAAGTCCCTGTTGCTTGAATACGAGATTGATAGGTCAATGTGGAAACCTGACCCAACTGATCCAAGTAAGCGCTAGGGTCAGGGATGTCCCCCATCCCATTATAGTAAAAGAACTGACCCCCAGTGCTATCAGCCAGGCTGATTAATGCCCTTCCCCGTGCATGGTCTAAAAACATCTCATCACCAACCATCCACACATTGACGTAGATACCATGCAAACGCGCCTCTGATGCCAGGTTATTAATCCGGTCAATTTGATCGGATGTCGGCGGTGGCGTCAGGTAAAGCAGCACTTTGTCAACCCCAAAAGGCACCATCCGCTCTTGAGCAAACTGGATCGCACCTTCCAGGCTTGCCATTTTAGGCTCCATGTTGCGGAAGTTGGGTTGATAATCCTGTAATGCAGCAACCCAATCACTGTTTAAGGCCTGATTGCGGATCAAAATGCCGTCACTTGTAACCAAAGACCAGGCATCTTCTCCTCTAAATACCCTTGACTCTGTCCAATCAATTAATACTTCGGACATTTTTTGATAAGGAGACACACCGTCATGATCTCGCAGATCCATCTCCCTGCCACCGTTAATCACCAGCGTAAAATGAATACCGTGGTAATCTTCAGTGAAAGATGTAACCTGGACAGGATTTTCATCCTCAAAGACAGACATCGCCGACACATCCAAGTCATGCAATGCCTGGCCAGACATTATTGGCAATTTCACTTGAAAGGATAAGCTGGGAAAGCCGATTAACTCAGGTGGTTGAATAAGGATTGTGTCCACTTCCTGTGCATACGCACCTGGTTGAAAAAACAATCCCAAACAAGTTAACCCACATAAGATTACCAAAATGCGCAAAATAAGGAATGCACCAGGAACACTGATTTGCCCCTGGCGCCTGTTGGTTACACTTCCTTTGCTCTTTTTGTAAGACATTTTATTTTTCCATTCAGGAAGCATCCCTTTCTTCTTCATCTTCCTCGTTAAAAAGGACTGTTGGTTGAAGGCCGCCTTCACCAGTCAGCCGTCGATAGGTCAGGGTCCAGCTTGAAAGCACATAAGCACGCAGAACACCACCCAGGAACACAACCAGGGGCACAATAACAAGGGCCAGAAGGAAACTGAAAATCAGCCCAATTGCAAAGGATTCAAAGCCGGTAGCAAACAGATTGACTAATAAGGGCACAGGAACAATTATCAAAGGCAAGCCAATGATGACAGTCAGGATGAATTGTCCAACACCGAGGATCAGGAACATTAACAACACATTCCCTAAATTTTTGGTGATAACCTGCCAACCACGACTGATCCCGTCAAAGATGTCTTTTTCTTCTTGAACGATGGCAATCGTTGAAAAATTGACCAGAAGGTCGATGAACCACCCAATCGGTATAAACAGGAGCATGCCCAACCCACAGGTACAGGCTGCCAGAATAATGATTGGAATAAAAAGTAACAGCCCTAAGATGAAGCCAGCAATACGTAACCCCAGGTTAAGCAAGAATACTTTCCAATAAAAGGGTTTGATTTCCCTGAAAATATCTGAGAAGGAGATTGGTTTCTCATCCAGATCAGCTTCGTCTGCCATCCCGGTACCTTTAATCACACCAGTGGTGCCAAGGGTGCCCAATAGCAGAGAAAGAACCAGCGAGATTATCGAAAATAAAATTATTGACACAACAACTGTGATCCCAATCAATAACCACACCCACCCCGGGATAGACGTAAAAAAGCCAATCACATCATTCAATGCACGTTGCGTTGATGGCTCAAAGAGACCCTCACCGCTCATTTGCTGGAAAGGTAACTGAATGCTGCTGGTCCCTCCACCACCACCCCCACCGCTTCCGCCTCCGGCTGCGCCACATCCAGCGAGCACACCAAACAACCACAGAATCTTATGCTTCCAGATAATTTTCCAGGCTTTTAATAGTATTTCTCCAAAATCCATCATGATCCTCCTTGAAATTAGTTGTGTTTCAGGTAACGCTGGGGAATCACCCCACCTATACATTATATTACGGATTCAGGATTACTATAAAATCAAGCCTGAAACAACTCAAGCCTATAGATTGGTTATTCCCATTCAATCGTTCCTGGGGGCTTGCTGGTGATGTCGTAGGCCACCCGATTAACTCCTTTTACTTCGTTTACTATCCGGTTGGCCACCCTGGCCAATAAGTCATAGGGCAATCGAGACCAATCTGCGGTCATAAAGTCCTCAGTGGTGACAGCCCTCAGGGCGATCACCTCCTCGTATGACCGTTGGTCACCCATCACGCCTACAGCTTTGACCGGCAACAACACAGCAAATGCTTGCGCGCTGCCTTTTTCTTCTTCAGCCTTGCCATGATTGTAGATCAGCAAACCAGCTTGTGCTAATTCATCAGTGAATATCGCATCTGCTTGGCGTAATTTTTCAACCCGCTCAAGTGTCAATTCGCCAAGACAACGCACGGCTAAGCCTGGTCCCGGGAAGGGCTGACGCCACACCAGCTCAGGTGGTAAACCCAATGCTTCACCCACAAGACGCACCTCATCTTTAAATAGAAAACGTAATGGTTCGACCAGTCTAAATTCCATCTCTTCCGGTAAGCCGCCAACATTATGATGGGTTTTGATCGTATGCGCTTGTTTTTGCTCAGGTGCTTTAGATTCAATCACATCCGGATAGATGGTCCCCTGCACCAGAAAGGGTGGCTTGCCAAGTTCTAAGGCAGTAGATTCAAACTGACGGATAAAAATCTCTCCGATGATGCGCCTTTTTTCTTCCGGTGAAGTAACACCCGATAAACGTCTAAAGAAAGTCTCTTTGGCATTCATAATGATCAGATGATCACCCAGGTTCTGACGGAAAGCTCGTTCTACCCAATCACTTTCACCTTCCCGCATAAAACCCGTGTCCACAAATATGGCCGTGAGCTGACTACCCACCGCCCTTTGAACCAATGCGGTGGCCACACTCGAATCCACACCTCCGCTCACTGCGGATAAAACCTGCGAGTCACCCACCTGCCCTGCAATCTGATTGATGGCCTGGGCAATCATCGACTGAGGGGTCCAATCGCCACGGCAGCCACAAACTTCACGAATAAAACGCTTTATAATAGATTTTCCCGCAGGTGTATGATGAACCTCTGGATGGAACTGCAGGCCATAATAGCCTCGCCCCTCGTCAGCAATGGCAGCGTAGAGGCTGTTCGCAGTGCTGGCAATAACCTCAAAACCACCCGGCATCTGCTCAATCCGGTCTCCATGTGACATCCAGACATGTGGGTTATCGTTTACACTTATCAGCATTGAAGGCCGGATGTTCTCCAAGACGGCCAGACCATATTCCCGCTTCCCTGCCGGTATGACCACGCCCCCCAGGGTTTGCACTAAGGTCTGCATGCCATAACAAATACCAAGCACGGGAAGCCCAGAAGCAAGGATTAACTCTGGCAGGGCTGGGGCATCTGGCTCATAAACCGAATACGGACCGCCAGAAAGGATAAAACCCGCGGGCTTAAGCTCCAAGATCATTTCTTTGGACGCATTCCAGGGCACCAGCTCTGCATAAACCTGAGCCTCCCGCACACGTCGTGTGATCAGTTGTGAATATTGCGAACCGAAATCCAGGACAACCAATGTTT
>PWSY01000180.1 GCA_003563055.1 Anaerolineaceae bacterium | reverse complement strand
TGGAAGCCATTCAAGATCGGGGATACATTGCGCTAATCAGTGGCAACCATGATGAAACCCCACGCATTGCCAATGGCAGAAGCCAAGCGATGATGAAATTGATTTTTCTATTTCTTTTGACAATGCCCGGCACCCCATTTATTTATTATGGTGATGAGATCGGAATGCAATTCATCGAGCTGCCATCCAAAGAAGGGGGATTTCAGCGCACCGGTTCACGGACCCCCATGCAATGGTCTGATGAGGTAAATGCCGGCTTTTCCAAAGCACCAGCAAAAGACCTCTATCTTCCTATTGATAATTCTTCAGATCGTCCAACAGTGGCAGATCAGGAAAAGGATCCCCACTCACTTCTGAACTATGTCCGTTTATTGGTTAAAACCCGACATGAACTCGACGCCCTGAATGCAGATGGGCACTTTGAAGTGGTTTACGCAGAGAACGGTGCTTTGCCATTTGTTTATTCCATGATGAAAAAAGGGCAAAAAATGCTGGTTGCGCTCAACCCTTCTAATCGAGCGGTGAGTCTTGAATTGCCTGAAGATCTGATGCAAATCAAGCCAAAAATCATCACTGGGGTCAATGTTTCCGAAATTAACAAGACAGCCACGGGTTGGGATCTAGAACTTGGGCCAGTTTCAGGTGTAATGTACAGGATAAGCTGACAGGAATAACCGGAAACTAAAAATCAGTACTGGCTCAGGATTTCCATTATCTCGGCTGTGTTAGATAGATCATCCAGGAGATAATCCGGATTGTGCAGTGCCAAGGCCTCTCGATCAAATTGACCTGTAGCCACACTCAACACCTTCAGCCCGGCATGCCGGGCACAATCAACATCTCGCGGCGTGTCCCCAATGACCATGGCTGACTCCGGTTGCACCGGAGAACCCATCATCTGGCTTAACCGATACAGCGCCAGTGAGGGCAGGGTATTGCGATCGATATGCTCACTGCCAAAAGCACCAAATTTAAAGAGTCCTGGATCAATCCCCACCGATTGCAGCTTGTATGGTACAGCTTCCCGTGTATTACCGGTCACCAGGCCCAGAATAAAAGCTGAGTCCGCGGTTAATTGCGCCAATAATGATGTTACTCCGGGCAACAACCGCATATTAAAACTTGGGGCGGCGATCTCTACATGCCGCGCATAGGCTGCAAAAGCAGCTGGGCGTGACGCTTCAATAGTCTCATCATCCAACCCGGCCTGCTGCATCAACTCGGTGATGATTTGCCAATCGGTCTTGCCAGCCATATCATAATCTTCAATCGGGCCGGTGAGGCCATAAACATCCTGCAATGCCCGACTCATACTGATGGTTCCCTCACCACTTGAATCCATCAGCGTGCCATCAATATCACATAATAAAATTCGTTTACTTTGGTTTGACATACCTCCATTCTAATCCGATATGCTTATCCTGTGGGATATCACATCCTTAGCAAAGCCTATCACGCAAAAACAAACCGGTTTATGATTATTTAGGCTGTAGGGGAATCGGGGGGGTTGTGTGGCAGCGGAGCCGCCACACAACCCCCCCACCTCTTCACCAGCAGGATTGGCTGAGTAGTAACTTTTATGGTTAAATTAGGGATATCAGATTAATGAAAAGGACAATCATCTTATGACCAGAAATTATCGGCTGTCATTGGTGGGTTTTGGCAATGTTGGGAAAGCCTTCGCAAAGCTCCTATTAAGAAAAGAAAAAGAACTGGCCTCTCGCTATGGTCTGTCGGTTACTGTGACCGGCATCACAACCGGGACCCATGGCCAGGCCATCAATCCCGAAGGACTGCACCTGCCTGCCGTATTTGAAACCCTGGAATCAGGCAAAAGGCTTAATACGCTGAGCACAACAGATACACCTGCAGACACGATCGCGTTTATAGACGCATGCCCGGCGGATTTCTTATTCGAGACGACCCCGGTTAATCCTCAAACCGGTCAACCAGCAATAAAATACCTTCAAACCGCGCTTCAAAAAGGAATGCATGTGATCACTGCCAATAAGGGTCCGGTCGTCCACGGTTACCAGGAACTGACTGCGCTGGCAGCAAAACAGGGCGTGCGTTTCCTGTTTGAGTCTGCAGTAATGGATGGTGCCCCTGTCTTTGCCTTGTTTCGACAACCGCTGGTGGGTGCCAACCTACACGGCTTTGAAGGGATCTTGAATTCTTGCACCAACTTGCTGCTGGAGATGATGGAAAATGGTCAATCCTTGGAAGAAGCCATCGACTACGGTAAGTCTATTGGCATCACAGAAACGGACCCCAGCAACGATATCGATGGTTGGGACGCGGCAATCAAAGTCGCTGCCCTGGTTACCGTGCTGATGGGCATTCCCCTTAAACCCCAACAGGTTGACCGCGCTGGAATCCGCGGGCTCACCCAGGCTATGATCGAATCTGCAAAGGTTGCTGGCGAACGCTGGAAACTTGTTTGTATGGCGGAACGCCTTGGCAATCAAGTTAACGCTTCGGTTGCCCCTCAACGGGTGGGGCCAGAGTCACCCCTTTACAGCGTAAATGGCACCAGCTCCTTCTGTCAATTCAAACTGGATGTGTTACCCGGGTTAGGTATTTTAGAATGCGACCCTGGCCCAGAAACAACGGCCTATGGGCTGCTGGCCGATTTTTTGAATATCCTGGAAGTTGCGTGAGCATCAAAGGCTCTTGATAATGAACTGGATGGCGCAGACTAACCTGCAGCTAGAACTAGACATGAATAAGTATCCGGAATTATTTCATAACCTATTCCTAATGGATAGATTATCACAGCCACCCACATCTGTTTTACGTCCAAAACAGGATTATCTGACCTATCTAGCACTCAACAAGCCAAATCCTCTAATTTTGAAAATGGAGGCAGGTTAATAGCTGTGACCTTTCTGGCATTGACCACAATGCTCCTGCCCGGCCTTGCCTGGTGGACCTGGTTGGTTAAACGCAAACAGGACCCCATGGTCTCTCTCACCCAGATTTTGGGTGTAAGCCTGGCGATTATCATCCTGCTGGCGCAGATATTTTATTTGGCTGGCATCAGCCTGAATGTAGCTGGTATATGGATCACTCTGGCTGGGTTCGGATGCCTGGCTGCAGCCGGATTGTATAAAAAGGGCGCCAAACTTCCCAATAAGTTTCTCCCTCATCTTATTATTGGGATAGTACTATTCAGCCTCGTCATACTTTGGCGTCTTTATCAGGCCCGCGA
>PWSY01000140.1 GCA_003563055.1 Anaerolineaceae bacterium | reverse complement strand
GTGGTTCACCATCCTTTTCGGCATCCCGTTCCATTGTACGGAATTTGATTATTTTATAGGATTGCCCTCCTCGACCAAGGCGGTCCTGGATGAAAAAGATGGGAAACCCCGATTCGAGAATAATGCCCAGGCTGATGAAGGGAAAAAAACACAACATGACGAGTGTACCAATCAGGCCGCCTGAAAAATCGATCAAACTTTTGGATAGGTGGTAAAGAACGGAGTTATGTGTTTTTTCTACAAAAGAGCGGACGATCCATTCAGCCTCCAGCAAAAAAATGGGGACCCTGGTCAGGATTTCTTCATACACCTGCGGCATAGGAGTCAGGTTGATCCCCATCTCCTGGGCGGTTAAAATGGCCTGGAACATGTCCCCTTTCATTTCACCACTTATGGCCAGGATCAGGTCTGTTATCTGCAGGTCTTGGATGAATTTGAGCAGCTTTGTGCTGTTTCCCAGCACCGTAAAATTGCCAACCTTTGTTCCTTGTTTTTGGGGGTCGTCATCAATCAACCCGATAATGTTGAAAGGAGGCGGCCATTGTTCGGCGATGACATCGACGATCGTTTCTCCGGCTTTGCCAGCCCCAACGATCAGCACACGCCTTAATAGATGGGGTGCTGTGAATAGGCGGATATAGATTAAGCGCCATAAAAGCGTAAACAGCGCTGCAAAGATGATGAAGAAGGATACCCCGCGACGGGGTAAAGAGCCTGGTGCAGAAGTGAAATAAAACAACAGGTAAATCAGCGCACAAATTAAGGTCGCCAGGCCAATTCCTTTGAGGATTTCACGGAATTTATTGGCTCGGTGAACATCATAAAGTTCTACCAATAAAATGATCCAGAAGAAAGGTAATAAGAAAAACCAGAATGGCGGGCGGTCAACAATGAATTCCATGGAGAATTGCATCCAGGCATCCCCGGCGGCCCAGATGTAGAGTGCCAGGAATAATGCTGCGCCTGCCATGAGAAAATCTCCCAGCAGAAGAATCGCCACTCGTTCTGAAGTTTGTAACTGCCATCTTTTGGGTTGGGTTTGAAGCGGCATATCGCTTATTTTAACCTTAATTTTGCTTTTGGGGACGGAAAAGTCCCCAAAGGAAACCTGCGCCCCATGAAAAATGCATAACCGCAATCGCCAGAGGTGCACCAACGCAGAGTGCCATCGCTTTATGTTTTATGCCCAGCTGTACCCCGGCCAGCAGCAGGATAAAAATGTAGACACCCAGAACAGTGATCAAAGCCCATAAGGTCAGCACGAAAAAAGGGGATAAGAGCATTAAAAGGAGTAGGGTAACGATAAACAGGGGTGGCAGAGCCTGACGCCATCGCAGCGTGCTTGGGTAACGGCGCAGCATTTGCAGTTTCCAGAAACCATACCGCCAGTATTGCTTTGCCAGGTCTTTAAGGTTGCTGCGTGCGTAATAAACGGAACGGATCTGCGGGTCAAACCAGATCTTACCGCCCTGCTGTCGGATACGTGTATTGAACTCATAGTCTTCATTGGTTAATAAGGATTCATCAAACAAGCCTATTTGGTCAACCAGTGTGCGCTTAAACGCACCGAAGGGGACTGTGTCAACATAGGCTGGCTGATTGCTAAAACGATAGCGGGCATCACCCACACCGATTGGGTGCCCGGCAGCTGCTGCAATGCTGCGAGAGATCCAATGATCGCGGCCAGGGCGGATATCCCATACGCCGCCCACATTTTGCCCTCGGCCCTGCGAAAGCGCAGTGACACATCGCTCGACATAATCCGGGTTGGGCTTTGAGTGGGCATCCAGCCGGACGATGATCTCCCCGGATGAGGCTTGAATGGCTGCGTTGAGTGCAGCAGGAATGCTCCGAATGGGCTGTTCAACGACATGAATGCGCAGGTGCGGGTGTTTTTGCTGCCAGGCTGCGATTACGGATGGTGTACCATCTGTTGAGGCACTGTCCGTGATAATGACTTCGATAGCATCCAGTGGGTAGCTTTGCGTGTACACAGCGTCCAGAAGCAACCGGATCGTATTGCGTTCATTATAGCAGGGGATGATAATGGATACTTTTATAGGCATTTTTTCGTCAGGTTGATATATCACACAGGTGGTTTTACCACACAACCGCTACCAACCCCAGTATTAAAACAATATAGGGGACATGGCCGGCAAGATTGCCACGCAAGCTTGAAAATCGTTAATCTCAGAATTTGTGCCCGAAAAGGCTGCTTTTTTCTTTATGCTGGTTTTCAGTTTTCACAGTCACAGGGCATGAGCGCCACAGCCTCAATTTCAACGGCGGCATCTTTGGGGAGGGCCGCTGCCTGGATTGCAGAACGGGCAGGAGCGTTTTCTCCGAAGAATGTGCCATAGACTTCGTTCATCAACCCGAATTCACCCATATCCTGCAAGAAGACCGTGACTTTGACGACATGTTCCATGCCGCTTCCAGCAGCCTCGAGGATGGCCTTGACATTAATTAATGCTTGCTTGGTCTGTGCCTGAACCCCCCCTTCAACCAGGTCACCGTTGGCTGGGTCAATGCCCAGCTGCCCTGCTGTAAAAACCAAACATCCGGTACTCACGCCAACAGAATACGGGCCAATAGCTTTTGGGGCCTTCTCTGTGGCAATAATTTTCTTTTCATGACAGCAACAACTCATCGTAACCTTTCTTTTTTAGGGTGGGTTTCCAGAGGTAATTATATCATTATTGGCCAGGCGTGTTTGAAGTCAAGTTCTCTGTTTTCCAGTGGTTATAATATACGATGATGAATGTTCAGCTGATCAGCCCGCCGTGGTAAAGCAGCTCATAAACGGTTTCGCCGTCCTGTTCAACCCATTCACGCCCAGAAAAACGGGTCCAATCCCCTTGGGAGGTGTCAATGTACAGCAATCCATCCTGTTGATGTCGCCACCCGCCCAGGAAGCGCCCTTCAGCATACATACGGGCCAGGCTGATTTTGAGCAATGCACCGACCTCAGCTGCTGAAATCTGCCCTGGTTTGAGGATGTAGCCGTAATAATTCATTCCCCAAACAGGAGCATTATGCTCAAAGACGATTTCCTCGCCAATGAAATCGCTCCCACCAAAATAACTGTCCAGGTATTCAAAGGGACCTGCCTGGTATGTGAGGTTATGTGACCCTGGCTGGGATGATCCCACAGATGGCCCATCGCCGATATAAGTGGCCGCTTTGGCTGCCAGGATAAACGCATGCAGTCCTTTGTAGTCGTTCATGCTCATTTCCTTTTCTAATAAAGCAATCTGCTTAAATTATAATGAATAT
>PWSY01000164.1 GCA_003563055.1 Anaerolineaceae bacterium | reverse complement strand
GTTCATTAAAGGCGACATGCCCATGATAGCCAATCCCGCCATAGCAGGTATCAACGCCGCCTACTTGTTGGATATCCTCGCTGATCTTGTCGAGGTTGAGCGGGTCTGGGAAGTGGAAATGTGACTCAGGCGGTCGTAAATCTGGCAGGATCTTCTCATAGACCTGGCGGAACATAAAGCCCTTGAAACTGAGCGGGTGGGTCATGGGAATGGCGCGGCCCTGCCAGTCACAGTATTCGTCCATATTGAAGCAGTATACCGATTTCCAGCTGATGTGCTCTTCATTAGTCATGCGAACGAGATACGGATAGCCGCCAACCGGTCCGACTGGCAGGATCAGACGGGTTGGTGCCTCTTTTTGGTTGTTGGTTTTGATCTCGTCGGCGATACTTCGGGCGAAATGGGTAAATAGGGCTTCCTGATCAGGCAAGATCGTCACGGGGACTTTGCTATGTTTTGGAAGCTCGGCGGCTGGGATGGTCAGAAAATCTGGGATGTTTTGCATGATGGTCTCCATTCGTTGGTTGGTTGATTAGCAATAGATATCGTAATTATTACCAATGTATGATAAACTTATTAATAAATCAACTTGATTTATTAATTATAAGCAGGAAGACAAAAATAATCAATACCGGGGAAATATCTCGTATGATATTCCCCAAAAGGAGCAACAGGATGAAAGTAGGCATTGGAAATGACACCAAGGGTTTTGAGATAAAACAGCATTTGGTAAAGGTGTTGAGCACCAAAGGTTACCAAATGGATGATGTGGGTTGTCATTCACTTGAACCGGTGGATTATGCTGATTTTGCCAGGATGGTGTGTGAGGGCGTGTTAAGCGGAAAATATGACCGTGGCATCTTGATTTGTGGCACGGGCAATGGTATGGCAATGGCCGCCAACAAAATTCGGGGCATTCGGGCTGGCCTCTGTCATGATGTTTTTTCTGCGGTCATGAACCGGGAACATAATGATGCCAATGTGCTTTGCATGGGGGGCTGGTTGATCTTACCAGAAAAGGCGGCTGTGGTTGCCGGGCACTGGCTGGATATGCGCTTTGCCGGGGGAATCCATGTGGCGAAGATCGAAAAGTTGATGGCTTTAGAGGGTTAACTTAGAGAAGGCACTCATAATCAAACCTGGGAGCAAATACATTGGACAAAAAACCACGCAATATCCTTTTGATAACCACAGATGAGCAACGCTTTGACACCCTGGGGTGTCATCATAACCCAATCGTAAAAACCCCCCATCTCGATCAACTGGCAGGTGAAGGGATCGATTTCTTGAACCATCGTTGCTCTAACCCGATGTGTACGCCGGCGAGATGTTCAATTCTGACAGGTTTGTATCCTAGAACCCATGGCACCTGGGAAAATGGTTATTCTCTGCCAGATGAACATCAGACGCTTTCAGGTCTTTTATCGGCAGAGGGATATTCTTGCGGATTATTCGGGAAAGCACATTTTGAACCTGAAACCAGCCTGTATGCTGAAAAGTTAGATCATTCGAAACCCTATTACGGCTTTGAGTATTTCCATATCACAGAAGACAACCTGGTCGGTGAATACTTGGACTGGATCCGGTCCGAACATCCAGAACACTACCAGGCAGTGCTTGATAACAGTGTGGAGGGTGCCCGTATCAACCCTTTGCCTGACCTTGGACCAGGACGGTTGAATGCCATCTATACCTCGCCTGTACCGGAGGAATTACACCAGACAGCCTGGATCGCGGATCGCACCATTGACTTTGTTGACTCTTGTGAGGTCAAAGGTGAACCCTTCTTTGCCTGGTGTTCTTTTGTAGACCCGCATCATCCTTGGAACCCGCCGGAACCCTATGCCAGCATGTACCCCCCGGATACCATCCCGCTGCCTGCATTTCAGGAGGGGGAAAATGACCATTTGCCGACCTGCTACCATCATCTGAAGGGCATGCTGCCAGAGGAGTACCAAAAGATGATCGCGGCTTATTATGGGATGATATCCCACATCGATCATCATATCGGGCGTATTATCACCTTGTTAAAAGAAAAAGGCTTACTAGAACAAACGTTGATCATTTTCACCAGTGACCATGGGGATTATAACGGGGATCATGGATTGATTAGAAAAAGCTTGTGGCTATACGATTCCCTGCTGCATGTGCCCTTGATTGTCAGGCTTCCTGGGCAAGACCAGGCTGGGCGTTCATTTTTGGGGTTGTCCCAACATGAAGACTTGCTGCCGACCCTATTAGGTTGGCTGGGCATGCAGGTCCCTTCACAGGTGCAGGGTGTTTCCATGGCAGGTGTTTTGAAAGGTGACCTGGAAGGACACCCAAGGCAATTCGCTCATTATGAATTTGAGAATGGGCGTAACTACCAGCAGGGGACGGTCAACTGCGGCGTTTCCCATGGTTCCTGGAAGTTAATTCACTACCCTGAAGGGCCGGGATTTGTGCTGGTCAATACGGAAACCGACCCAAACGAGTATCAAAACCTGGTTGGGGAAGAAAAAGCACAAGGTATGTTTGAAAAACTCAAAGCGGCGCTATTGGCCTGGTTGCTGAATACCCAATCCTATCGGCCCCCAAAGCCTTATGATTGGTAGACGCAGTCAGGGAGCGAGAAAGAAATATTCGCATAGCATTGACTGTTTTTGGGTAGACAATCAGCGCAAAAATCTGAGTCTGCCCTGATTATTGAAAGTATCGGAAACCAACATGCAAACCTTGATCATCAATGGAAACATCCTAACGCCTGCTCCAGTACCAGCAGGACATGCCATCCTGGTTTCAGATGGGCGAATTGCTGCGCTGGCAGCGACAACCCAGTTTTCGACCGAAATCCCTCGTTTGGATGCCCATGGGATGTGGGTGGTGCCCGGTTTGATCGATGTTCACGTGCACGGTGGGGCCGGGTCGGATACGATGGACGCGCAGCATGCTGCCCTGGATCACATGGCGGAATTTTTTGCGTCCAGGGGCGTGACCAGTTTTCTACCAACCACGGTGGCGGCGTCAAAAGAGGCGATTGATTTTGCCATCGAGTGTGTCCGTACCTATCGCCAGAGCGAGACAGGCGCCAGGGTGCTGGGCATTCACCTGGAAGGCCCAAATTTGGCCCATCCCTCGAAGGGTGCCCAACCTGGCGCGCACATCCGACCGGCAGACCCTGCGGAATACACCCCCTGGCTGGAAAGCGGCCTGGTGAGGATGATCACGCTTGCCCCGGAAGTTGATGGCGTTATGCAGATTATCGATTATGGGACGGCATTGGGTGTTAAGTTTGCGGTGGGTCACAGCCAGG
>PWSY01000047.1 GCA_003563055.1 Anaerolineaceae bacterium | reverse complement strand
GTTGTGGATTTAAGAGATTATGTTATTATTTTGTAACTTCAAAGATCATTCTGGGTTAATGCTTACAGGTATACAGACAGGAGATTCACTTGAACAGACATTGTATTATTGTCAACCCGGTTGCAGGTAAAGGTGCAGCAAAAAAGGCCATTCCGGAGATTGAAGGTTATCTGGCATCATTGGGAATAGATTATGATTTGATCATGACAACCTTTCCAGGACATGCTATTGGCCTGGCTGAAGAAGCAGGGTCGAATGGGTATGAGACGGTGGTGGCCGTGGGAGGTGATGGGACAGCTAATGAGGTTATCAATGGGTTGATGAAGGCCTGTAATGGCTCTCAATTGACCGCCAAACTGGCTGTGCTGCCAGTTGGCAGAGGCAATGATTTTTCATTCGGGATGGGGGTACCTCAAGATCTTGAATCGGCCTGTAAAATCCTGGTCAATGGGGTAACCAGAAAAATTGACATCGGCTTCCTTAAGGGCGGAAACTTCCCTGAGGGGCGCTATTTTGGGAATGGTGTGGGGATTGGATTTGATACCGTGGTGGGATTTGAAGCCGCTAAATTACCGCCATTTATCAGTGGTGTGCCAGCGTATCTGATTGCCGCGCTTAAAACGATATTTCTTTATTTTGATGCGCCTATTGTCGAGATTGATATTGATGGTGAGACGATCGAACAGCCCTGTTTGCTGGTGTCAATCATGAATGGTCAGCGAATGGGCGGCTCTTTTATGTTCGCGCCCCATTCCTCATCCGAAGATGGGTTGCTTAGTTTATGTATTGCGCATCAGGTCACCCGGCTTCAGGTGCTGGGTCTTTTTCCCAAGGTAATGAGCGGCACCCAGGAAAACCACCCTGCTATAAAAATGCCATCCGGGCGGGTCATCAAGGTGAAAGCCCTCAAAGGCACCCTGCCAGTTCATGCTGATGGAGAAACAATTTGTGAAGCTGGGGACGCGCTGGATGTTGAAGTGCTCAGGCAAAAGCTGGAAATGGTGTGTGCATGAAAAACGTTCTGAGGTTTGTGGTTAACAAAATTCTAAAAATCATCACGCACATTTTATTGGATATTGATTCAACAGAACTGGAAAAGGTCCCTCAAAAAGGGCCCTTGCTGGCGGTGGCTAACCATATCAATTTTCTTGAACCAGCGGTTATTATCACACACCTGGACCCCCGTCCTACAACTGGCCTGGCTAAAAAAGAGGCCTGGGATAACCTGTTTCATCGGTTTTTATTCAATTTATGGGGCGGCATCCCCCTCGATCGTGATACTGCTGATTTTTCAGCCTTTCAGAAAGCTAAAAAAGCACTCAAGGAAGGTATGATTTTGGCCGTGGCCCCGGAGGGCACCCGGTCTGAGGACGGTCGCATGATTCGGGGCAAACCAGGAATTGCTTTACTGGTTAGCATGTATGATGTGCCGATCATGCCAATGGCTTTTTATGGTCATGAAGATTTTAACGAAAATTTCAAGCGATTGAAGCGAACGCCCATGAAAATTCGGGTGGGAGACCTCTTTCGCATTGATTTCAACGGTCAGAAGAAGGACAAGGCGGTTATACAGGCAGTAACGGATGCCATTATGCTGGAAGTTACCAAGTTGTTGCCCGATGCGTATCATGGCGTCTATGCCCAAGGAAATTTTGAGCAAGGTGATTATATCGAATATTTAAATTGATTGCCGGGGGAGCATATTCCTGAGCCGTTTTGATAGTAGTTTCCCTAAACCGAGATTTCGCCTCGATTTATCCGTGACCAGCAAATATTGACCAACAGGTTGCAGGTCTGTTTCAGGGTGGCGAATATCCCGTCCACTGCACCATTGTGCAATCAGGTCGTGGTCGATCTGGATTATTCCTCTTGTGAACAGGTGCCCGAAACGACTGATAAACTCATGGGAGGGGGTCAAGATCTGATCGTTCCAATGACCGATTGACAAACCAATCCATGTATATGGCAGGTTGATGAAATGTTCCAGGTACCGTTTTGGAATTAAAAAGAGCTGATCGTGTCTTTGGAATAATGCGAGGTTTTGGTCTGTGGTTATCTTTAACAACTCAAAACCATAGGTCAATAGAATAAACTCAAAGATTTCATTTTGAAGTTCTTCAGAGACCTTTCCCAAATCTGTCCTGGAAAAGTCCCGGCTGGGTGCGGGTTCCGTATGGACCTTTACAGGAGCTGTTTTTTGCATCAGGGCGCAAAAGAACCCGGACATACCTGTCAGGTGGGGCCACAGCCGTAAGCTGCCAGCCAGGTCTTTATGGAAGGTCTGATGATTAAATTCTGCCAACCCGGGTATCCCATTGGGAACTTTTTCGGACACATCCAGTATTTTTAATGCATCGGGGAATTTTTGAATAGTGGTGTCGATTACTGCCTCATCTTCTTCTGGCGCCAGAGAGCAGGTGGCATAGACGATTTGCCCACCGATTTTTAGCGCTTGTAACCCACTGATGAGAAGGTTTATCTGGCGTTCCTGCAATCTTGATCGCTCAGTTTGTGTTGTCTCTCGCAAAGGGTGATTGGGGGCTGGCCGCAGGTTTTCCATGCTGCAGGGTGCATCCAGCAAGACCAGGTCGAAGGTCTCAGGGTACCAGGCACCGAACTTTTCGCCGGGAAAATTGGTCACAATAGTGTTTGCTGCTCCCCAGTTGACGAGCACAGACCGCAAAGCCGGGATACGCCCTTTGCTGGCATCATTGGCTAGGATAAATCCCCGGTCATTTGTCCTGTCGATCAGATGTGTGGTTTTACCCCCAGGGGATGCTGCTAAATCTAAAACCAGTGGTTGTGGCGTTTCTAAATTAAATAAGCTTACCGGAACCATCGAGGCCGCATCCTGGATATAATACTGACCCATGCGGTGCTCTATGGTTAACCCGGGGGAGACGATTGATTGTTGAATTGTCCAGCCATTCTCACAGTAGGGTAGAGATTGGACACACCAGCCGTAGCGAGACGCCAAATCTTTGATCTTCAGGTGTGGATCCGATTTCAGGGGGTTAATGCGTATGCCAGTGGGCAAAGGCTGATCCTGGATGGCAATAATTTCCCTGATCTCTTGAGGTGACAGGATTTCGGAGAATCGCATAATGCTTTCGTGTAGCCTGGATTCAGTATTTTTACTCATAGATATTTAACCCGGGTGATCAATCAAAAAGACAATTTCATTCTCAATTAACAGCTCTGTGACCGTGCTATGACCAGGCAGATTATTCTCTATCAACCTGCGGTGGGGCTCTATGAGGCTGTGAGTGTTTGACAGATCGTGAGCAGGGAGTGAAACAGCCAGTGTGTCAACATTTAAGCGCTCCCAAAAGGATCGGTTACAACCTGGCTGCCTCTTTTCGAAGCGATGGGCTTCTTTAAAAAAAATGCCCAGGTCGGCATGGTAATCAGGTGGATCTACGAGGATATCCCGATTTTCTGCGTAAGGTGCCAGGCCCAATTTCTGGAAGAAATGGTTGATGAAATCGATGCGTACCTGGATGATATCGTAAGCATGATATTTTACAGTAATCGGCAGACCCATCCAGGGGAAGGAAAGTGGGTGGAGACCACAAGCAAGGTCCATCAGCCTCTCAGGCTTACCGGTTCTTTGAAAGAGTTGTTCATAGAATGCGCTCATATGAGGGATTCGCTCTGCTGTTGAGGCATGTTCTGAAAGAACATCAAGACAAAAAGACAGGATTTGTTCTGACTGGGGCGATGTTTCCGGGATTTCAGATAGTCTTTCAAGAAGACTTGCGTAATTTGGTTCACCCAGATATGGTGCCACGATATTGTGCAGTTTCCGCCGGACAGTTTTAAATATGGCTTTGTCTGATGATTGGATTTGTGCTTCACGGTGGACAAGATCGTTAATTGTAGACCGATTCAGACCCAGGTGACGGTATTTCTTCGAATTGAGTATTTTGGTAGCAAATTCCTTGGTGTCGATCGGTTTTTTACTCATTTGCTTACCAAGAATGCCAGTTCAGTGTCGAAAATGAACTCCTGGATAGTCCATGGGGTGCCAGAGGTCAATTGGCAGAAATGATCCCTGTAGAAATCCAACATCCCTTTTTGGCGGCCGCCTAAGCTCCGCACCGGGAATGAGACCAGGATATGATCTGCTTCTATTTCTGTCAGCAGCTGGGGACCAATGGCAGCTTGAATTTGTTCGAGACAGGGAATTGATTTGAGCAGAAAGGCGATTTGTGCTTTGCTCTTTGGAAGGTCTCCAATCACATCACAGGTCTGCGCATGCCCGTCGACGTTGACATGCTGGAAAAAGGATTGGATGAATGACATCATGTCGCGGTAAATGTCACAGGATTGATAAGTCATGATGTCTGACAGCGGCATCCAGGGTATTGCCAGGGGGTTTAGTCCGCAGGCCAGGTCGAGAACGCTGGTGATGGGTGCGATTGCTTCAAGGCAGGTGTGATAAAAAGTTTCCAGGATCGGCAGGCGTTCCGCTGTCGATGCATGGGTCTGCATGTGTTTGATGCAAAATGCTTTTATGGCACTGGATTTAATGTCTGCTGGCAGCATCTCCAGTTGGTTGGTGGCACTCTGGTAATTGATTTGGCGCCGAAAATAAGCACCGCCCACCTGGTGCAATTTCTTGCGTACTGTCTTTAGCGCCAACTTCCCCGATAGGCCCTGACTGAGTGCTTCTTTGCTGAGTCTTGTAACCAGGTCAGGGGAAATGGCGTGGTATTTCTTGTTGGCGCTAACCTTTCTGACAAGTGCCGCCAGTTGGGTTTCATACGTCATTATTGGGTAACCGTTCTGTCAGTTGGGTCATAAAGCGGAGGTTATGTAAGGTTGCCAGCCGTTTGTAGAGCCAGTCACCAGTCTTAAAAAGATGATGTAAATAGCCAATGCTGTAATGATCGCAAACAGGGCAATCACAAAATTCCGATATTCCCCGTTGATCTTTGATGTATTTCTTATCCTGGATGTAAACATACTCCATCCAATCACTGCCCGTCAGTCGCGTGTTGGTTGGACAAGTAAATCGCATCAATCGGCCATGGCGGGCATCCCGAGTCGGGAGTGCACAATCAAAAATGTCATAACCACGACGATAAGTTTTCATCAGATTGATCGGGTGGCCAATTCCCAGGGCATGCATGGGGTATTTATCAGGCACCAATGCCCTCGTCAGGGTTATCATATCCTCCAACAAATTACCGTCTCCATCCAGGGGCCAACCGCCATAGCCAAACCCATCAAAGCCGATCTCGAGCAAAGCCTCAGCACATTTTTTTCGGAAATCATGAATGCCGCCGCCCTGTATCACAGCAAATATTAATGGGCGGGCACTCTCTTCAATCTGGCGTTGTTCAATTTGATGCAGGTATTCGGTTTTACAACGCTGAGCCCAGTCGATAGTGCGTTTCACAGATTGTTCTTGAATTGCCCTGGGTGCATCGATGTGTGTGCAGTCATCCAGGCAAATAACCACATCACTGTCAAAGCTGATTTGTAACTGGATGCTCTTTTCCGGCGTAAGGATAACCTTCCGATCTCTACCTTCTGGTCGGAAGATAATTCCTCTGTCGGTGATTGTGCCAAATTTCTCTGACTGGTGGATGAGTGAATAGGCCTGAAAGCCACCCGAATCCGTAATAATTAGGTTGGGCCAACCAGCAAAGCGGTGCAAACCTTTGAATGCCTGTATGGTGCTAGAGCCTGGTTTTTGCATCAGGTGGAAGGTGTTCATCACGACAGCTTGAATACCGACCCCTTCCAGGTCTCGGGAATCAACTGCCCGAACATAACCGGATGTCGCATCTGGCAAAAAGGTCGGCAGATGGAGTGTTCTGTCGCGAATGAATAACTGGCCCATTACCATGTCAACGCTCCTGTCGATGTTTGTTCAGGTTAACGATTAGAATGAACTCGCGTTTTTGACCGGAAATGGCGGGTAGGATGTCTCGCACTTTGCCTCTGAAGACCGCTTCTTTTTTTTGAGTTAAATCACAGGCCAGCAGGATGTCCTGGTTTTTGCCAAATACGGACTCTGCTTCAGTCAGTAATTTGGTCAGCCGATAGGGTGTATCCATTAGGACGACAGGGACTGATTCGTGGGATAACTTACGTAAGAAACCCAACCTATGTTCGGTCTTCCTGGGTGGAAAGCCAGCGAATAGAAAACGGTCGATCGAGAAATCGCATAAGGATAAAGCTGCCATTAAGGAAGCTGGCCCAGGTATCGGGGAGACAGGGATATTCATCTGGTAGGCCAGTTCTAATAGGCGCTGTCCTGGGTCAGCAAAAACGGGTGTGCCGGCATCGGAGATCAACGCCAGGGTTTCTCCATCAGCCATACGTGTGATGATATGATGTGCTTCCTGGTCTTCGTTGTGTTCGTTGAGGGGAATCAGCTCTTTTTCAAGGCCCAGCTTGTTTAACAGCCGGTTGCCCTGGCGGTATTCCTCGCAGATGACTCCGTCGACATTTTTCAGGATATCCAGTGCGCGCAGTGTGATGTCCTTTGGGTTGCCGATGGGGGTGGCAACAATGTAGAGTTTTCCAGCTGGTGTTTGTTTCTGCATTGGTTTAATTGTAACATCCCTGACCCTCTATGGGAAAGTGACGCTATCTTTCACTGGTCAGTCTATGCGGTTTATGGCATAATCAGGAAAATGCACCACTACTGCAGGATTGGAACACCATGAAAAAATTCAGCCGTTTGAGCCGCGTGTCGATGATGTTATTTGTGTTTTTTGGACTTGACAAACTACTGGCGGTTTTTCGGACAATTATCATTGGGCGACAATTTGGTTTGTCTGCAGAGCTGGATGTTTTCAATGCGGCCAATAACCTGCCCGACCTGTTGTTTGCATTGATTTCTGGCGGTGCCCTGGCAATTGCCTTTATTCCTGTCCTTTCAGAGAAAAGAACAAAAGAGGGACGGGAATCCTCGTGGTTGTTGTTTTCTCAGGTGGCTAACCTGGCCTTTGTTGTGACCGCTGTACTGGCATTGATTGTGGGACTGCTAGCGGGGCCATTGGTGCGTGGTGAGCTAGGTATTGCCCCCGGTTTTACGCCGTCACAGCAAGCCCTGGCTGTTCAACTGATGCGATTGAACCTGATTGCAACGCTGATTTTCTCAATCAGCGGCCTGGTAATGGCAGGATTACAGGCCAATCAACATTTTCTTTTGCCAGCTGTAGCCCCTTTGGTCTATGATGGTGGAAAAATTTTTGGGGCTGTGATCCTCGCACCTCAGGTGGGTTACCGAATTGGTGGTATCCAACTGCCAGGCTTTGGTATGGGCATCCATGGTTTGGTGTATGGCGTGATCATTGGCGCCGGTTTGCATTTGCTGGTTCAAATCCCGGGGTTGGTAAAATTTAAGTTCAAATGGTTTCCAAAAATCGACTTAAAAGATTCGGGAGTTCACAGGGTGTTAAGGTTAATGGGACCGAGGCTCGTCAGCATGGTCTTTATTCAATTGATTTTTCTCGCGCAGGACAACCTCGCCTCACGATTGCCGGTTGGGTCAGTGACTGCGTTAAGTTTTGGATGGTGGATTCAGCAAGTGCCAGAAACAATGATTGGTACTGCCATTGCCACGGCTTTACTGCCAACCCTCTCCGATCACCTGGCAGAGGGAGAGTACCTGGCCTTTAAAAAAACCATTGAACGAAGCCTGAAGGTGATGATCGCGCTGTCTTTGCCTGTTGCAGTGATCCTTTCATTGACCAGCATGCCGTTAATCCAGTTTGCTTTTGGGTTCGGTTTAGAAGAATCCCAATTGGTGCTTTGGGCCGCGCAGGGCTTTTTACTTGGTTTGTTAGGGCACGCCATCGTTGAATTAGGTGTTCGCTCTTTCTTTGCCAATCAAAAGCCACATGTGCCGATGATGGTGTCCGGTTTGGGTTTTGCAGTCTTTATTGCCTTGGCGATTCCATTGATGGGGACTTTGGCCTCCAGTGGGATAGCCATTGCCAATTCCATTTCTTATAGCCTTCAAGCTGCGCTATTGGTATTGTTATTAAACCGTGGCCTGCCTGAACGGTTTCAGTTGGGCGGGTCATTTTTACGAGGTGGGATCAGTGCCTTAGGCGCGGCTGTGGGGGTGGGGCTGATTCTATTTCTAATCCCAACTTCGATTCCCGCGATATTCCTATCTTTGATGGCTATTGCCGTTAGCACGCTGGTGGCGGTTATACCCATTCGCCAGGAAATTCGGTTGCTTTTTCAACTTTAGGGAATAAGGTATAATCCTGCACATGAATGAAACAGTAAGTGGCATGAACAAAGACTTAAAAAATGATAAACCTGAACGTGTAAAAAAGAAATTTTTTCAAAAGCGTTCGTCATGGTATATTTTGGGACTTGTATTGTTCTTCCTGGTGGTTGCACTAGGCGTTTTGTTAGGTGTCTCTCGTGGCATTACAGACCGGATACGGTTGGCTGATGCACAGGCTGCGCCGAAAATTCGATCACAAATAACCAGCGCGAAGTTGGATCTGGAAGAAGGCCGTTTTGAAGTCGCATTGGGGCGTCTTGATTGGCTATTAGATGAGATGTCGGAACAAATGAGCGATGAAGAACTGGCTGAGGTTGGTGAGCTTTACAGTCAAGCTTTACTTATGCAGACAACCTTCAAAACACCCACGCCGCAGCCATCACCGACACCGACTGAACCAGTGTATACACCCACACCAGATTTGCGGGGTGCAGAGGATCTTTATGACCTGGCCAAACAACACATTGCAGAGCAGCTGTGGGATGAAGCGATTCAAACCATAGAGGCTTTACGCCTTAAGAATTTAGATTTCCGTCCAGTTCAGGTGGACGGTATGCTCTATATTGCTTTACGCAATCGGGGTGTTCAAAAGATCCTGGTAGAAGGAAGTCTTGAACCGGGAATTTATGACCTGAGTCTCGCTGAACGCTTTGCACCTCTGGATAACACTGCAGAGGGATTACGCACCTGGACACGGCTCTATCTCACCGGGGCCAGTTATTGGGAAATTGATTGGTCTCAAGTTGTCCTTTATTTTGGACAGGTTTACCCCCACCTGCCCAATTTGCGGGATGGCACCTTTATGACAGCCACCGAGCGTTACCGGATTGGCGCGATTGAATACGCTTATGAACTCGCCGGCGCAGGCCTGTATTGTGAAGCACAGGAGTATATCGAAAGAGCTGTAGAAATGGGTTCGGGGCCAGAGGTGGTGGAGAATGCGCGATTGATCGCTGAGGCATGCTTAGAATCATTGGAGCCGCCACCGCCTCCCCCAGGTGAACCTACACCGACCCCGACGCCGGGAGAAGAGCCAGACGAACCTATTGAGACCCCCACTGAGGAACCAACAGAGGAACCGACCGAGGAACCCACCGGGGAACCCACAGAAGAGCCGGAAGAGTGAGCCTTCTTATACCGCTCATTATTTCTATCATCAAAAAAAGACCATCCGTTGAGAGACCGGGTGGTTTTTATTTTAAGGTGAGGCCAAGGTGCCAACCAGGTCATGGGTGATGGCACTGTGTATTTGTACCTGTACCAGTTCACCAAGGGGCGCAAGGCCTTCAATCATCACCAGGCCATCAATTTCTGGCGCATCCCGGTAGGAACGGCCGATTGATATTTGATTGTCTTCATCCACGCCTTCAACCAGAACGTCCAACTGTTTCCCAATAAATTTCTGGTTGCGCTCCAGTGAGATCTCAGCCTGAACCTGCATCAGTTTTTCCAGCCTTTCAATTTTTTTGTGTTCTGAGATTGGGTCGCCTAATGCTTCTGCTGGTGTGTTCGGTTCAAAAGAATAACTGAATGCGCCCAGGTGGTCAAAACGAACAGCCTGGACGAAGTTGATCAGTTTTTGAAATGAAGTCTCATCTTCGCCAGGATAACCGACAATAAATGTGGTTCTTAAAGCAACATCCGGTATTTTTGCGCGGATTTTTGATAAGGTTTTTCGGACACCTAGAATATTCGATGGTCGACGCATCGATTTGAGGATTTGAGGGTCAGCGTGTTGCAGTGGCAAGTCAAGGTAGGGCAGGATTTGAGGTTCAGACTCCATCAGGTTAATCAGCGGTTCTCTGACGTACCCAGGAAAGGTGTACATCAACCGGATCCAGGGGATATGGGGGACAGCCTCAAGTATTGATTCCAATAGTGTTAGCAACCCATCTTGGATGTCAAGATCATGGCCATAGTCAGTTGTATCTTGCGAGATCAGGATGATTTCCTTTATCCCCTGATCCTGCAATGCTTTTGCGTCTTCAATAATATCCTTGATCGGCCTGCTGATGTGGCTACCCTTAATCAACGGAATCATACAATAGGCACAGGCACGTCGGCAACCGTCTGCAATTTTAATATAAGCGCTGCCACCCTGAATGGCAGCACGCAGGGTGCCTTTTTCATCCTGTTCAATGCTGGCCGAGGGTGGAAAGTGGGCATAGGGAAGCTCTTTGCGTTTTTGATTCGTCCCCCGAATCACATCCATAATATCCATCCAGCGCCGGGTCCCCAGCAACCCGTCGATACCGGGTACAGATTCAAGGATATCTTTACGATGTAGCTCTGTCATGCAGCCAGCCACGACCAACTTTTGCCAGGGGAGTTTTTCACTGGCGAGGTCCGTTAACACCATAATGGCTTCTTCGCGAGCTGCTTTGAGGAAGCCGCAAGTGTTTACAATCAGGTATTCTGCTTCATCAGGTACAGGTGCAGATACTAAACCCTGGCGATCGAGCAACTGCGCCATTGATTCTGAATCGACAAGGTTTTTGGCACATCCCAGTGAGATTAAGTGAAAAGTATTTTTAGTCCGTTTGGTCATTTTCTTCCAATGGTGTTGGTGTTGGCGTTGCGGAAGGCGTTGGTGTTGTTTCAGGTGTTGCGGTCATGGTGGGTGTGATGGTGGGTGTTGGTTGAACTAACCCGGTGGTTGTGAAGGTCAGGCTGGCCAATTGACCGTGCAATCCAGGCGTGCCCAGATCCTGATCGTTGAAGAAGATCTGCACAGCGCCCGCATTGGCCACCAGGATATCAACGGTTTCCTGTCCTGAATAATCATAAACATTACCTGGTAATAAACGGCCTTCAAACACCAGATTTAAATCCGATATTATCTGCACCCAAACCCGCTGACGGGGGATTATGATGATGTTGATGGGGTCGGTGGAGGTGATCGGGTCGACAAAGGGTGGTTCATCTTCCTGGATAAGGTCTTCGATGACCTCCTCTGAATCAAGGTCGTTGGTCGTCAGTAAAAGATCAATTGTTGGCGTGACTGGCGCTAATAACACATCTGAAACCCCCGGGATGTCTGCCTCTGACCTAACCGGAGAGTCCGCGGCCAGGATACGGTTGATCCCCCAGATCAAAAATGTTGCAAAAACAATGAACAATGCGAGGATAACCAAAAGATCCAGCGAAAAGATATTTCTTATTTGAAGTGTCGTTGGAGACACCTCTTTGGCTGAGCGCCTATTTTTGCCATGGGAGATTTGCTTTTCTCGGCGTTGTAATTGCAGGCCATCAGAAAAATCGAGCAAAAGCGAATCGACATCTAAATTTAGGAAAGATGCATAGTTTTGGAGCATGCCTTTTGCCTGTACAGGTGAGTGAAGCCCCCCAAATTGGCCGGTTTCTAATAATGTGAGGTGTTTTTTGGGCACGTGTATATTTTTATGAATATCGTCAATTGATAGGCTGAGTTTTTCACGGCGGCTTCTTAGTTTTTCACCTATGGCTTTGAAAATCTCATCTGACTGCTTTTGTTTCGATGTGCCCTGTGCTGGTAGCTCCTCATGAGAGGTTTTCATCCCTTCTGCAGGTGACAGGTCAACCTCAGTGGGTGGTTTGGTTTTTTCTTCAAACGCATCATTGGGCATATCAGATTCAAGTGTCTCCTCCGAGGGAGAATTCACCTCCTGACGAATCCTAGTTACCCCGTCATCCTCAGGTTCTTTAGACGATCGCTCACCTGTAATTTTAAGATCTTCAAGCTTCACCCCCAATTCGCTTGCATACAAGCGTAAAAAGCCGCGCATATGGGTCTTTGAAGGTAGCGATTCAATGTCATTCGATTCAATGGCTTCAAGATATGCCATCCGGATACGTGTTCTTTGAGATATCTCATCTAAAGTGATATCCAGGTTTTCACGAATTTGCTTTAATTGCTGACCGATCGTTTGTGTCATAATTGATTATTATGATATATAGAAACCGGCCTGATGATATCTTGGTTCACAGGCCGGGCTTCTTTGTTTTAAAGATGTGGAAAATTAGGCTGTAGTTTCGATGCCAGTTTCTTCTGCTGGAGTTGATTCTTCATCTTGAAAGTCTTCTGTTTCGCTGGACTCGGGCAGATACTCAGCATAGTCATCCACTGTTTCGGTTTCTGATTCTGTCTCAACTTCGATTACATCCTCGTCGGCTTCCTGCTCCAAAATAGCCGGTTCTCCTTCCCGATGGACGATAACGGTGATTTCTGGCATCAGGTCCATGGTCAGGTGGATCGGCACTGTATGGGTGCCTAACATACGGATGGGCTCTGTCTCAACCTGTCGCTTTTCCAATTCGATTTCAAAATTAGCCTGGATTGCTTCAAGGATATGGTCATCGTTGACAGAACCATACAGGCGTCCTGTCTCACCAGCTTTAACAGCGAAAGTGAGGGTTTTACCATTCAACACTTCTGCGATATCGCTTAATTCCTCGTTGAGTTTTGCCCGTCTTTCAGTTGCTTTAACCTTGATGCGTTCAGCTTGTTGGGATGACCCAGCAGTGGCCGGGATGGCAAAACCCTGGGGAATCAGGTAGTTGCGCCCATATCCAGCCGCAACCTTTTTAATTTCACCCGCACGCCCCAATTTATAGACATCTTTTATTAACAATACTTTCATTTATCAAGCCCTTTCGGTTATAGTTTAGTCTTGCCCGAAGGGTACAACGAGCAAGCTAAAAGATTCTACCAGAAACCAAGATGAACGGCAATGATCTGTTGACCCAAATCTGATTGTGATGGTTTTTTCTTGCAAGTTATGTTAGAACAGGCAGGTCTGGATTTCGGGTATACTAGTGAAAAGTCAATTTGCCTTGTTTGAGGTGCAGATGAAATTACACGATGAAAAAAAACGTTGGGAAAATGAAACTTATCGACCACTGATCAACCGATTCCCAGAGCGGAGAGAGACGTTTTCTACATCTTCGGGTATAAACCTGCCCCCGGTAATGACCCCATCGGAACATGAGGATTATCTCGACTCGTCAGGCTTTCCTGGTGAGTACCCTTTTACACGTGGGGTCCAGCCGAATATGTACCGGGGAAGACTGTGGACAATGCGCCAATACGCGGGTTATGCCACTGCTGAAGAATCTAATAAACGCTATCGTTATTTACTCGAGCAGGGCCAGACCGGGCTTTCAGTTGCCTTTGATTTGCCCACCCAAATCGGTTATGATGCAGATGATCCCCTGGCTCAAGGAGAAGTTGGCAAAGTGGGGGTTTCGATCTCTTCGATGGCGGATATGGAAGCGCTTTTTAAGGGCATTCCTTTGGATAAAGTTTCAACCAGCATGACCATCAATGCACCTGCGGCGATACTGCTGGCCTTTTATGTCGCTGTTGCCAAAAAACAAGGCGTTCCGATCAATAAATTGCGTGGCACAATCCAAAATGATATCTTAAAGGAATACGTAGCCCGCGGCACCTATATCTTCCCGCCTGAGCCATCCATGCGGCTCATCACCGATGTATTTGATTTCTGCAAAACAGAAATCCCGCGCTGGAATACGATCAGCATATCGGGTTATCATATCCGGGAAGCAGGTTCGACTGCGGTGCAGGAAGTGGCCTTCACATTGGCAAATGCCATCGCCTATATCCAGGCAGCGATTGATACCGGTTTGGCGGTGGATGACTTTGCCAACCAGCTCTCATTTTTCTTCAATGCGCATAATAATTTTCTGGAGGAGGTCGCGAAATTCAGGGCGGCCAGGCGTTTATATGCGCGCCTGATGAAAGAGCGTTTTGGCGCACAA
The DNA here is from genome assembly GCA_003563055.1 of Anaerolineaceae bacterium. Lineage (GTDB taxonomy): Bacteria > Chloroflexota > Anaerolineae > Anaerolineales > Anaerolineaceae > Brevifilum. The sequence continues at coordinate 22,199 of PWSY01000047.1, read as the reverse complement.
GACGAAAAATCCTGCCGGCTTCGTTTCCATACCCAGACCGCAGGCTCCACATTGACAGCGCAGCAGCCTGAAAACAAAATTGTCCGGGTGACGCTCCAGGCACTGGCAGCGGTATTAGGTGGCACACAATCGCTTCATACCAATAGCATGGATGAGGCATTGTGGCTACCAACGGAGAAGTCCGTGCGGGTGGCCCTGCGTACCCAGCAGATTATCGCGCATGAATCAGGTGTGGCAGATACGGTGGACCCATTGGGCGGGGCCTATGTGGTCGAATCTCTGACGGATCAAATCGAGGCATTGGCCCGGGAGTATATTGAAAAAATCGATGGGATGGGGGGTGCTTTGAAGGCCATCCAAAATGGTTTCATGCAGCGTGAGATCCTTGAAGCCGCATACCAATCCCAGCGGGCGGTTGAAAAGGGTGATGAGATCGTGGTGGGTGTTAATGATTTCCAGGTAGAAGAAAACATTGAACTGGAAGCGCTGCAGGTGGACCCTAAAGTTGAGGAGAATCAAATCCAACAACTGGGTTCATTAAGAAAAAACCGTGATAATAAAAAAGCCCAATCTTTGCTTTATGATTTGAAAGAAGCTGCGCGAGGAGATGTAAACCTGATGCCGGTGTTGATTGACTGTGCAGAAAATCAGGTTACCCTGGGCGAAATGTGCGGTATTCTGCGAGATGTTTGGGGCCAGTATCATCCGCCATCCTTTATCTGAAGTGGAGAAATAAATGTCAAAGATAAAAAAGATCAACCATGTTGCTATCCTGGTGGAGAATATCGAGGATGCCCTGAAGTTTTGGCGTGATTCACTGGGGCTTGAACTTGATCATGTGGAGGATGTGCCTTCCCAGGCCTCTAAAGTTGCCTTTATGCCTGTGGGTGAGGGTGAGGTTGAATTGGTGCAACCGACTCAGGCGGATTCAGGGTTGACAAAATATCTTGAAAAACGCGGTGAGGGCATGCATCATTTGTGTTTGGAAGTGACGGATATCGTCGGTAAGCTTCAAGAGATGAAAGAAAAGGGCGTGCAATTGATCAACCAGGAACCAATTGACCTGCCCGGCCGCCGCATGGCCTTTATCCATCCCAAATCGGCCAATGGCGTGTTGGTTGAGTTATATGAAATCATTGACGAACCGGTTTAATCATTATTAATAAAGAGAGGTTTTTATGCCAAAAAAGATCCAGCAATGGGCTAGCCCACCTGACCTGACCATTGATCCTAAAGGGGATTACAAAGCAATCCTACATACAGAAAATGGGGATATCTTGATCCGCTTATTCGCCGATAAGACCCCAAAGACGGTCAATAATTTCGTGTTTCTATCCAAAGCGGGTTTTTATGACGGCACCATTTTTCACCGGGTGATCATGAACTTCATGGTCCAGGGTGGTGACCCGACCGGAACCGGCTCTGGGGGCCCCGGCTATCGTTTTGCGGACGAGATTCATAAAGACCTGAAACATCACAAGCCTGGCATTGTCTCGATGGCCAATGCCGGCCCGGATACCAACGGTTCGCAATTTTTTATCACCCACGTCCCAACCCCCTGGCTGGATGGCAAGCATGCTGTCTTCGGTGAAGTAGAAGATGGTATGGATGTTTTATTTACCATCCCACCGCGTGACCCGTCTGCACCTGAATACGCCGGCATCGCCATTACCTCCGTGGAGATCATTGAAGAATAATTAAGGTATCAGGTATGATGGTGAGTAGTATTTTGTGAATGGTGAAGGGTCAAAACAATATGATAGTGGACTATCGATTAGGTTAGATGAATCAGTGTGTTTTCCTACTCACCATTCACCATTCACTAATCACAATTCACTGAGATAAAACCTCTTTTTACCTATTTGACCACGACCAACTCGGTTTGGGGCGGGTGCAGGAAAACTGCCCCGTTGTCGGTCACGATGATATTTTCTTCGATGCCCACATACCCGTGCCCCGGCACCATCAAACCGGGCTCGAGGGTATACACTTGGTCCACTTCGATGGGTATAAAGGGTGTGTTGGCATAGCGGTCCCAGGCCGGGCCGAGTAACCCGCCGCCATCGTGCGCCAGCCGTCCCACCTGGTGGCCTGTGGCGTATTTATATTCCGGGTAGCCTGCCACCGTAACAACCGATCGGGCCGCCTGGTCGACCTCGATGCCCGGCAGACCGGGTTGGATGGCTTTAAACGCAGCCTGGATGGCCTCGACGACAGTATTAAATCCATCCAGCACGGCCTGTGGGGGTTGCGTTTCGCCTTCCCTGAGGATGTAAACCATGCGCTGGATGTCTGCGCAATAATCCGCCTGTTTGACACCAAAATCGAAATGGACCAGGTGACCCGGTTCCAGGCGGATATCTGTGGGCGCGTTATGACCAACGGGCGAATTCGGCCCAGAATTGACCGCCGGGTTATTGTTTTTAGGCCAGGCATAACCCAGCCCTTGCTTTTCGACCTCGGCCTGCATCAGGGCTGCCACATCGGTTTCACGCATGCCCGTTTTTATCTGTGGAAAGGTGTGGGCATAGATGTGCAGGGTACTGTCCACGGCCGCCTGGATTCGTTCCAGTTCGGTTTTTGTTTTCCTGCCCCGCAAGGCACTAATGACCACCTCGGCAGAAACGATCCGTTCAGCAAAGGGTGTGCCTTCCAGGAAGCCCATCAGGTTGAGGTACATGCCGTGCGCTAGGCCATCTGCCAATACATCATTTTGTGAGCTGTTCACGGCGATGGTTTGTGGGTTGAGTCGGTTAAATGTTTCGAGTAGCAGCGGTTGAATACTCTCATCATAGGGGAGCACCGTATCAAACGCGCCAATGGCGCGGGCTGTCTCAACCTCATAGCGGCCTATGATGGCAATTTTGTCGCCCTCAGCAGTGAAGATTAAGGCGCTTTGCCAGGTCAAGCCGGTGGTGCCGTAAATCAAGGGCAGTACCGGGTCACCCCCGGCGCTGGTCTCACGAACAAAGGTCAGCCACAGGTCTACTTTTTTTTCCCTGAGAATGGCTGCGATCTGGCTGGTTTTTTCAATGACGATCTGGTTCATTTTTCTCCTATTGTCATGCGTGGATTTCATTGTTTGCTCGCTGTGCAGTGCTGCGGATGTATGATTGTTGATGCCTAGCGTGGCAGGGCATTTTGGTAGCTTTTACTCATCGCTGGGTTGAATGGGTTGAAAATGAGCCTTGAGGATTGCGGCGCTGTCCTCTTCCTGGTCTATTGCCTGAATCAAAATTTCTATATATCTTCGGAGCTTTGCCGTATTGAACCCAAAGGTTGGGTTCTCAAATCGGGTGAGCCAATCCAGTGCACGTGAAAAAAATTTCCTGGCGGCAGATGGGCGGTCCTGGCTCAGGCGAAAAAAACCACCGCTGATGTGCAATAAGGCCCGATAGAATTCCCGTGACTCATCCGTTGTCTCACGCCAGGCGTCTTCAAAATATTCGTGGGCTGTAAAAAATTGGCGTTGGTTGAATAAGCTTATGCCCTGACGGGCTTTTGTAGAGAAACTGCTCATTGTTCTGCTCCTCGTATGATCAAATAGATTATAGCACTGGTCACTTGCTCCTGTTTGCTGAGTGCGATTAATGAGCGTTTTTCCATGTGTAAAGTGTGAAGGTATTTGATTTTAGGTAGGAATCAAGCGACACCTTGTGCTATAATTTTGCTAGTTTAACTGATTTTTATCACCATTAACTATTGAGAGGATTCAATGCTTATAACCAATGGCAAAATAATCACCTGGGGGGCTGACAACCAGATCATGCCCGAGGGGAAGGCGCTGCTTATCCGTGAGGGTGTGATTGAGCGGATAGGGCAACAGGCAGATCTGCTGCGTGAATTCCCTGATGAAGAGCGCCTGGACGCCGAAGGGCAGTATGTTATGCCAGGTAATATCTGTGCCCATACGCACTTCTATGGCGCGTTTTCAAGGGGTATGGCCATACCTGGTGATGCGCCCAAAAATTTCACTGAAATTCTTGAAAAGCTGTGGTGGCAGTTGGATAAGGCTCTGGATGAAGAAGGGGTACGTTATTCAGCCCTGGTGTGCCTGGTTGATGCCATCAAACATGGGACAACCACGCTGATTGACCATCATGCCTCACCAAACACAATTGATGATTCACTGGATGTGATTGCAGACGCGGTAAACAAATCAGGCGTGCGGGCGTCACTGTGTTATGAGGTTACAGATCGGGATGGGGCTGATAAATCTACCAGGGGTTTGCAGGAGAATCTGCGCTTTATCCAGCGTATCCAGAAAAGAGACCCCGGGGATGCTAATCTTCGAGCGCATTTTGGGCTGCATGCCAGCCTGACACTGACGGATGAAACCCTGGAACGGGCACGAGAAATGAACCCTGATGGGGTTGGGTTCCATATCCATGTGGCCGAGGGGATTGCTGACCAGATCTACTGTCTTGAAAAATCGGGGCAGCGTGTGGTTCATCGGCTCGATCAGTTTGAGATTTTAAGGCCGGAGTCAATCTTTGTGCATGGGGTGCACCTGGATGAAGGGGAGATAAAACGACTGGCAGAATCGACGACCTGGCTCACCCACCAACCAAGGTCGAACATGAATAATGCCGTGGGCGTGGCGCCAGTTGAGCAAATGCTCGAGGCTGGTGTACGCCTGGGGATGGGCAATGATGGCTTTTCGAACACGATGTGGCAGGAATGGAAGGACGCCTACTTGCTGCACAAATCAGCTCTCAGAGATCCCCGGCGGATGGGTGGGTACCTGGTGACCCAAATGGCTGTGATCAATAATTCGGCCCTGGTGACGGAATTATTCGATGGATTGCGCGTTGGTGAGATATCCGAAGGCGCAGCAGCTGATCTGATTTTTGTGGATTATCACCCCTTTACAGAATTGAGTGCCGGCAATTTGCCCTGGCATATCCTGTTTGGCTTCCAGGAAAGCATGGTCACCGCGACCATTGTCGCTGGAAAGCCGCTGATGTATCAGCGTGCGTTGTTGACGCTCGATGAAGCCGAGATTGCAGCTCAAGCTATGGCTGTTTCAAAACAGACCTGGCAACGTTACGAGACGATTGCCAACCAGAAGTAAAGGAAAACATCATGGAAAACGAAGTAAAAAAGACCTATAAAATTGGGATTGTTGGTGGGACTGGCAATGAAGGGAAGGGGCTGGCATACCGCTGGGTACTGGCTGGGCATGAGGTGATCATCGGGTCAAGACAATCCGCCAAGGCGCAAGCCGCAGTGGATGCGCTCTCGGAGTTGCTTGAAGGAAAAATGGATCGCTTACATGGCATGGAAAACAGGGCGGCTGTGGAAGCCTGTGAGATTGCTGTGATTACCGTGCCCTATTCGGCCCACAGCGCCACCCTGGAAGATCTGAAGGACGTTCTGGACGGAAAGATTGTGATCGATGTGGTTGTGCCGTTGGTGCCACCCAAGGTGACCAAAGCACAGATGCCTTCAGCGGGCTCTGCTGCTCAGGAAGCACAGGAAATTCTCGGTGATAATTGCAACGTCGTAGATGCTTTTCAAAACATCTCTCATGAACGTTTAATGGGCGAAAGCGTTGGCGAGGTTGATTGTGATGTGCTGGTGTGCGGTAAAGGCAAAGCAGCCCGTCAGGTGGTGATTGGGTTGGTTGAAGATACGGGTCTAAAAGGCTGGGATGCCGGCCCAATAGAAAATGCCATGGTTGTTGAAGGGTTGACCTCTATTCTGATCGGTTTGAATATCCAACACAAGGTGCATGCTTCCGGTATTCGCATAACGGGTATTCCAGACCAGGATTAGCATGGCCCTGACCTTGTATCCTTTGAAGGGTCTCCCACTGGTTAAATCGGGTGATGACCTTTCTGCCATCCTGGCCCATACGCTGGATGCCAATGACCTGTCATTGGAAGCGGGTGATGTTCTGGTGGTGGCGCAAAAGATCATCTCCAAAGCCGAAGGCCGCTTTGTCAACCTGACGACGGTGACCCCATCAGCACGCGCGTGTCATTACGCTGAAATAACCGGTAAAGACCCCCGGTTACTGGAATTGATTCTTTCAGAAAGCCGGGAGGTTCTCAGAACGCGTAAAAACCTGATTATCGTTGAACACCGATTGGGTTTTGTCAGCGCCAATGCTGGGATAGATCATTCTAATGTGTCTGGCTCTTGGGGAGAGCCAGAAGATTGGGTTCTCCTTTTGCCTGAACACCCCGACGAATCAGCGGCGAGAATTCGAAAGGCGCTGCAGGAAAAATATGGCTGCCAGGTGGGGGTGCTCATCATCGATTCACATGGGCGCGCCTGGCGCCTTGGAACAGTGGGCGTTACCATTGGCCTGTCCGGCTTGCCCGGTGTTGTTGACCTGCGGGGGGAATCGGATTTATTTGATTACCGGTTAAGGGTCACACAGGTGGCAGCAGCAGATGAGCTGGCTGCCGGGGCGTCTTTAATGATGGGTCAGGCCAGGGAGGGGACACCGGCTGTGCTTGCCAGGGGTTTCCCTTATCCATTGCGCGAAAGCGGCTTGACGGAATTAAATCGGCCAAAACACCTGGATTTATTCAGGTAAAGCCCATTTATATCGCTGGACAGCATATTTATTTTGGTTTAGGTACCCGTGTATGCCATTATCAGTAAATTAGATAAACAGTCTGCACCCATTATCAGTGAACTCTGGCAAACCCTATGCCGCGCATGTGGGTTAAGCGCGATTTATAATATTCCCACACCTCATTTCTCATGGTTTGTATCAGAAGATATCAGCCTTGATGAGATGGCGGCTTTTATGGCTCAGTTGGTGAAAAAAGTAGCCAAATTTTCCACGCATACCTTCGGTCTGGGTGTGTTCACTGGAGAAAAACCGGTCCTATATTCACCAATTGTCAAATCGGCAGAAATGTTTACACTGCACGAGGAGATTTGGGAGCAGGCCGTTCCTATGAGTGATTGTCCGAATGATTATTACTCACCTAAGATGTGGTTGCCACATGTCACACTTGCTTTAGATGATCTGAACCAGGAAAACCTGATTTGTGCAGTAAATCAATTAGCTTTTCAGCCGCTTGCCATAGATATCAATGTCGTTAACCTGGTCATTGCACAATATGATGGTCATCCACCAGGAAAAATGCTGCACATTTTTAATTTCATGGATTAAGGAGCATGTGATATGAAAATTGTTGCCCTGGCGGGTGGTGTGGGGGGGGCCAAATTGGTTGATGGCTTATCGAGGTTGTTACCACCTGAAGATTTTTGTGTCATTGTCAACACAGGCGATGATTTTGAGCACCTTTCGCTCAAAATAAGTCCAGACCTGGATACCATTTGTTATACATTGGGCAACCGTGATAACCCCAAAACAGGTTGGGGGTTAGAGGATGAAACCTGGGTCGTTTTTAAACACATTGCTGAGTTGGGTGGGCCAGATTGGTTCAGACTGGGTGATAAGGATCTAGCGACGCATCTCATCCGCACTCATCAGTTGGGTCAGGGCAAGCCTCTCTCAGAAATCACCCGAGACTTATGTACTCATTGGGGGGTACGCCATGCTGTCTTTCCCATGTGTGATGAGCCAGTGAGGACCATTGTGCATACAGCGGACGGTAAATCATTGGGATTCCAGGAGTACTTTGTGCTTCTCAGGTGTCAACCTGAGGTCAAATTCTTTCGGTTTACTGGCATTGAAGACTCAAAACCAGTACCTCACGCGCTCAGGAGGATTGAAGAATCTGATCTGGTGATACTGGCACCTTCCAATCCCTGGGTCAGTATTGACCCCATTTTGGCGGTTCCAGGCTATCGCAAGCTAATTGCCCAAAAGCCCGTCCTGGCTGTTTCCCCCCTGATTGGTGGCAAGGCGGTCAAAGGGCCGGCGGCAAAAATGTACCGTGAATTGGGCGTCCAGCCCTCGGCGTCGGCTGTTGCTGAACATTATCGCGATCTGCTAAGCGGCTTTATTTTTGATCATGTGGATCGGAAAGAATTGGAAAAAATCGAAGGTTGGCGTATAATGTCTTATGTTACAGATATACTAATGAATAATAAAGTGGACCGAGTTCGTCTGGCAAAAGAAGTATTAGTCTTTGGCGAATCGATCCTTTCCAGGAGATTTTAATCGTATGAGTCTGTGGGCCATTGTTCCAGTTAAACCTTTACGTCGCGGCAAGTCCCGATTGTCAAAAATATTATCAGACGAAGAACGATACCAATTAAATTATCAGCTATTTACACAAACAATAAACATATTAAAACAGGTGCCAAAAATTACTGACATTCTGGTTGTAAGCCGGGATTCTGATGTTTTGACCGCGGCAAGAGATAAACAGGTCCGAACTGTTACAGAAAATGGTACCCCAGAATTGAACAATGCCTTACGACGAGCATCCTTGTTCTCCAAGGCCTTTTCTACCGAGGGCGTTTTAATTGTGCCGGCTGACCTCCCCCTTTTGACACCGCAAGATGTTGGGCACTTTCTTGAGCAACGGACTCAGCCGCCGATGATTGTAATTTCTCCGGATCGCAGGCGAGAGGGCACCAATATGCTGCTTATTGATCCTGCAGATTTAATCACCTTCTCCTTTGGCGGTGCCTCATTTGATAGGCACTGTCGGCTGGCAAGATTAAAAGGCGCTGAGGTGATTGTTTATGATAATGACCATGTTGGATTGGATTTAGATGTTCCTGAGGATTTTGATCTCCTCAGTTCACAAACTAAATTGAAAGCTTTTGTTGATTTATTTGTACCTCTAGTTGAAAAGGAATAAACAAAATGATTGAGAGAGTAGCTTTATATTTACAGGACGCGCATGATTTACGAGATGGTCTGGATTATGTGCAGTATGCTGAAGAACACGGGTTTGAGGCTGTGTGGCAAGCAGAGAGCCGCCTGGTGCGTGATGCTGTTGTGCCCATGGCAGCCTATGCTGCTGTGACCGAAAAAATCATCGTTGGTTCGGGTGTGATCAATAACTGGACCCGGAATATCGGTTTGCTGGCATCCACCTTCTTAACCCTGGATGACCTGGCCCCCGACAGGATTATCTGTGGTATCGGTGCGTGGTGGGATCCCCTGGCTAAAAATGTCGGCATTGACCGAAAGCGGCCCTTGCAGGCTATGGAAGATACAGTGGTGGTATTGCGGCGTCTCCTCAATATGGAAAATGTGACTTTCGAAAGCGAGTTTATTCAAGTTAATAATATTGAGCTTGATGTTGTCCATGGAAGACGTGAACCACGCAACGTGCCCATTTATATTGGTGCGACCGGACCCAAGATGATGGAACTGACCGGAAAAATTGCAGATGGCGTGGTGTTAAATTACTGCGTTCCTCCCCAATACAATGAACATGCCATTGATCAGCTCAAGAAGGGCTTGAAAGAATCAGGACGGACTCTTGATGACCTTGATCGACCCCAGTTGGTGGTTTGTTCAGTGGACGAGGATGGTGAAAAAGCTATTGAAACCAGTCGAGAATTATTAACCCAGTACCTGGCCCAGCAACCCCATATTGCCAAAGCGTCCGGTGTATCGATGGATATCGTCGAGGAAATTCAATCTATTCTTGGATGGCCCGCAACCCATGAACAGATCAGCCAGGCCAAGCACCTGGTTCCGGATGACCTTGTTCATAAGATCACTGCCAGTGGCACACCGGATGAAGCACGGAAGAAAGTGCAGGAGTACATTAACAACGGGGCAACCTGTCCTATTCTGTATCCCGTTGGTGGAAATGTAAAGGTTTTGATTGACACATTTGCCATAAAATAAAATGGATCAAAAACAGCCTGGCTCAAAGAATTGTTTTGTGTGCGGTCGAGATAACCTGGTTGGGTTAAAAATGGATTTTTATTCAACTGGGTCAGGTCAAACCCGCGCTGACATCAGCATTCCGTCCCAGTATGAGGGCTACCCGGGTGTTATCCATGGCGGGATCATTGCCGCCATCCTGGATGAAATTGGCGGTAGAGCACAGATGGACAAACTATCACGCTTTATGGTGACAGCCCAACTCAATGTGCGTTATCGGAAACCCGTGCCATCTAAGACTCCCTTGATTGTTTTGGGCCAGGCAGCCGATCGGCGTGGGCGGGTATCTCATGCTCGGGCCAGCATTAAAAACGAACAGGGTGTTGTTTTGGCGGATGCCGAATTGGTATTGGTAGACATTCCTGAGTCTCTATTCGCAGATGTGGATCCGGATGCGTTAGGTTGGCGTGTTTATCCTGATAAGGAGACATGATGATTGGTGAATATTATCGACCGGCTTCTCTTGAAGAAGCTGTCACATTATTGACAGATGCGAAAAAGAATCTCAGACCCCTTGGAGGTGGGACAAATATCAGCCGAATGAAAGGGGAACGATTCTCAGTTGTTGATTTACAAGATATCGGCATAGATAAAATTGAGCACCATGAACGAGATGTCAGCGTTGGGGCTATGGTTCGCTTTGATTCACTCTTGGCTCATTCTGGTATCCATCCAGAAATTAAGCGAGCGGTTCAAATTGACACCAGTGAAAATATCCGTAATATGGCAACTTTAGGGGGCTGGTTGATTACCAGCGATGCCCGTTCAATTTTGTCCACCTTACTACTGGCCCTGGATTGCAAGATAACATGGAAACCAGGAGGTGAACAGGTTAGCATTGGTGACTGGTACCCTATCCGTGATCAAGGAATGCCCGGGGTGCTGATGACTGAGGTCGAATGGCAGATCGGGCCGCAGTTTGTGTTTGAGTATGTTGCCAGATCTCCAAAAGACAGGCCAATCTTGATTGTTGCGGTGGCAAAGTGGGGTTCTGGGAGGACAAGAATTGCCCTGGGAGGATTTGGGGATGCACCAGTCATCGCAATGGATGGGCCGCAGAGTTTCGGGGCGGATGTTGCCAGCCAGGATGCATTTTACGAGGCTGGAGACCAATGGGCAACTGCAGCTTACCGTCGTGATGTTGCATCTAAATTAGCCATGCGTTGTCTGACCCGTATCGATCAGATCATGGAAAGTGAGGTTTAGGGTGAAAATTGTCTTGAATATTAATCACCAGGAATATCCCCTGAATGTGCCAGAGAGAGAACGTTTATTAGACACCCTCCGAAAACTGGGTTTATTCAGCGTCAAAAGTGGCGGTTGTGAGAAGGGGGAATGCGGCGCTTGCTCGGTATTATTTGATGGACGGCCGGTAAATAGTTGTACGATGTTGACCGCCCAGGCCGAAGGTCATCAAATTGAGACGGTAGAATCTTTGGGGCAACACCCTGAACAAGGTTGGAAAAAATCCACCGGTTTGCACATCATTCAACAGTCGTTTGTGGATACAGGTGCCATTCAATGCGGTTATTGTACACCAGCCATGGTGTTGGTGTCCAAAGCCTTATTAGAGAGGAACCCTTCTCCCACAGGAGAGCAAGTCAGAGAAGCTCTTTCTGGCGTATTGTGCCGTTGTACCGGTTATCTGAAACCTGTTCAGGCTGTTTTGAGGGCGGCAGCTATTTTAAGAGGCGAACAAGTGCCACCCATTGACGAGCCGATTGAAATTGGTGAAGCATTCGAGATTAACCTGGATCCGGGTGGTGAAGGAACACCCCTGAAATCAGGGGGTGGAACGGTAACAGAAACACGGGTCTTCCCTAAGTTGAAAGTTGTAGATTCTTTTTCACCAATGAAAACCGTGGGACATGCAGAACCAAAGGTTGATGCGGTCAAGCTTGTACAGGGAAAACCAGCTTTTGCCGCAGATTTTGAGAAACGTGACCTGCTTTTTGCGAAAGTTTTGCGGAGCCCGCATGCCCACGCTGAGATAAAAAACATAGATACCTCTAAGGCAAAGGCTTTACCGGGTGTTGCTGCGGTACTGACCTGGCAGGATATTCCACGGGTGGTTTATTCAACCGCAGGTCAATCACATCCAATACCCGGTCCACTGGATTCTTTTTCTTTGGACAAAAAAGTGCGCTTTGTAGGAGACCGGGTTGCCTTTGTGGCTGCAGAAACGCCTGAAACTGCAGAAGCAGCCCTGGCATTAATAGAGGTGGATTATGACGTGCTGCCCCACCTATTAGACCCCGCCAAGGCGATGGAAGACGGCGCACCGATCATTCATGACCAGGAAGACTATGTAAATTTTGCAGACTCAGATCCATCTCGAAACCTCGCTGCAGAAATAAGGATTGATATCGGTAATGTGGCGCAGGGCTTTGAAGAAGCAGATCATATTTTCACGGCTGATTATGACGTACCAAAAGTACAACAAGCGCATATTGAACCCCATGTTGTGGTGACCTATTGGGATGAAGACGACCGGCTGGTAATCCGAACCAGTACACAGGTGCCTTTTCATGTCAGAAGGCAAATTGCACCAGTGTTAGGGTTGCCCATCAAGCGGATCCGTGTTATTAAACCCCGGATTGGGGGCGGCTTTGGTGGTAAACAAGAGGTCCTGATCGAGGATGTGGCCGCGCATTTGACGATCGCCACAGGTAAACCGGTCATCTACGAGATGACCCGGGAAGAGGAGTTCATAGGCTCGAGAACAAGACACCCGATGCGGATAAGTCTGAAGACTGGTGTGAAAGCGGATGGCACAATTACAGCTAATGAGATGTATTGTCTGAGTGATACCGGGGCTTATGGCTGCCACGCCCTTACGGTGACTGGTAATACCGGACATAAGGCGATGGCCTTGTATGTGGGTGATGGTGCCTACCGTGAAAAACCTAATATTCGATTTTATGCTGATGTTGTCTACACCAACACCGTTCCCTCTGGTGCTTATCGGGGATATGGTGTTCCGCAGGGCTTCTGGCCCGTTGAAAGACATATGGAGACGATCAGCCATGAACTTGGGTTGGACCCTATTGCCTTTCGGTTGAAAAATGCTTTACGCTCTGGAGAGTTGCATCCCTTCAGCACATCCTGGAGTGAAGGTCGTGAGCCGCAACCTGAGACGATTTACACTATTGGACTGGAAGATTGTGTTGAGCAAGGCCGTATGGCGATTGGATGGGACCAGAAGTTTAAAAACGAGGAATGGCACACCGTCCCGGGCAAACCACACCTGCGTAAAGGCATTGGGGTGGCGATGGTTATGCAGGGTACGGCGATTCCGTACCTTGACATGGGCGGTGCCAGTATCAAAATGAATGATGATGGTTCTTTTAATTTGCTGGTCGGGGCTACGGATTTGGGGACAGGTTCAGATACCGTATTGGCCCAGATGGCGGCTGAAACCCTGGGAATCCCGGTTGAAGACATCCTGGTTTATTCATCTGATACCGATTTTACGCCTTTTGACAAAGGTGCTTATGCGTCCAGTACGACTTATATTTCCGGGGCTGCAGTCGTCAAAGCTGCTGAAAAAGTCGCTGAGCGAATTCGAGCCCGCGCGGCCAAGATGTTTGCGGACAGCGGAATAGAAGCCGACCCGATAGCTATCGTCCTTGAGGATCGCAAAGCTTGTGCTCCTTCCGGAGAAGAGATCTCGTTTAGTGAAATTGCACTCAACTCGCTTCACCAGGAAAACCAGGAACAAATTATGGCAGTCGCTTCTCATGTGTCACCTGTTGCACCGCCACCCTTTGCAGCCCAGTTTGCTGAGGTTACTGTGGATACTGATTCGGGGATGGTGATGGTCGATAAACTTGTAATGGCTGTGGATTCAGGTGTGATCATCAACCCGGTGACAGCCTCTGGTCAAATTGAGGGTGGGATGACTCAATCGCTGGGTTATGCTGTTAGTGAGGAAATGGTCTACGATGAACTGGGTCAGCCAAGAGAAAAAGATTTTGTGGACTATCACATTTTCCGCGCTGATGAGATGCCTGAGTTGACCACAATTTTTGTTGAAACCTATGAACCCTCGCACCCCTACGGGGCTAAAGCAGTGGCTGAGATTCCTTTGGATGGTGTCGCCCCGGCAGTAGGGAATGCGATTTTTGACGCCTGCGGCGTATCCCTTAACAGTATCCCCGCATTGCCTGAAAAAATCTGGCGTTCACTCAACGCCAAGTGATGGACAGTTAAATTTGAACTGGTGTACGGTATGACTATGTCGGGTGATTGCTCAATATAAGAAAGCGTAACTGATTAAGAGTATCTTGTCGATCGAAAGGGATACAGCGTATTAAAAAATACAATCTTTGAGGAAAACCGATGGATATTATAAAAATGTTGAACAATGCTGTCTCGGAAGGAAAGCCCGTCGTTTTATGCACCATTGTGAACACAAAGGGTTCGGTGCCCCGTCATGCAGGTTCAAAGATGCTGGTTTACGCAGATGGACGTTTTGATGGGACAGTAGGTGGAGGCGAAGTTGAAAACAGGGTTTTATCTGAAGCATTGAACTCGTTTAAGGATGGGAAAACCCGTTTTTTAACCTATGATATGATCGATCCTGAACGGGGTGATGCAGGTATATGTGGTGGTGTGGTGACTGTGTTTGTGGAGCCATTTCTATCACTGCCAACCTTGGTTGTGGTAGGGGCGGGCCATGTTGGTAAACCTATCGTTCACCTGGCCAAGTGGATTGGTTTCAACGTTGTGGTCAGTGATGACCGTGAAGCACTGTGCACGCCAGAAGAAACACCTGGCGCGGACAGATATTTACCTGTGCCCATGAGCCAAATTCCTGATGAAATGACATTAGACTCCCGGACATATCTGGTATTGGTGACCCGTGGCGCTGAAGTTGATATTGAAGGCCTCCCAGCATTATTGGCTACGGATGTGCCCTATATCGGATTGATAGGATCAAAAAGGCGCTGGGACCATACCCAGGAAAAATTAATGGAACGAGGAATTTCCAAAGAGGCATTAGAACGCATTAAATCCCCCATAGGTATTTTCATCCATGCGGAAACCCCCAGAGAAATTGCGGTTAGCATTATAGCTGAAGTGATCGACCATTATAACCAAACTAAAAAACATTTTCAAAGAGCATAAAAGTGGAGACAAATGAGTATGTGGCAAAAATATATCCTGGCAGAAACGATTGAAGGAGCAGTTCAAGCATTATATACCAACGGTGATTCCGCTCGAATTATTGCTGGCGGTACTGATCTTATTCTGGAAATTGAACGAGGGGTGCGGAAAGGGATCACGACTATTATTGATATTACCCGTATCCCGGGCCTTGAACAGATCTGGGAAGATGAAGCCGGTGTTATCCATATGGGACCGCTGGTCACACATAATCACGTGGTTGCCTCCCCTCTGATACGTGAAAAAGCCTATGCGCTGTTGCAATCCTGCTGGGAGGTTGGCTCTCCGCAAATTCGAAATCGGGGCACTATCGCCGGAAATCTTGTGACAGCATCCCCTGCTAATGACACGATCAGTCCTTTGGTTGCCTTTGATGCCAAATTGGCGCTGTTATCAAAGCGTGGTGAACGCGTGGTGGCACTGGCAGACTTTTATACTGGTGTTCGCAAAACCGTCATGGAAGCGGATGAAATCATTACAGATATCTTTTTTAATGCACCCTCACCAGATCAGCATTCGTTTTTCATTAAAACCGCGTTGAGAAAAGCACAGGCAATCTCAGTGATCAATATCAGTGTTATGATCCAGATGAACCAGGGCATGGTTCAAAAGCCATCCATAACACTAGGCGCCGTTGCCCCAACAATTATTCATGCAGAAGAAGCGGAAGATTATCTTGTAGGGAAAAGGTTAAAGGATGATGTGATTACTGAAGCTGCTGCCCTGACTGCAAAGGCGTCCAGGCCCATTTCTGATGTTCGCGGTTCTGCAGATTATCGCAGTTATATGGTTGGTGTGATCGCCAAACGAGCGCTGACAGCCATTCAGGCCGGTGTGAACAAAGGAGCCATTCCAGAAAACCCAATACTTTTGATGGGTTCTGGGTTGCAGGCCCAGCCAGTGAAAGACAAATGGCATGGCGATGAAATACATACCTGGATTAACGGTAAAGAATATCACTTTAAAACTGGATTTGACAAGACTTTGTTAAATTTGATTCGTGACGAAGCTGCTTTAATTGGTACAAAAGAAGGTTGCGCTGAAGGGGAATGTGGGGCCTGTACAGTTTTTCTGGATGGTCGTGCTGTGATGAGCTGCCTGGTACCTGCACCCAGGGCACATGGGGCAGAAATCGTCACCATTGAAGGATTGGCTGATGGTGATCAATTACACCCAGTCCAACAGGCTTTCATCAAGCATGGTGCTGTGCAATGTGGATTCTGTACCCCTGGCTTCTTGATGTCAGCTGCCAAATTATTTGAGGAAAGGGAGACACCCACACAAGCAGAGATAAAACAATCCATAACTGGAAATCTGTGTCGTTGTACGGGGTATTACAAGATTGTTGAGGCTATTGAAGCAGCCAGTCAACCTGAAAAATTGGCTCACCAGAAGCATTACAAACAGGAGTGAAAATGGCATATATAGGCGAATCCACAACCAGAATTGATGCTCATGGGAAGGTAACTGGTGAAACGCGCTATCCAGGTGATTTCAACCTGCCTGGGCAGCTCTATATGAAAATATTATTTGCCAAACGACCGCACGCAATCATAAAATCGATAGACACCACTAAAGCCGAGGCTTTTCAGGGTGTGGTAGCTGTCTTTACGGCGAAGGATGTCCCGGTTAATGAATACGGCTTGATTATGCCTGATCAGCCGGTTTTATGCGGACCAGGTTCCAGTAAACCCCATGCGGATCGGGTTCGCTTTATCGGCGACCAGGTTGCCGTTGTGGTTGCTGAAACAGATCAAATTGCAGCACAGGCATTGACGCTTATTGATGTGGTTTACGAAGATCTTCCAGTGATTGGTTCAATCGAGGAAGCATTGGCTGATGATGCGGTTCGGCTTCACCCTGATAAGGAATCGAACATCTTTTGTTCCTATCGAATTCGAAAAGGCGATGTTGATGCGGTCTTTGAAGCCTGTGACGTGATCATTGAGAGCGAGTACCGTACGCCACAACAAGAACATGCCTATCTACAGCCAGAAGCCGGTGTAAGCTACATTGACGAAGAAGGTCGTGTGACTGTTGTGGTTGCCGGACAGTGGACTCATGAAGATCAGGAACAAATTGCCCATGCCCTGGATTTACCTCTTGACAAGGTGCGGGTGATCTATCCGGCGATTGGGGGCGCGTTTGGTGGGCGTGAGGATATGTCCATTCAGATTGTTTTGGGCTTGGCTGCAATGAGGTTGCATGAGAGAGGTATAGACCGGCCGATCAAGACGATTTGGAGCCGTGAAGAATCGATCGTTGGTCATCACAAACGCCACGAATACAAGTTTGTGACGAAGTGGGGGGCAACTAAAGATGGCATTATCCAGGCAGCAGAAGTGGATGTCTTCGCCGATGGGGGGGCCTATGCTTATACTTCGACCAAGGTCATGGGCAATGCCACTTTGATGTGTACCGGCCCTTATGATATCCCCAATGTACGGGTGAACGCTCATGCACTGTATACGAATAATATCCCTGGGGGCGCATTCCGTGGTTTTGGCGGCCCGCAAGGTGCTTTTGAAGCTGAGATGCAGGTCAATCGATTGGCAGATGCTTTAGGAATAGATCGAGTGGCGTTTCGTTTACGCAATTTAATCGAAGATGGTTCTACCCTTTCGGTGGGTACCAAACCACCAAAGGGTGTGACAATAAAACCGGTATTAAAGAAACTTGCCGAGAGTGCCGGTTGGCAGGATGGCGGGGAGGGTTGGCAAGCGCCCCCACAAACGCCACAAGGTCAGGGTGTTGTCAAACGCGGTTTGGGTGTGGCAGTTGCCTATAAGAATGTTGGGTTTTCTTTTGGCGCACCGGAATCCTGTACGGCGATCATTGAGCTGCACGGTCAAGTAGAAATTGAAAAGGCTGTGCTCTGCCACGCCGGGGCAGATGTCGGACAGGGGGCTCATACGGTCTTCAAGCAGTTTGCTGCTGAAGCCCTGGGTCTTCCCATTGAAAAGATCGAACTGGTTGTTTCGGATACGGCTTTCACAGGCGATTCGGGCAGCGCATCCGCCTCGCGAATGACCTTTATGGCCGGCAATTCCATTCGGGGTGCCGCTAAAGAAGCTCTCAAAAAATGGCGGCAGGAGGAACGCCCAGCGATAGCAAAGCATGTCTATCGTCCCCCTGCTACGACCCCCTTTGACCCCAAGACGGGCAAATCTGAGCCGAACTTTTCTTATGGTTATGTGGCTGAAGCCGTTGATCTTGAGGTGGATACCGAAACCGGTGAGATCCGTGTTCTTAAAGTGTTTTGTGCTGATGATGTGGGTAAAGCAGTTAATCCTCAACAGGTACAGGGTCAGATTGAAGGTGCTGTTGTCCAGGCAGCCGGTTATGTTTTATTAGAAAACTTTATCCAAAAAGATGGCCTGGTCATGACCAATATGCTTTCGAATTATCTTATCCCAACCGTGCTGGATGTGCCTGATGCGGTTGAATCGATTATCCTGGAATATACTGATCCCATCGGCCCTTACGGCGCTCGGGGAATGGCAGAGATGCCCTATATGCCCCTGGCCCCGGCGATAATGGACGCAGTTTACCGGGCAACAGGTGTTTGGTTCCATGAATTCCCGCTGACCCCCGAGCGTGTGTTAAGGGGTTTGGGAAAGATAAAATGAAACCATTCGTGCTTATGTGGGGTGGCGGAGACCTGGCCAGTGGCGCTGCGATCAGGCTGAAACGGGCGGGAATCTCCGTTTTGGTGATTGAAACAGCCAAACCTCTGGCGGTGCGCCGATCCGTTGCCTTTGCACAAGCTGTTTATGATGGCCAGGTGCAAATAGAAGATGTGTCAGGCTGCCTGGTCAACACCCCGGATGAAATTGAGCAGGTTTGGCGGGATGATGCTGTTCCGGTGATCATAGACCCAGCATTGAGAAAGATTGATCGCTTTAATCCGTTGGTGCTCGTTGATGCCAGGATGCAAAAGACCCAAAAAGCTTTGTCTCTGGATTTGGCCGAACTCATTATTGGGTTGGGTCCGGGTTTTAAAGCGGGTGAAAACTGCCACGCTGCTGTGGAGACCAACCGAGGACATAACTTGGGCCGGGTCTATTGGGAAGGAAGCACGCAACCGGACACGGGAATCCCTGGTAACGTAAAGGGTTTTAAGAATGAGCGTGTGTTTCACGCGCCAACGAGTGGGCTTGTTGAGACACATTTGGAAATTGGAACAGCAGTCAAAACTGGCGATCGGATTTTATCAATCAACGGGCTGGTTCTAACGGCACCTTTTCCCGGGATTGTGCGAGGTTTGATCCAAAATGGTTTGATGGTTGAAAAGGGCGTCAAAGTGGGTGATGTGGACCCCAGGCCAGAACCCTATCGGTGCTGGTTGGTTTCTGATAAATCACTTGCCATCGGTGGCGGTGTGTTGGAAGCAACCCTGACCCATAAAAATATCCGACAGCGACTGTATCAAGCTTAGAAAGTGATGAGAATTTCCCAGGCACTCGGGTTAGCAGCGGGGGATTCGGTTGCGATTGTTGGTGCGGGCGGCAAGTCTGGTCTCATGTCCCTCCTGGCGAATGAGCTTTTGGCACCCGTTATTCTGAGTACCACCACCCATCTCGGTACCTGGCAATCAGACATGGTCCGTCTTCATCAGGTCGTTGATACCCCTCAAGATATCATAAACCTGAATCTAAAAGATATACAAAAATTATTATTAACCGGACCGCAAATCTCACAAGATCGTCTTGGCGGTTTGAACCGGGAGATGATACAGGTACTCCGTAGAAGTATTGATCAACTTGGATTTATCCTTTTAGTCGAAGCTGATGGTGCCAAGCAATGTAATTTAAAGGCACCTGCAGAACATGAACCGGTGATTCCTGAATGGGCCAGCCATGTTGTTATTGTGGCTGGTCTAGGAGGGTTGGGCCAACCGCTGAATGAAAATTCGGTTCACCGGCCACAAATATTCTCTCAATTGACTGGATTACCACAAGGCGATCCTATCGGTGTTGATGATTTGGTATCGCTGCTCAGATCCCATCAGGGCGGACTCAAAAATATTCCACAAGGGTGTCAGAAAATCTTGTTTTTAAACCAGGCAGAAGGTTTTCCTACTATTGCCAAAGGCGCCAGAATTGCTCGTGCGGTGTTGGATTCCTATGATCGGGTCATAATTGGATCGATAAAAAATCCGAGTCCGGATGGGGTGGTCTTGAGCGTGATTACACAAACAGCCGGTATCATTCTGGCTGCTGGTGGAAGTCAACGTTTGGGACGATCAAAACAGCTCCTGACTTGGGATGGGAAGCCCTTTATTCGCCAGGTGGTCTTGAATGCGCTTATGGCTGAAGTTTCACCAATATATGTCGTTACCGGAAGTGCGCATGAAGCTGTTATAAATGCCGTTGAAGGACTGCCTGTGAATCTGGTTTATAACCCTGATTGGGAAGCCGGTCAATCCAGTTCAATGTTAGTCGGTTTGGCGGCTATACCTGAAGGCTGTGACAATGTCATTTTTCTTCTCAGCGATCAGCCTCAAGTAACGCCAATCTTGATTCGTCAATTGATTGAGTGTTATGCCCAAAAACGCGCTCCGGTAACAGCCCCATTGGTGAATGGTCAGCGAGGTAATCCGGTCCTTTTTGGTAAAGAGACATTCGATGCCTTGAGAAAGGTTCGTGGTGATCGGGGAGGCAGAACCATTTTCAATCAGTTTAAGGTGGATTGGCTCCCTTGGATAGATGAACGTATGTTATTGGATGTGGATGTGATGGGCGACTTACCCAAACTCAATAGTGCTTTTTACGAATAAGAATAGTTTTTCCGGATCATTCATTAGGATCAATCCATTGTTGGATTGATCGTTGACGATCAACCAAATTGCTAGAGGAGGCAACTTGATTACAATCAGTCAGATGCGTCGTGATGATTCCCACGGTATTCTTGATGTGGCTGGTGCATTGACGGAATGGTTTGATATTGATGCTCGAAAAAGAGCTATTCCCATTGACCTTTGTTTTCAAGAGGGCTATGTGGCTAAAGACGAGTGTTGTATTGTCGGGTTTATTACACTTTATGTTGCTGAGGGGCGGGTAAATATTGGCTGGATAGGTGTCCATCCAGCGTATCACAGAAAAGGGATCGGTGGCGACTTGATTGCAGCCGCAGAATTATTCTGTCGGGAAAATGGCATCAATGAGTTGGCAACCTATACCCTAGGTGACTCAGTAGATTATGCGCCTTATCAAGCTACTCGAGCATTTTATTTTAAACATGGATTTCAAATATACCAACGCTCTCAAACAGATAATCCGGGGTGCCCAGAAGAGATCAGGATTAAGAAATATATTCGGATTTAATCAAAGTTTAGATCAATTATTTGTCCCCTGTATACTGGATTGTCTGGTAGCTTTTGAATGAAGGTGAGTGCTGGCTTAGCCATTTTGATGGCTGTGTTAGGGTAAGGAAGCTTCCCTGTGCTGACTGACAACAGGAAATGTGCCGGTTATTGGACCTTCTCTTCCAAATAAGCCGTTGCTGCCTGGATTATTACTGCTTCGGTTGCATCACCTGGAATGGGATAATCTGGGTGCAGAGGAAATATTTGACCCGGTATCCACCATTTCCCGCTGGTGGCATGTACGCTGGAGCCGTCCCGAAGTTCAAAGATGTACTGAATGCTTGTCTTTCCAAAGGTGTCTGCGCCAATCAACCATGCCCGTTGGTGGCTTTGGAGTACCCCTGCAATGATTTCAGCTGTACTGGCTGTTTGATGATTAATTAACACAACCAGGGGGAAATTGATAAATGGGCCGGGTTGATCGATAGTAAAAATCGTCACCTCCTCTCCTTTATATTGTCGATGGATGATCTCGCCTTCTGTGAGGAACAAGCGGGTAACCTCAACGCCCATTTCTATCAGACCACCCCCATTATCTCGAAGATCAAGGATAAACCCCTGTGCGCCTTGTCCCTGCAGATTCTGTATGCCCGTTGTAATTTCTTCTACTGTTGTACCTGCGATCCGGTTGATGTTAATGATCCCCCATTGTGGGGTTTCCGGAATCAGGTTCCAGGTGACAGACGGCAAAGGGATGGATCGTCTTGCGATGGTATAGGTGAATCTTTCATTCAATCGCTGGATTTTGACGTCAATTTCCTCACCTTCCGGCCCACGAATCATCGTGATGATCGTTACCTCATCCATGTCTGAATGGATTGGCTGACCGTCTACGGATAGCAGCAGGTCGCCGTCCAGTATACCGGCTTCTAGCGCAGG
>PWSY01000033.1 GCA_003563055.1 Anaerolineaceae bacterium | reverse complement strand
ATGCCGAAAATTACATCAAAGAAGCCAAGTATGATATGGCCGTTGGGCGTCTTTTACTTAAATCCTTTTGGGCAAACGAGGCCATCTTTCAATTGATGATGCTTTCATACAACCTGTTCTTACTGTTCAAACTTGAATTTCTGGGCATTTCTGAATTTCGGCAGCAAATCAAAACTTTCCGTTTGAAGTATGTTTTTCTGGCAGGGAAAATTATCAGAACGGCAAGATATGTGGTGATGAAGCTTCCGGCAAAATACCCGTTTAGAGACGTATATGAGAAATGCATGACATAATCATCGGTCTCAGTAATCCCAACCTGTTTTTCCATTTAACTAATAGGGCGGGATCACATGAGGATACTGAAACGCCCACTGCAGAAAGTAAAGGAAATCCGTTTTTGAGTGAATTTCAGCTAATAATTTGTTCACTATAAAGGTAGATGTGAACAGAAAGAAGAAACAGCCAAAAGTTTCACCCGGTTTGGGAAAAAATGGTGTAAAATTATTCTTGACGTGGAATTTCAGTGTTATTTAGTTACAGTTTTACCAGCGCAAACAAAAAACACCAGGCAGTTTTTGCAACAAACTCATAACTCACCCAAACTCGGCGGAAATGTGGGATTTCCTTTATAATTAGAAAAATCAACTGGACTACAGAAGGTTTTTTCAACAACCCAAGCGAAATGCTGTGGCTACTGGAAAGGATATCGAAAGACAATCTTATAAGCCTTCCTCTGATCACCCATGGAGAAACTATGGTCATCGGATCAGTGGCAAATCCATTCTAGGGTCTGATTAGGATACCTTCTAGACAGTATCCCAGCTTCAATTACATTTCTCCAAAAGATCTCATCCAGAACCAACTCGCTATGATTTGAGTGGTGTATTGTTTGATTTGTTTCTGAGTTTTTCGCTTTTTTGGCCGCTGGATGGACAGGGATAAAACGAAGACGGACATAACAGAGTAGCGCTCTGCCCATCCTTCGGCACTTATACAGCGCTCCGGTTGCTCTCCAACAGAGCCGTATCCTCTGTACAAGTGATAATGATTGTATCATTAGGACATTACTACTTTGCCCTGACAGACATAAAATTGGCTGTTGACAAATCGACAGGTATCGATTATAATATTTTTATGACAGGAGATCAGCACAATTATACTCGGAAAATTGCCGATTTTGGCAAAGCGCTGGCAGACCCGACCCGGCAGCGGATCATGCAGCTGTGCTGTTGCCAGTGGCGCAATGTCGGAGAGCTGGTGGATCTGACCGGCCTGGCGCAGTCCACCGTCTCACATCACCTGGCGAAGCTGTCTGAGTACGGCCTGGTGCACGTGCGGCATGAAGGAAAGATGGCTTTTTACGTGCTCAACCAGGAGGCCATCTCGCGCTGTTGTTCGCTCTCTGCGGAGGTCTTTGCACCGGAGGTTGATCGACGGACGCGCTGATTTTTTTGCGAGATAACATCGATGATGATCGATGAATAAATTAAAAGGAGACCATATAAAGATGAAAAATAAACAGGATCAAATTCGACAATCCGTTCAGCGCCATTATGCCGCCACGGCGGGTGGGGCGGGCTGCTGCACAGGCTCCACGGAGCAATCGTCTTGCTGCGGTTCAGTGGATATCAACGACTACGGCCAGGCGATCGGCTACTCACTGGATGAGCTGCAACAACTGCCAGAGGGTGCCAATCTGGCCCTGGGCTGCGGCAACCCGATTGCTGATGCTGGTGTCAAACCCGGTGAGACGGTCCTGGACCTGGGCAGCGGCGGCGGCATGGATGCTTTCATCGCCGCCAGGCTGGTCGGCGACCGGGGGCGGGTGATCGGCGTGGACATGACGCCGGAGATGATCGATTTAGCCCGGAAAAACGCCGCCGAGGCCGGATACACCCAGATGGAATTCCGTCAGGGTTTGATCGAAGACCTGCCCGTTGAAGATGATACGATTGACCTGGTGATCTCCAACTGCGTGGTCAACCTCTCACCGGATAAAGCCCGAGTGTACCAGGAGGCCTTCCGCGTGTTGAAACCCGGCGGTTGGATCGCGATCTCGGACCCGGTCAGGGTGGCCGAGATGCCGGATGCGGTGAAAGGGGGGGAGGATGCTTATGCCGGGTGCATCGCCGGCGCGGCCTCGTTTGATGAGATCAGGGCTTATTTGATCGATGCCGGGTTTGAGGGGGTCAGCATCACGCCCAGGGGCGCGTCAGACGCTGTGATCAACGGCTGGATAGACCAGGGTTCAGAATTTTTTCTGGGACAATACGTGGTTTCGATGTTGATCCGTGCGGTCAAACCGATGGATTAAATGCGACTTTCTTGCATGAGGGCTAATATTGAGATGATTTGCTGTTTCCGTAATCACAGTTTTTATTTCATCATAATTGGAAAGTTCAATACCCGCCATTTGAACAAAACGCTTTAGATGGATATCTACTGTTACAGTTTCCTTACCTAAAAGGTAACTGCTCAGCCAAGCAGGGAACCCCCCAATCCTTTGCAGGCAAGATGACCGTTTGCGGCCGGTCGGTGAGGGGGTGGTCGTGGCACACCCGGCAGGTAGGATCGTCTATCGTAAGAACCCGACCCACATCGCTAGCAACCACAGAGTGCTTGATCTCCCCTCGTTTGTCGAAGACGATTACGCCCTCGATTCCCTCACGGTGGTCAATCGCTTGCAGCACGCTCGTGATCTCGGCCGGGTCACGGGAGATCATCGCATTCTCCAAGCCAGCCTCAGCCACGTCGTTGACATGGATGGCAAAGTCGCGGGAATACTCCACCATGCGCTCGCGAGTGCTGACGGTCAGCACCAGCAGAGATGGGACCATGATGGCAATCAAGATGACTGTCAAGCCAAGGGCGAGTTTTTTTTGTAACGTCCAGCGCATCAATCACGCTCCTGTAGGCGCACAAAGATTTCGACTATAAGCTTTTCGAACGTTTTCACCGAGGTTTTTTATGGCGATTATTGTAACTACTCAGCCTGCAATGAAATCGCCTCATCAACAGCATGGTTGCTTGAATGGTTACCGATTACTATTTAAACCCGGTAACTACTCAGACTGCAGGGGAATCGCCTCATCACCAGCAGGATAGGCTGAGTAGAAACTAAACCCGATAATAAAACATTAGGTATAATTCAAACATGCCTAATACCAATCAAAATAATTACGAGAGAAATGAAGAAAATGAAAGACGGATCGCTATCCTTATCGATGGTGATAACGCACAAGCATCGCTGATTGAACAAATCCTGGTTGAATCGGGAAAATTTGGTAATGCGACCATTCGCCGCGT
>PWSY01000177.1 GCA_003563055.1 Anaerolineaceae bacterium | reverse complement strand
GCCGCCGGGCGCGAGGTCATTGATCCGCCCGACGACTTCTGTTTCAATTTCAGCCGGGGTGCCGTTTCCCAAAACATATTGGGTATCAATCCCACCGCCCCAGAATGAGAGGTCTTTGCCGTATTCTCGTTTTAAGTCACCAGAATCCATGTCTTTGGCACTGACCTGAACAGGGTTGAGAACATCCACGCCGATCTCAATCAGGTCAGGGATAATGGGCCTGATTGAGCCACAAGAATGGAAGAGAAGTTTTGCACCTGTTCGCTGGTGAATGTGGTCATAAAGTTTCTTCTGGACTGGCTTGATCACCTGACGATAAAAAGCAGGTGACATCAGCATGCGATCCTGGCTGCCCAAATCATCAGCCTCGATCACAACATCGACGTCGTCGCCAACCATTTCAAGGGCTTTTTCCCAAAAGGCCATTTTCAGAGAGGCAATTTTTTTAATCAGGTGTGTAAAGAACGACTGGTTTGATGCCATATCGATGTAGAAATTTTCAAAACCTCTCAGCCAGGATGCAACTTCTGTGGCGCCTGCGGTCAGTCCTGTCAGAACGCAGGCAAGCTGTTTACCTTTTGTGATTGCCAAAACACGGTCCCGCAATCCGACGAATCGGGATGGGTCGGTTGGGTCAGGCCAGGGAAACGTGTCGATGTCAGAAATACTGGTTGCACTACTTAGTGGATGGTCAAAGATATCAAAATAAAAGCCATTATCCTTGGGCATGCGGCGTCCAATATGCCATTCATCATAGTAAAAATGAAATTGATCGTCCTCTTGCATATTGAGCTGATAAGAATCTGGCGGGTTAGGAAATACCCCACGAACATCGACCTTCAGAGAATCAGCCATATCCTCATCCAGCCAGGCCATTTGTTCAACGATATTGGAAACACGAATATCCTGGGCAGGATTCATTTTTAGATGCTTTCGCAGTTTACGATATGCTTCGACATGTATGCCGGTGAAGTTGGTCGCGCCAATGTCCAGCGGAACCTTATCCGGCTCTTGATGGTTGAGTGCAATTTGGACCCTTTGTCGTGAATTCATGCATTACCTCTTAAGTAATAGTAGGATTGATGACCGAACTTGATTGTCGGGGTTAATCGTTTAAACACCGCAAAAATGAATTTGGATTCCCAACCGATCCATCATGGCAGATTTCACTGTCAAAGCTTTGTCAGCCAGGTCAGCAGATGGGGCGTAAGTAACGGTGATGTGGTTTGCCTTATGGCGACCCATAAACTGATTCTGAGAGACACCATGCAGCACGGCATTTAATATCGGCCACATTGGGGTGGTCATCTCCCAGCGGCGGTTGACCTCCGCCATGGGCAGTGAAACGGCTGTGCCCCTGCCGACATCTGCATGGAGGCTGCCATTTTGGATGTACACGCGGCTCCAAACAAATTCACCTGGTTTACAGACACCTTTAAGTGATCCCCCACCAGCAGGGAAGGCCTTGGGTGGTTGACGTTCACTGACCGCGTTAGCGTAGCCCCCCTCAATGTGAGAGGCAGGTACTGCACCGGAGATCATGAACACCCACACAAAATTATCAATGTCATTTCCTGAAAAATGTTCCCCCCAACGCACATCGTGCAGGGTGCTGGAGGGGTCCATACCCATCGCACACCAGACACGGTTGTTGATCAATAAATCAATGCCGGCGCCCTCATCAGCTTCATTGAAGTGGGGCAGGGCCTGGCCCGGGTACAGTTCTTCTTTAGTAATTGGGTGGTAGACGGGTGGGCGGTGGGGGTTGTTCAGTAAACCTTCCACCAGGTCTGAGGCGGGTGCCAGGTCTTTCATGCCATCCTGATACTGGATACCAACGGTATCACAATGATATCGGTCGGCCATATTCACTACGGCGAGGTACATTTTGCATTGATCGAGGATCTGCTGGTCTGTCAGGTCTTCCTCAGGGTTATCGCCGGTAAGAAACCGAAAGCCCTGGGCTTCAAGCCAGCGACGGACGGCAAGTGCTTCCTGGTCAGGGATCCGATACATGGCTGCAGCCAGAGCCGCCTGGCTCAACCGCTCTTTGTATATGCCGATCCCATTCAACAAATCATCCTCGATGATGGCATTGTACATACCCATGCAGCCTTCATCAAATACCCCCATAATGGCCTTGTTGTGCAAGAGCTGATCGGCCAAGGATCGCCCTAATTCTTGTTCAGGGGATGAATTATCGCTTGACCAGGGTCTGATATGGGAGGTGTCATGCTCAACCACTTGATTTTTTATCCAATAGTGAAGCTTTTCCAGACAATAGGGAGAGGCGTCATCCTCAAGCCACAGTGTGCTGTAGGGGACGCCCATCTTGGTTAAACTGCCATTGAGGTTAAGCAGTCCCACCAACCCGGGCCATTTCCCCGACCAGTTGGAGACGGTCAGTATCGGTCCTTGGTGATCCCTGAGGCCGGGCAGGACATGGTAACTGCACTGCCAAGCTGCGACGGCAACGACCAATGGGGCTTTCGGGTGGACCTTGCTGAAAATATCCATCCCATGCCGTTGGCTGGTGATGAAGCCGTGTTCTCGCTCTGAGTCATAATCAAAGGCTCTGACCAATTGGTATCCCTCATCTGCGAAAAGCTTCTGCAAGGCTTGTTCATGTCGATGCTGATCTGGCCAGGTGGCTTTGTTGAGGTTTTCACGCATGTTCCCACTGGCCAGCAGATAGATTTGGTTTTCTTTGAGGGGAATGGGTGTGGATAATTCGGGGATCGTGTAATCCGACATTATGTACTCCTGTTATTGTTCAAGTACTTGCAGCATGACCTCCGGTCGTATTCTGACCACATCATGCTTGTGGCAATCCCCAGTGCCTTCGGTCAGCACCACAGCAGCGCCAGCGGCGGCTGCCCAACGCAGCGCGGAATCCCAGGAGTCACCCACCGAAATGCGCCAGGCGATGGCTGCAGAGGCAGCATCGCCCGCACCGGCAGCATTGATTACCTTTTGTTTGGGGGCTTTTACATGAAAATCGCCCTCAGGTGTGAATGCCAACAGGCCATCTTCAGCACAGGTGACGACCAGTACTTTTAATGCCTCTTGTTGATAAATTTGTCTGGCTTTAATGATTAAGTCATCCAGATCGGCAAAATCTATGTCGAATGTCAGGCGAAATTCATCCCGGTTCATTTTTACACAGGCTGGTTTGGCCCGTATTGCCTCTCGCATGAAGACGCCAAAGGAATCGATTAGTGTTGGGATGCCAACGTCATGCGCCATCTCCACAATGATACGATGAAAGCCGGCCGGGAGGCTATCCGGGATCAGACCGCCGCAGATAACCCAATCGGC
>PWSY01000105.1 GCA_003563055.1 Anaerolineaceae bacterium | reverse complement strand
TTTTTCTGGATGTCAGATCAGTATCCCGCAGCCGATATTTCCTTGCGGAATGCCACGCCAGATAATGTCACCCTGATCTTCAAAACGCCCATCAAGCAAGAGACCATCGGCCAGGTGGACATCAACAGCGCTTACTGGATGGTGCACCCGGAGGCAATCTACCTCCACGAAGGGACCTGCTACCTGGTCGACGAGCTTGATCTGGCGGCCAGTATCGCCACCCTGCATCCGGTGGAGAGCGATTATTACACCCAACCAAGGAGGGAGACCCAAGTCGAGAAGGAATCGGTCCTTAAATCAGAACCAGTCTTTGCTGCCCACAAATCTCTGGGTGAGATCATGGTCACAACCCATGTTATTGGTTACCGCAAAATCCGCTGGTACACCCATGAATTCCTGGGGGGTGGCGATGTCGACCTGCCGCCAACGCACCTCAACACAATCGGATATTGGGTTTCCCTGGATGAAGCCACCCTATCCACACTGAGGGATCAACAACTCTGGCATGGGGACAGGAATGATTACGGCCCCAATTGGGGCGGTATCCGCCAGCGCGTCCTGAAGCGGGACGGGGAGCGCTGCCAGGTCTGTAGCGCAATGGGGACTGAACAGCCGCTGCACGTCCACCACGTCCAGCCCTTTAAAAGTTTCACGGACCCTCAGGCAGCCAACCAGCTCCAAAACCTGGTCACCCTGTGCCCCACCTGCCATAAACAAGCCGAGACCAATGTGCGCATCCGCAGCGGCCTGGCTGGTTGCAGTTATGTGCTCCATCACCTCTCTCCCCTGTTGTTGATGTGTGAGAGCGAAGATATTGGCGTCCATTTCGACCCCAACGCAAAGCTGGGGGATGGCCAACCGACCATGGTCCTCTTTGATAATATCCCGGGCGGGCTGGGGTTGTCAGAAAGTCTATACGAAATGCATGATACGCTTTTACAGCAGGCTTACGAGGTCGTCGCCTACTGCCAGTGCGCCGACGGGTGCCCTTCCTGTGTGGGCCCCATCGGGGAAGAAGCCTCCGGTGGTAAGACAGAAGCCCTAGCTATTTTCAAGGTGTTATTGGATTATGAGTGACTGGGAAGCGCTTTCTGATAAATTAAAAGCCCTGGGTGTCGAACTGGGCAAAGAAAAACGTTTTGGCGATGCGCCGGCTGTTCAGCACCCCATCGAAAAAGTGGTGGACGGCCAGTTCTGGGATAGCATCTACGGCCCGGCTTTTTTTTATCAAGAAGTCTATCCCCCTGACTATTGCCATGGGGCCACCCCATTATGGCCCGCAAGCACATTGGCGACCATCTGCCAGTGGGCTTCTGCACACCGGCTCTCGCGAGACGATATTGGGGACATCATCTTCCTGGATACAGAGACGAGTGGCCTGGCGGGGGGCACAGGCACCTATGCCTTTGAGGTTGGCCTGGGCCGTTTTTCAGACCAGGGTTTTTGTTTAGCACAATTTTTTATGCGCCACCCGGGTGAAGAGCCCGCCCTGTTGGCTGCATTATCAGAATTCATGACCGACATGAAGGCCGTCGTCACTTATAATGGCAAATCCTTCGACATCCCCCTCCTTAACACCCGCTACACGCTGATGGGGATGACCAGCCCCTTTGATGCCGTCGATCACTTTGACCTGCTCCCCCTGGCCCGCCGTTTGTGGTGCCTCAGGCTTGAAAGCCGTACCCTCGGAAATGTTGAAAATCAAATTCTTGGGGTCACGCGTGGCGATGAAGAAGTACCCGGTTACATGATCCCGGACCTCTATTTTGATTACCTCAAAACAGGCGATGCGCGACCCCTGGCTGGCATCTTTTATCATAATGCCATCGATATCCTCAGCCTGGCAGGTCTTTTCAGCCACATGACCGCAATCCTTCAAGATCCCTTTACGGAAAAAACCCCACATAATCAGGATATTGTCGCGCTGGCCCGGTTATTTGAATCAATGGAAGATCACCAACAGGCAGCCAACCTGTACCGCAAAGCGCTCAATACCCATCTGCCAGACGAGCTTTATTGGGATACTATTAAGCGCTTCTCCTTTCTTTTAAAAAGAAATCAAGATTGGCAGGGCGCGATTGACCTGTGGCGGAAAGCAGCAGACCACCAGGACCTGTATGCCTTTGTGGAACTGGCCAAGTATTATGAACACCAAACCAAAGACCTGGTGGAAGCGCAGCAGTGGACCCTAAAAGGGATAAAAGCTCTTAAAGCCCACCACACGCCAGTTTACCAGTACAATCTTTGGAAAGAAGACCTGGATCACAGGCTGAAGCGGTTAAATCGTCGCATCGCAGGTCTGGCATCCGGGTAATATGCCAGGAACACCATAGACAAAATTCACAAATCCTGTTTTTAAAAATGGTATAATCGATTATCAAAAATATACACTCAACCCCGATCAGCACCCTGAACCCAGATCGGGCCAATTAGGAGACCAAATTATGTCTGGACATTCACACTGGTCGACCATCAAGCGTAAGAAAAGCGCCGCTGACGCCAAAAAAGGGAAGATCTTCACCCGCCTGGCGCGCGAAATTGTCATTGCAACCAGGGAAGGAGGCGGTGACCCCTCAATGAATGTGCGGTTAGAGCTGGCGATTGACAAAGCCAAAGCCGCCAATATGCCCAAAGAAAGCATTGATCGCGCCATCAAACGCGGCACCGGAGAAGATAAAGAGGGGGCCAATTTTGATGAAATTCTCTACGAAGGGTATGCCGCCCATGGCGTGGCGCTGATGATCGAATGTGTCACTGAAAACCGCAATCGTACCGTGGCCGAGCTGCGCCACATCCTCAGTAAAGCCGGCGGTGGTATGGGTGACCCGGGTTCAGTTGCTTGGCAATTCAACCGGATGAGCTATTTTGCTCTTTCAAGTAACGATCACGATTTTGACACCATCTTTGAGCTGGCACTTGATGCCGGTGCTGATGACATCCAACAGGATGAGGAATTGATTGAAATCTTTGGGGAACCAAGCAACTTCAGAGCAATTGCCGACCACCTCTCCAAAGCCAACATCAAGCCGGACGAATCTGGTATCCGATACCTCCCCAAACAAGAGATTGAGCTGGACCCTGAAACTACTGTTAGGGTGATGAAAACCATCGAAACTCTGGAAGAATTTGACGATGTCCAGAACATTTACAGTAATTTGAGCATCTCTGAAGAAGCCATCCTAGCCATGGAGAACAGCTAACCCACCCATGCTCGTTTTGGGTATTGACCCCGGGATCGCGATCACAGGCTATGGGCTCATCAGCACTGACAATCGGAACGAGTACCATTGTGTGGAGTATGGTGTGGTGACCACCCACTCTAAACTCACGGATGCTGAACGACTGCGCATCCTCTTCAGCAAACTCAACGAACTGCTCCACCATCACCAACCTGATTCCTGTGCGGTTGAGCAATTGTTCTTCCAAAAAAACGTCAAAACGGCCATCTCCGTCGGTCAGGCACGCGGTGTCACCCTGCTCAGCCTGGCCCAGGCAGGACTTACGGTGCACGAGTACACCCCCAACGATGTTAAACAAACTGTCTGCGGCTATGGGGGCGCTGGGAAAAACCAGGTACAGAGAATGGTTCAAACCCTGCTGCAGCTCAATGAAATGCCGCAACCGGATGATGCCGCGGACGCATTGGCCGTCGCCATCTGTCACATCAACCACCAATCCTTCCAAAGGGCTCTCCAGCGATCGAATCCGCAATGATCATCACCAGTTTTAGCAATCAACAAGTCAAGCAAATCCGCAAACTCGACCAGAAGAAATATCGCCAGGAAACCGGGCAGTTCTTTATTGAAGGGTTGCGTACTGTTGGCGAGGCCGTTCAGACCGGTGCGTCTATCGAAACCCTGGTGATCGCACCAGAACTGCTGGTCAGCGAGTTTGGCCAGTCTCTGCTGAGAGACCCTGCCATTAAGGATGTTAACCGGATCGAAGTCAGTGCAGAAATCTACCAAAAACTCGCCCATAAACAAGGGCCCCAGGGAATCGGGGCCGTCCTCCGGAAAAATTGGCATACCCTGAATGAGGTTCAGGCGACACAGGATGACCTGTGGGTCACCCTGGATGCCATCGCTGACCCCGGCAACCTGGGCACGATCATGCGCACTGCCGAAGCCGTGGGTACTCGAGGGCTGATCTTGCTGGGAAATGCCACCGACCCCTACGACCCAACCGCTGTCAAAGCCAGTATGGGCGCCATATTTTCATTACAACTCATCCACACAGATTGGGATCATTTCCGTGCCTGGCAATCATCCCAGCATGTAAACCTTGTCGGAACTTCAGATCGCGCAGAATCCGACTATCAAGCGGTGACCTATAAACGCCCGCTGTGCTTGTTAATGGGCTGCGAAAGACATGGCCTCACCTCTGAAATGCTTCACGCGTGTGACCAAATGGTCTCAATCCCCATGGTCGGAAGGGCTGATTCGCTCAACCTGGCTGTGGCAACCGGGATCGTTCTGTATGAGATATTCAACCAATCCAGAAAATTGGATACAATAGAACCATGATTGCGACCATTTCCGGTGAAATCACCTACGTTCATGAAGGGTCAGCTGTGATCAATGTGGGCGGTGTTGGCATTCTGATCCACCTCACCGAGGACACCTGCCTGGCAAGCCGTCCCGGAATGAAGCGCGCCTTCCATACCCACCTGGTCGTCCGTGAAGACCACTTGTCTCTGTATGGGTTTGAGACCATGGAGGCTCGTGACCTGTTTGTGCACCTGATCAGCGTGGCTGGTGTTGGGCCAAAGACGGCCCTGGCAACCCTCACCACGATTTCCGCCGAGACGGTTCGCCGGGCAATTGCTGCGGATCAACCAGAGATCCTCAGCCGCGCTCCGGGTGTGGGTAAGAAAATGGCGCAAAAGATCATCCTACACCTGCAAGGACAGGTGCAACCCCTGGAACCTTTGGAAGCGGCCGCAAAAATGGACGAGGTTGATTCCGAAGTAATGGAAGCCCTGACAGCCCTCGGCTATTCAATTGTGGAAGCACAATCGGCCCTGCAATCCCTCTCTAAAGACGAAGCGCAGGAAGCAGAAACCCGTTTGCGCAAAGCCCTGCAATACTTCAACTGATCTGCAGACCGCACAGGTCAAATCTGAGAGGATAAATCCCACCGCTCAACCCTGTGTCCTTATCCAAAATCATTGATCAAAAGGTGCCACTCTTGCAGGCCTATCCTGAAGGTACGGAGTTTGACCCCCAAATTCTCTTGTAGACTGAGTAATCACGATCAAAATCATAAATAAGCTCAATTCATTTGAGTAATGAGTAAAATTTTATAATCCATGCGTTTTTATTATGACCATCCTTTTGATTCAAAGCCATAATTGGTAAAATGAAGTCGTTAATGATCATGACTGGAGGATGATTGGCTGTAACTGTCAGGGGCATCAAACATACATGGCAAATAAGCGATTCACCCATCGGCAGCGGGGACGCCGGTGAGGTCTATGATGCCGTGTGCGTTGAACAACCCGACCTGGCTGGTGTATTAAAAAAACCCGCTCGAGTTGCTACCGGCGGCACGATCATGCGCCAGGCCGGACAGATCGCCCAGGAAGCACTTGCCCTCGAACGGCTGGATGGACTGCCACTGGGCAAAGCCCATCCACCCCGGCTCCTCGACCAGGCCCCAGAAATCGCCCAGGGCACCGCCAACTTTTTCATCATCAGTGAAACCGCACCAGGGGAAGACCTGGCTTCTCTGCTGACACACAGCCGCCAAAGGGGCAAACCCTTCCCTCACCGGGTGATCATCACCGTGCTGGATGCCCTCTTTGACCTGTTCTCACGGGCCCATAAATCAGGTGTGTTATGGAACGATGTCAAGCTCGACCACATTTACTGGCACAACCCAACCGGCAAAATCGCCGTGATCGACTGGGGCAATGCCCTTTTCCTCGAGCAAGACCAAAATAGGGGGGGGCCATCCCTCCCGCGCTGGGAAGACTACACCCAGATGCTCGACATCTTGGGTAATTTCCTGCAACAGACAGCCCCCGAGCTCTATGAAGACCTGGGGTGGGAAGATTTTCTGGATCAAAAACTGGATTCCCCTAATATTTCCATCCTGGCTCGGCGAATTGCTTATCAACAGGAGGCAGTGCACCTCAAGTTGATGGAATACCAATCCCTGATTAGGGTGGTATTAAATGAAGCACCGTCACTGGATGGGATGCAAAAGATTCAGAATTACCAGCAGGTGCTCGAAAAATTAGGGGCGCCATGGGAGAGTGAGGGGCTGTTGAAGTACAGCCAGTCCTTAATCCTCGCATCGCTGGCAGCCAAAGACCGCAATACAGCTGTCAGAACAGCCGGATTGGTTTGGAAGCTTTACGATCAATCCCTCGACCTCCCCTGGCATCTGGTTCGAGAATTTTTTCGAAAACCGGATATTCTCTCGCATCACGCCATCCATTCATTGGTGAAACACACCTTCAACGCAAACTGGACTAAAGCCCTGTGGGACCTCATCACCATGGCCCGGGACCTCGACAAACCAGCCTGGTGGGAGCATCTCTATCCCATCCTGCGCCAGAAAGCCCTGGGGTCCAGCACGCCAACACCTTACCAGGCATGCCAGTCAGCTCTCGATTGGGCAATTGCTCAGGGACCAGCGCATGAAGACCTTGCCAGGCGGTTAAAGCACCTGATCGAAACCTGGCGGGATCAGGCTGTCACCAACAATGAGAGCCCTTTTGATTATGCCCTACTTGACCTGATCCGTGGTAATACCCACCTGCCATCCCGGGTCCGGTCAGAAGTCAAGACAAGCTTCACACCAGGAGCGCGCGCCATCCGCATTGTGATGCAGGCCTGGGCCGAAGCAGATTGGGAGACTCTTTTCGGAGCTTTAAATAAAGTTGCTGCCTGGGATCCTGACCGTTGGGGGATCATCTCACTGGCTGAAGAGTTGACAAGCTTCCAGGATTGGCTAACCCGGCTACTGGCAGAACCCACACCCAATACGAACATCCATTTGTATTTCAGTGATTTAATCGACACACGACCAGCGATTGAAAACAAATTAGGCACAGCTTCCTGGCTCGACCGCCTGGTAGTTGCACTTGTTTCCATCAACCTAGGTGATCCGATCCACAATCACCAATCCCTTGTGGCAAAATATTGCCCGTGGTTGTTGGCTTATCCATCCCTGGAAACAAGCACAACACCGGATTCAGTCAGTGACCAGCAGCTCAATCAAATGATATTGGCTCGTTTCATCGAAACTCTCAAAGCGTGGATGGGTGTCGAGGCAGCATTGTCAGACGTAAAGGAAAAAGCACCCGAATTCCACCCCCCTTGTTCAAAATTGGCAGCGGGTTTTAAAGCCGTTTTTTCTCTCAACTTTGACCCGGATTTGGTGCCAGTAAATTATGATGATTCCATTCATCCAGGTCTGGCTGAAGGCTTTCAGGCCCTGCGTATGCTTGTCAAATGGCGAGGGTATCTGGCAAAAAAGGACCTGTCCGGCGCTATCCATGTACTCGATCAAGCCCCACTGCAAGATTGGCCAATCTGTCAACATGCCCGGGATGAAACCATCCTCTGGAATGATGGGGTCGCCCCTGCACTGCATGGGGTAATGGATGCGGTTACAAGGCAATTGCCAACAGCAGATGAAAATATCTCAGGCGCTTTATTGAAATCTTTAAACAACTACCAAAGCCTTTGGGAATTATGGCACAGGATTTACCTTGACGGGATCCATCAAGACCTGTTGGAGTCCCTTGAAGAAATCGCAAAACAAGCTCGCGCTGAATTTCTTGCATGGCGGCACGATCATGAAAAATCAACCGACCGGGTCGTGGGTTTGTTGTATCATCACCATGGAGCCATTATCCGGGCACTGTCTGATAAGTTTTCCAAACTAGCCCAGCACACCCGCCAAGCCAGCCTGAACTTTTCTGTGAACAGCCAGGCACACCCGCTCAGCCCCATGATGCTGTTCCATGTCGGTGAAAACACGCTTGATCACTTAGAAGCCGTGGAGGAGCTCCTGATTTCCGAACCAAAAGACCGTCATTTCCCCCGCTGGCAAGGAGATTTCAAAAAACTTTCTGCACCAACCTCATCCCAATCTCTTCAGCAGGTGGTATTATCCTTGCCTGACAACCATCCATTATCTGGCTGGCTGGTAAAATCACTATTTCACACCCAATGATTTAAATTTAGAATTGGAAGTACCCATGATAAGCTTGACCTTTGGCCCAGAAAAAAGTATGAGCCTACGTGAACCCCTCGATACCTGGCTTTCAGCCGGCTTGCGAGACTTCGCGGTACCTGAAGCCGCTGGCTCTTCTGCCCGTGTCTTCAGCCTGGATTACCCACCGCTAAATGGTGATTATGCCGACTACCCGGTTATCAAAGTTATGCGACCCGATAAAACCCAGTATGCATTGCCCCTATTCGAGACTGAAACCCGCATCCTGACCATCATGGGTGACGTACCAGGGATCACTCCCTTGCTGGGCTTCGGTTTCCTGCAGGTAACCGAAGGGCAATGGCCAGGTGAGATTGCACCCCTTTCCACCTCCCTCGAGAAAAAAGCCTCCGCAGCACATTTGGCTGGCAATGCGGACCTTTTCTCCCCTAAAGACCATGAGGTTTTTCTCTCCGAAATCCGCGATCGTGCGGCTGATTCATGGCTGGCTTTCCTGATCCTACCTCGCCGATGGGAAGATAACCTCTACCTGCGCTGTGATGCCGGCTATACCCGGGGTGAATACAGCCGCAACTTCCCGGTCTTGAATGCCCTGAAAGCCGCACACCAGATCTGTGACATCATCCAATCTGCCCACAACAGGGACATTGTCTATTTAGACCATAAGGTCTTGCATTACTACTGGAACGAACCACGCCAGCAAGTCTTTGCCCTGGATTGGAATATTGGGCGTCAAATCACGGATAATAACTCGCGGGAGGTGTACGAGTTTGATCTCCTCCAATTCAGCGCGAGAGCTTTTCACCATCTTATGACAGGGCGTCAGGCACCCGGATCTGTAAAAGTAGGCCCCAACAAACCAGAGGACATCCACAATGCGCCCGAAAAATATGACCCCATCTGGACCTTTGATGACCAGGAGCGGCTCACCCAGGATGAATTATCGGTATTGGGAGATGCCATCCAGGGGAAATATAAATTTCCCAGGGATTTATCTGAAGATCTACAAAGGCTGCTCGCCGACCGCCAGTCACAGGTCTGATTTGGCCTGCCCTTGAAAGGAAACCCATGCTAATCGACCTCATCATTCAAGCAAAAAGTTTGCTCGACCAGCCGCAGCCTTCTGACGATGACCTCATGGCGGCCGAGAACGCCCTCAGCGCCTACCTTGAAGCGGTCGCCACAGAACGTATTTCCGCACCGGTGGACTTAACAGAACTGGAACATGCCAACCGCTTATTGCGTGAAGTCCGCCGAGAACGTTCACGGCGGCTTGCCGAAACACAGCGCCAACAGGCCGCGCAGGAACCCACACCACAATCGGAGGTACCCCCTCAACGCGAAGAGCGTGTCAACATCTCCCCAGAAATGGGTGAAGATGACACCTACGATCCGCTCAAGAAATTCCTCAGCTCCAGCCACGACCCTGAAGCCGAACAGCTCATGGATACTGCCGAGGAAGCATTCTATGCCGGCAATTACCAGAAAGCCATCCCCTTGTTTGAAAAGGTGCTGCAGATAGAACCGGGCTGGTCTCGCGCCCAGGAACACCGCGACGAGGCGGAGGAATTTCTACGCACCGGCAACATCCCCTCGGTGGCACTGCCTCCTGATGCGGGCAAAGCCTACGGAAAAGCACAATCGGCTGCGCGTGTTTTTCGTTATCAAACCGCGCTGGATTATCTGGATGAGGCCTTTGCCAGTTTGAGTGACGCCGGAATCAGCCGCTGGCGAGAGGGTGAAGTGTTGCGACAGGACCTCGAAAACCAGATGCAGGCCCACGAAGTCTTCCAGGAAGGGCTGGCGCGCCTGGGCCAGGGAGACCTGCAGGGCGGGCTCTCGAAGATTCAAACGGCGGCCAGTGCCGTGGCACTGCCCGAATATATTGAAAAAGCCAGTGAGATACGCAACGACCTGAATGCACTGGATGAAATCACCGATGTGGCCAACCTGAGCGGGAACATCCCCCCTGAAAAACTGGCCGACTCCCGCACAAAGCTCGACCGGCTGTCGGTCAAATACGGCGATATCCCCCAGATCTCCCGCCTTCGCAACCGGATGGACATCATCATCCCCGCAGTATCTACAACGCTGATTGAAAAGATCCAGCGGTTGAAGCGTCAGGGCGATTCCGCCAGCACACTGGAGTCCGCTAAAGAAGCTTATCAGAAAGCATCGGAAAGCTTGAGCACTTTGCAAACCTTGCAGCCAGGCAACCCACAAAGAACAACCCTGCTGAATGCCGTTGAAGAATCGCAGGAAGATATCGTAAGCCTGGAAGACAGCCTCCAGAGGGCCAACCAGTCTGTGAACACCGAAAATCGATTTTTCCCTCGCAACGCCTATTTGATCAGCAAAAAAGTCCGCAACCGCTTCCCTCAAGATCCACAGGTGCTGGACTTAAAACACCGGTTGCGCGGCTACCACCTGACGCTTTACAGCGGTGGTACGATTGCCATCATCCTCCTGATCCTTATCTTTTGGTTCGGCGGTCGTGGGATTGCGGGTATCGTCAGTGAGCGACAGTTAGCACTGACTCCTTCGCCAACCGCAACAGCCACCATCACCCCGACGCCCACCATCACCCCGACGCCTACAGAAACCGCAACCCCAACTCCCGAGATGACTGAGACACCCGATTTCACACCTACCCCGACAGCCATCATCAGAGGAACGGTGAGACGCAACCTCTTCATCCGGGAACAATGTTACGAAGCTGAGCGCTCTGTGGGGCGCGCCCCAGAAGGCGCCGAGGTGACCATTATCGCGCTACCCAATCGGGTCTTTGACGACCTCAACCGGGAGTGCTTGCTGGTGGAATACCGCGCAGACGGCAGGACCATCACGGGTTATGTCTTATTGATGGATTTGGAGATTCCCTAAGGGATCGTTTCAACCGATGCGGTCCCCCATGGAAAACCGGATCGGATCTTCAGGGCTAATCCATGCTAGAATCCCCTGGTCTGACCCTCCCAGGGCGGGTTTTTACCCCCCTCAAATTCATGCACACCTGGCCCGCCCAGGTTTCTAAGCCGCCAGATGCCGTAGATGTAACTGAGCACCAGTACCAAGATGGTCACGGGCCAACCCAACAGGGTATTGGCCCAGGCCAGCGCCGCAGCTTCGCCGCGCAGAAATAAGTGCACCTGGATCATCAACCGCATGCCCAAGAACAACGCCCACATCCAGGTCACCTCACGATAGGCGGGTTTGATATCCTCCCGACAGAACCACACCAATGGCCAGCCGCGCGTCAGGTGGCTGGCCCACAGGGCCAGTGGTTTACCGATCAAATTGCTGACCACGGCTGCTAAAAAGAACAGGCCGCTGCCAATGATGGCGGGGATGAAATAACTGGCTGCGCTGCGCGTCAGCAGTGCCAGACCCGCTGCCAGGACAACCCCCAGCAGCCCACCCAGGGCATATCCCCAGGATTGTTTTCGCAAGAGACGCAGTAAACCCAATAACAGGGCTAAAGCCAGGGCTGTGATGACGGCTGTGTCCAAGCCAAGCAGGTTGTTGACGATCACAAACACCAAAGGTGGCAGAACAGCGTCGATGGTGCTGCCTGACAGGACCGATTTTAGTTCTTCCCAGATTTCAGCCATCTTTGAGGTCATCTGATCACCTTCTCTAATTCATTGCCCCTGCCAGATCATCAAATGACCAGGATGATGCCAAAGACGACTTCCGTCACAAAGCTGATGAAATTCGACCAGGTCAGGGCAATATCCAGGAACATCGAAATAAAGCGGACCCCGGCCACAGCCAGGTAAGCGATCCCCAACATCAGGTAGGTGTCCTGGGTTTGTAGGAAAAGGGGAACAGCACCCAGGGCAATTAACCCCGCCCCCATTATCGAGCGAAGCTCACTGATGCCCCTGCCAGAGTCTGCCCGGAGACCAATGAAGGTATAGGTCAATTGGGGTTTGAACAACACGATCCCCCCCGTGATGATGGTCGCAATACAAACGATGATCTTCAAAACAAGCAACAATCCGTTCATTTTTAAACCCTTTCATCAACGAAAAATATCCATCCGTCACCAAATACACAGGGTGTCTCAACCTGTCTCGTCCACCAAAACCGCTTTCCTATCTCCTAGGAAAAAGGTCAGCCAATCCCCTTTGCTTTTCGTCAGCGCGATCAGGACATATAAACTGGCGGTGAAAAAACCGAGCACCATCATCAAGATGATCCAGATCACACTCGCGGCCACATGCTTTTCACGGAACGCGATCCACATTGAGAACAACACAAAACCAACGTACAGGTCTACCAGTGAAACCACACCCCAGGG
>PWSY01000197.1 GCA_003563055.1 Anaerolineaceae bacterium | reverse complement strand
GATGAACATAATGGCCATGTTCTCCCGTTCCTGGAGTTCTCTCATCAAGTCCAAAATCTGGGCTTCAATTGAGACATCCAAAGCAGTGGTTGGTTCATCTGCAATAAGCATAACCGGATCACAGGATAATGAAATTGCGATCATAACACGCTGCCGTTGGCCACCACTGAGTTCATGTGGATAACTGTTAACCCTCTCCGAGGGCTTTGGTAAACCAACTCTATGGAGTATGTCAACGGCAATCTCACGAGCTTCTTTTTTTGTCACGTGGCGATATTTCATTATATTTTCATCCATCTGATCCCCCACTTTTTTGGGTATTAACCGATGGAGATTGAGCGCTTCGCCAATTTGATATCCTGTTGTATAAACGGGGGTCAGGGAGCTCATCGGTTCCTGGAAGATCATACCAATTTCTCCCCCTCTAATTCTTCGGATCCGGCTTCCATCCGGGTCTAATTTTGAGATATTAATGATTTCTTCCTGGGCGGGGTTGTATTTATCGCGGTAATGATACAGCACTTCGCCCTGAACAATTTTTCCAGGTTTGGGGATCATCTGCATGATTGCCTTGGCTGTGACAGATTTTCCACACCCACTCTCACCAATAACACCTGTTGTTTGCCCCCGATTGATATTAAATGACGCTCCCTGGATCGCCTTGACAGTACCATCACGGACCGTAAAATGGACATGAAGATCTTTGATTTCGACTAAAGTTTTTTTCATTATCATGCTCCTACTGACCACCATAGGGATCCATCGCATCTCGTAAACCATCCCCCAGCATATTGAATGCCAGGATTGAAAAGATGACAAATGGAACCGGGATCAACAACCAGGGATAATATCGGATTGAACGAACGTTCGCAACTTCTTGAAGAAGCACACCCCAACTGGTTAATGGTGGGCGTAAACCCAGGCCCAACCAGGACAAGGCTGTCTCTGATAAGATCATACCCGGGATCATCAATG
This sequence comes from Anaerolineaceae bacterium, assembly GCA_003563055.1. Taxonomy (GTDB): domain Bacteria; phylum Chloroflexota; class Anaerolineae; order Anaerolineales; family Anaerolineaceae; genus Brevifilum. The sequence continues at coordinate 2,346 of PWSY01000197.1, read as the reverse complement.
TGCCGATAACAATCACATGAGATAGGGTTCCTGGAACAAGATGCTTGAACATCACCCGCATATCAGATGCCCCGCAGCTCTGGGCTGCTAGCACATACTCTCGTTCTCTTAGTGAAAGGATCAAGCCACGTACCTGCCTGGCAAGGCCTCCCCATCGAATGAAGACCAGAATTAATGTGAGGATAAAATAGATCAATTCTGGTGACCACCCCACAGGGATTGCGGCAGCAAGCGCAATAAACAAAGGAATATCAGGAAATGCCGCCACAAATTCTGTCAAACGTTGGACGACGATATCTGTTACGCCACCGTAAAAACCGGAAATCGCCCCCAATGACACCCCAAGCAGCATGGTTAATACCTGTCCCAATAAACCAATCCACAGTGACATCCTGCCACCATAAATGATCCTGGAGAATACATCTCTGCCCAGGCTGTCTGTGCCAAAAATAAATACGTGAGAACCTTCTATGCTGGGGTCTGCACCAAAAAGATGCAGATTCATTGGGATAAAACCAAACAATTCATATCCCTCACCCTGGACAAAAAGGTGTAAGGGATATATAAGATCTTGATCTTCAACGTATGTCCGTAACCGGAGCTCTAAATCGATGGTTTCTTCCAAACCATAAACAAACGGCCGTAGTGAAAATTTTCCTTCACTGTCCACAAATCGTATCGTTTGAGGCGGTGCTCGAAAATAATCCATCCGTTGGTGCAGTTGATAAGGAGCAAAAAATTCAGCAAAGAAAAAACAAATCAGATAAAAAAGGGCCACAATGACCCCACCAGCAACAGCCAATTTGTTCTTCTTAAACTTCCACCAAACCAACGACCAATAATTTTGGCTTCCTTCTTCTTCCTGGCCAGTTTTCATAACTTTTGGAACTTCAGGCTCCTGAGGATCTGTACCAGGTGTTTGTAAATTTTGATCAATCATTGCATTTTCTCCTATACTCCTCGTCTGGCAGCATCAATCCAAGCGGATGCGTGGGTCAAGCCACACGAGCGCCAGGTCCGCCAACAGGTTGCCAATCAACAGCAGCATCACAATGAACACCAATATGGTACCGGCCATATACATGTCCTGTTTTTGAAGCGCATTGACATATAGAGGCCCAATGGTCGGTAAGCCAAGCACTATTGCGACCAGGGCATTACCACCAATAATGAATGGGAGTGATTCTGATCCTAATATCACAACCATCGGGTTAATGGCTACCCTGACAGCGTGCCGCCAAACGACCGTTTTATTTTTTAAGCCCCTTGCCCTGGCTGCTTCAACAAAGGGTTGGCCTAGAATTTCGAGCATGTTTCCACGCATTATTCTGAGCCATGCTGGGGCAGAAGCCATTGCACCAATAAGGGCTGGAATCCACAAATGTTTTAATAAATCCCACACCCTGGCAAGGCTCCATGGTGCATCCCGGAATTCTGTTGAAAATAAGCCGCCGATGTCCTGGTTCAGTACCACAACCGCAAAATAAAGGACAATCAGCGCTAATAAGAATCCTGGTGTACCCAACCCTAAAAACGCCAGTACAGTCAATACCTGGTCTCCTAATGAATACTGGTTCGTAGCTGAATAGACCCCCCCTATAATGGCTACGCTATATCCAATAATCAATGTTGCTAATGCCAAGATGACAGTCAACAGAATGCGTTCACCAATCAGGTCTCGTACCGGGCGCTCATATTCAAAGGATTCCCCAAAATCTCCCTGGATGAAATTGGTCGCCCACATCCAGTAACGCTCTAGCAATGGCTTGTCAAGCCCATACCTGGCCCGATATTCCTCTATGCGTAACTCAGCAGACCGGTCACCTTGCTGGGTAAGCTCAGCAAGTTTTTGTGTTAGAAAATCGCCTGGGGGCAGCTCAATGATCAAAAAGCTGACAAAAGAGACCAGAACGATCATCACTGCTGCATAGCCAAGCCGTCGAACAATATACGCAAGCATAATGGTCCTCTCCTCTCACTTTCAAATTAGGGATATAAAAGGGGTAATAATTTCATTTGTAAAATTTTAACCTGTGGCGAGTGAGCTCTCACTCGCCACAGTCTTTCTTCCAAAGGTTCCTAAAACCTTACCAGATTATTGCTCGATCCAGTACTGTTCAGGATTTGTGTTGCCGGGGCTGCCGGGCGCCCATGGGCCCAAAACGCCGTATTCCGGTACATTGTGGAAATTGTCGGCAACGACAACCGGCATGGGTTGGTCACCAGTTGCGCCAAGATTGAAGGGGCCCTCATCGATGTTGATGCGAATGGCTTCCCAAACAATCTCATGGCGTTTCTCTTCATCAGGTTCGCCAATGCCCTGGTTATACAGTGCTTGTAGACGTT
>PWSY01000223.1 GCA_003563055.1 Anaerolineaceae bacterium | reverse complement strand
TGATGGCCCCATCCGTAGAAACGATGGTCCAATGAGAAAAGGTAAAAAACCGTCAGGCCAGTCGCTGATCGAGTTTGCGCTTTTGCTGCCATTATTATTCATCATGATAATGGGGCTTTTCGACATCGGTCGAGCTGTTTTCTATTACGCTGTGCTTAATTCTGCTGTGCGAGAAGGCACCCGGTTCGCCGTTGTACAACCCCATTGTGATTATAAATCTAACCCTGGTACCTGCAGCGGCAGCATATTGGACTCCTACCCATTAGATTGTAATCATGTCCAATCCGCAGCAAATACAAATATTTGTCAGACTATTCAAGAAAATTATTTCAACATCGGCGAACTTGCCAACAGCACAATTACCATTAACCACCTGGCCGTTGGAAGCAATGACTTCTTTATTACAATCGGTATCCAGCACTTGTTCAGGCCAATCACCCCGGGGCTTGGACTGATCGGCGATTTTCAAATGCAAGTTCATTCACAGATGATGATGAACCCCATCGCGAAACCATAACATCAGAGGTCCCAATGAAATATTTTTTGATGCGCCATAAACTGGAGAAAGGACAGATGATCCCCATCGTTGTTTTGATGATGCTGGCCATAATGGGCATGGTTGCCCTCCTTATAGATGGCGGCTTCCTCATGTCCAACAGAAGGTATGCTCAGGCTGCAGCCGACGCCGGCGCCCTGGCCGGCGCACAGCGTATTTGCAATGGGAAACCAGACGCGAAGGCAGCGGCTGAATATTATGCCTCAATCAACAGCCACGTCACGTCAGTATTCGCAACTGTTTCCGAGCATTTTGTTACAGTCAATGCAACGGTTGAACACCCATCATTTTTTGCAAACATCTTTGGAGAGGATACATTGACTGCCAGTGCTAAGGCGACGGCCGGCTGCTTATCCCCATCAAGCCTTAAAAATGTCCTGCCCATATCATTCTTTTACGCGTCTCCACCCGTTGATAAATCCGTTGACTGCAGTGATCTGTCAAACCCCTGTGACCTGGTTGCCTGGGATTTTGAGGAATTAATGGGCGCCCTGGGTTCTGCGAGCATCAATCATTTGCCTCTGGAAAAAATCTATATCGTCTCTGATAATACCAAAATCTGCCAGCAAGATGTCGTAGGCGAGATTATCTGTTATGACTTGAAAAAAGGAGCCGATGGCGGAAGCAGAACCTGGATTGACCTGAGCCCATTGAAGGATCCACCAGCCAATATCAATAATATCATCACAAGCGGTTTAGATAGACCCTTAATCGTGAACCCACCCATTTGGGTAAATTCTGAAGAAGGCACCGTTTCAGCAGGTTATCGGGACCTTTTTGATTTACCAAGGATAGATGGCTATTCTCATTTAGATGTTCGACTGGTATATGTTCCGCTGTTTGACAAATTCTGTACAAGTGACCCCGCGGTCAACTGCGCAGATCCGGGTGATCAGTATATTGACGGTTTTAAGACTAATTCTCGATCTTATCGTCTCAGAGGTTTATCCGCGTTTGTAGTTACGTGTGTAACTAGAAATGCCAGATGTTATGCGGGTGTTTGTGTTCCCCAAAATGACCCAAGAAACAACACTAATAGTCCCCAGTGTCCAGGCTATTTAACAGCAGAAGATTCAGACAATCATGCTATTGAAGGTTATTTTGTTACCGGGCTTAAGCCGGAAGGCCTGTCAGGTTCTGGTGGGGTGGATGGCGGCATTTATATCATTTCATTAACCGAATAAAGGTCATTTTATGATCCATCAGTTAATAAGAAACTGATGCATCTTATTTCGTGGAGGTCTCAATTGTCAAATAAAATAAAAATTGTTCTAATGATTATTGCGGGTCTGGTGCTGGTCGTCATCGGGGTTGCTGCCAGCTTGCTGCTGATTACGCGCTCCCAGGCTAGCCAGCCAACCCTGCCAACCGCTGGTGAACTGGATACTGTCTCTACGGGAGTTGTGGTCGTGACGCGTGACCGCACACTGGGTGACCGCCTTGTAGAAACCGATGTTGAACTGATCCAGGTGCCAGCAGAGATGGCCCCTCGTACAATCCTTGCCAACACGCAAGAGGCTGTTGGCAAGATGATAAAATCTGACCTCGTCCAGGGGCAAATGGTTCTCTCCAATAACCTGGCTGACCCGACCAATAATAATAAAGACCTCAGTTTCATTTTGAATGAGGAACATGTGCTCATGGCCTTCCCGGCAGATGACTTGATGAGCCGGGAGAGCATCGTGCAGCGCGGGGACATTGTTGATATCTACGCAACTTTTTATCACAATATCTCGCCATCAATAGTCACCACCATTCCTGGGGATGAAGAGAGCGAATCAGAGACAAAGACCTTTACTGTCAACGCTTTACAAAAAGTAAATGTGACCGCCCTGGTTTTGGATGTGATCGAGCAAAACACCAATTCCGACTTCTTTCAGGGAGATACACCCCAGGGTGCAAGCAGAATCACGATCAGAGCGTATTTGCTGGCCCTAAGTCCCCAGGAAGCGTTGATCATTAAATACCTGAAGGACACCGGTGCGATATTTGATTTTGTCTTACGGGCACCAACATCCACAATCCCTTTTGAACTGACGCCGGTGACAGAAGAATTTATCACCGAGTTTTATGGACTCGAGATGCTCCCCTGACTGAGGCAATGGCAAATGGTGCAACTGACTAATACATCAACAATCCTCATCGTCTCAAAGAATTCATCCTTCATTGAGACAATAAGAGAGTTGCTTTCTAAAGAACAGGATCTCACCCTGCTCGATAAGGAGCTTAATTCAGATAATCTCAATCGCGTTGTTGCAGAAACAAATCCAAATGTGATTTTATTAGATTTTACCAGTCTGTACCAACCCTATTTTCTGGCTCATAGAATTACTTCCGATTTTCCAAGATGTGAACTCGTGGCCATATTAGCCAAACCACAATCAAAGTATTCTGAGCGCATGTTCCAATTAGGTGCACGAGCAGTCATTCAGTATCCAGATCAGTCTAACAAACTGCCTGAAGTAATTAGAAACCTGTTTAATCCCATTGAGAAAACCGAGTCAGTCTCAACCCAGGCTCCATTCTTGAATGATCCTCCTACAAACCAAAGAACCTTTACCGTTTTCAGTCCCAAGGGCGGTGCTGGTTGCACAACAGCTGCGATCAACCTTGCCATCAGCTTACATAAACTACTGAAAGAAGATGTGCTGATCATAGATGGAAAACACATGTTCGGTCATGTGAAGCTTTACCTGAACATGTTAACTGGTAATTCAATCACTGACTTAATGGCCCATGCAAATATGCTGGATCAACAATTAATTGAACAGGT
>PWSY01000233.1 GCA_003563055.1 Anaerolineaceae bacterium | reverse complement strand
TTGCCAATGCACCTGGTGTGAATGCGACCGCTTTACGCATTGCGGTTGAAATTCTCTCTGGAAATGAGCTGAACACCGAGGTTCTGGGTGGACAATATGGGACAACCATTGTTATTGATGTCCCAATCGTCGTAACACCTGAGAATTTTGCTGAAGTATACGAAGAATATGTTGCCTCTGGCGATTACCCGGATTCCTACTTGCTCGATGGGATCATGACCCAGGATGAGGTCATTGACGCCTTCTTCTCTGAGATTGTAGAAGAGCCCGTGGTCGAAGAACCTGAAGTTGAAGAACCCTTCAGAATTGGTTTTGTCTATGTCGGCGTCCCCGTTGACTTTGGCTGGACCTATGAACATAATCAAGGTCGATTAGCTGTTGAAGAAGCCTTTGGAGATGCCGTTGAGACTTCTTTCGTTGAAGCAGTCACTGTTGCAGATTCCGAACGTGTTTTCCGTGATTTTGCCCAGCAAGGCTATGACATGGTCTTTGGAAATTCCTTCGGCTATATGGACCCCATGTACGAGGTTGCCACAGAATTCCCGGATGTTCTTTTTGGACATTGTTCTGGCTTTACGACTCGAGAGAATATGGCCACCTACTTTGGGCGGATTTACCAGCCACGGTTCCTGTCTGGGATTGTCGCTGGTGCGATGACCGAGACCAATCAAATTGGTTATGTGGCAGCTTTCCCGATCCCTGAGGTTATCCGTGGGATTAATGCCTTTACACTGGGTGTCCGCTCGGTTAACCCGGATGCCACCGTATCAGTTGTGTGGACAAACACCTGGTTTGACCCGGTTGTTGAACGTGAAGCTGCTATGGCTTTGCTTGACGAGGGTGTGGATGTGATTGCCCAACACCAGGACACAACAGAACCTCAGAAAGCAGCCCAGGAAGCTGGTGCGTTGAGCATCGGTTATAATTCGGATCAACGAGCTTTTGTGGGTGATTCGGTACTGACAAGCCCTGTTTGGAACTGGGATGTCTATTATGTTCAGACAGTTGGCGCAGCATTGGATGGCACCTGGGAGACCCATGAATATTGGGGCTCATTAGCTGACGGTGTTGTCGGATTAGCAGACTTCAGCCCACTTGTTCCGGATGATGTTGTTGAATTGGTTGAAGAAGCCAAAGCTAGCATTATTGCTGGTGACGATGTATTTTGTGGCCCGATTTTTGATCAGGCTGGCGAATTACGCGTCGAAGAAGGTGTATGCCTGACCGATGGTGAGATGCTGAGCATCGATTGGTTTGTGCAGGGTGTATTAGGCGAGATCAATTAATACACAAATGTATTTCTGGGGTAAAGCTTCGGCTTTACCCCAGTTTTTTTAATATACTGCGATCAGAAAAGTGTGGACTCAATGATTGATCAATCAAGCAATGTAATATTAGAAATGAGGGGTATTACGAAGCGGTTTCCAGGTGTGGTAGCCAACGATAATGTTGACCTGAAATTGCATGATGGTGAGGTGCTCGCTTTATTAGGTGAGAATGGTGCTGGAAAAAGCACTCTGATGAACATCCTGGTAGGCCTTTACCGCCAGGATGAAGGTGAAATTTACGTGCGTGATGAGCTGGTGCAGATCTCATCCCCTCGTGATTCCGCGGACCTTGGCATAGGTATGGTGCATCAAAACTTTATGCTTGTCCCTACGATGACCGTGGCAGAAAATATCATCCTGGGGATGGTAGACTTACCACTTGTGCCAGATATGAGGCAAATTTCAGAGGGGATCCGCGAGCTATCACAACGTTACCAATTGAAAGTTAATCCGGATGTGAAAATTTGGCAGTTAAGTGTCGGCGAGCAGCAGCGCGTCGAAATTTTAAAATTGATTTATAGAGGGGCGGAAATTTTGATTCTGGATGAGCCAACAGCAGTGCTGACTCCCCAGGAATCCCATGAACTTCAAGAAGTCCTTAAGATAATGACCAAGGAAGACAAATCGGCTATTTTTATTACCCACAAAATGGAAGAGGTGATGTCATTTTCAGACCGGGTGATGGTACTGCAAAATGGGAGGTTAACAGCCACGCGTAAGACTTCAGAGACATCACCAAATGAACTGGCGCGCTTAATGGTTGGTAGAGATGTTCTTTTTCGGCTTGAGAAGGAAGTCGTTCAGCCAGGTGACGTTGTGCTGGAACTAAAGAACGTAAATGCAAAGGATGACCGGGGATTGCCCGCACTTAGAGGTGTTTCACTTAAAATCCGTTGTGGTGAAATACTAGGAATTGCTGGTGTGGCAGGGAATGGACAAGACCAGCTTGCTGAGGTCATTTCTGGATTGCGAAATCCTGATTCCGGTAATGTTTTTATTTCTGGAAAAGATGTTACCAATAATTCGCCGTTGGGCATGATTAAGGCCGGTGTCAGCCACATACCAGCTGACCGTATGGGTATGGGGACCGTTGGAAATATGGCTGTTGCTGAAAATCTTATCATGAAAGGTTATCGTAATGAACCAATCAGCTCAGGTGGACTCATCAGACCAAAGAAAATCCTTGATTATGCTAAACGTATGATTGAGTCTTTCAAGATCGCAACGCCTACAGCAAAAACAAGGGTCAAATTCCTCTCAGGTGGAAATATTCAAAAAACAATTCTTGCCAGGGAAATTGATGCGTGTGATGGCATACTTGTTGCTGTTTATCCCTCACGGGGATTAGATGTGGGCGCAACAGAGGCAGTCCGTAATATGCTTCTTGAACAGCGTAGTGACGGTAGGGGCATCCTATTAATTTCAGAAGACCTGGATGAGCTAACTTCGATAGCAGACCGAATTGCGGTCTTGTTCGAGGGAAAGATCATGGGTATTATCAATTCAGAGGATGCGGATATTGAGGTATTAGGTCTGATGATGGGTGGTGCCAGGCTGGAAGAACTTCAAAATGAATCAGGGCTCAAATCTGCTCAAGTAAAGGATTAGGGTAATATGCAGATATTTTTTGAAAAGCGAAAAAATGTCTCTCGCAAAGCGATTGTACTTGTTCCTGTAGTTTCTTTTCTTGTTGCATTATTGTTAGGAGCCATTTTGCTACTGATAACCGGTGTAAACCCGATTGTTACCTACCAGGCGATGGCTCAAGGTGCATTTGGAACGGTTTATGGTTTTTCAGAGACACTGGTTGTAGCTATACCACTGATGCTGACGGGACTGGGCGTGACGATTGCCTTTCGAATGCGTTTTTGGAATATCGGTGCTGAGGGCCAACTTGTTTTTGGTGGCATTGCTGGGGCCGGTGTCGCGTTATTTCTTGCTGATACAATTCCAGAATTTTTATTGCTCCCATCTATTATCCTGGCAGGCATGATCGCAGGTGCATTATGGGCTGGTATTCCAGCTGTTTTAAAGGCTTACCTGGGCGTAGATGAAACACTCACATCACTGATGCTCAATTATGTAGCTATCCTGTTCGCGTCCTACTTATATTATGGTGCCTGGCGAGACCCATTGGGGTTTGGTTTCCCTGGCACTGCCCGTTTTGTTGAGGAAGCCTGGCTCCCAAGAATATTAGGAAGGGCGCATTATGGTCTCTTTTTTGGACTAATAGCTGCAATTATTTTGTGGATCGTGTTCAACCGCACCCGTTGGGGTTTTGAGTTGAAAATTATCGGAGAAAATCAGACAGCTGCCAGATATTTGGGAATCAAGATTGCCAGAAACATTGTTTTGGCATTATTGCTCTCAGGCGCATTAAGCGGTTTGGCAGGGGTCAGTCATGTTGCCGGTATCTTTCGCCGTTTACAAACCGGTTTGGCAGCAGGTTATGGTTACACTGCCATTATCATTGCCTGGCTTGCACAACTCAACCCAATTGCGGTTATATTTGTGTCAATATTAATGGGAGGTCTGTTTGTTGGTGGAGATCAGGTCCAGATGATGATGGGCTTGCCTTCAGCAGTTGGTCTGGTTTTACAGGGTTTGATCTTGTTTCCGATGCTGGCAGGTACCCTTTTTACGGAATACAAAATAAAAATTGTTCGACCTGATAAAACACCGAGAGTAGAATCGGAGGCAGCATCATGATTCCCTTGTTAACTTCGATATTTGCGATTACATTGCGAGCTGGCACTTCACTGGTATATGCAACCGTTGGTGAAATCTACACTGAGAATTCCGGCATTTTGAATCTGGGTGTCGAAGGGATGATGATGATGAGTGCCGTCACTGGGTTTGGGGCTGCCTATTACAGTGGTAGTGTTTGGGTTGGGTTTTTAGTGGCAATGCTTGTCGGGGGTTTATTGGGTGCGCTGCATGCATTTCTAAGTGTAACAATGCGGGCAAACCAGGTTGTCAGTGGTTTGAGCATCACGCTTTTTGGCACTGGATTGGCCTCTTTCCTGGGTCAGCGTTTGGGACCTGAAGCGAATAGTTTTAACCTTGCTGGCCTGACAGGACCTCGCTTGACAGCACAACCCATTGCTTTTGTGATTAACATCCCTGTCTTGGGGGCGTTATTCAGCCAGGATATATTGACCTATGCGGCCTATTTTGTAGTCCCCCTCGCCTGGTATTATCTTTATAAAACACGTAATGGTTTGAACTTGCGCGCTGTTGGTGAAAACCCAATTACTGCTGTTGCCATGGGTATCAATGTGGTTAAAACACGCTATCTTTATACTATTCTAGGCGGTATCCTCATTGGTATCGGTGGAGCTCATCTTTCGCTTTCCTATACCCCAGGATGGACTGAGAATCTAACAGGTGGTCGAGGCTGGATTGTGATTGCATTGGTTATCTTTGCCATGTGGAACCCCGCTCGTGCTGTACTGGGCGCAATTCTATTTGGTGGCATCAATGCCATTCAATTCCGGTTGCAGGCTATTGGTACCACAATACCTTCTTCCTTCCTGAATATGCTGCCTTATTTGATGACGATCATTGTTCTGGTGGTGATGACCTGGTGGGAGACGCTTAAGAAGCGCATTGGGGCACCCGCCGCATTGGGTGTCCCCTATATGCGAGAGGATAAATAGGCTATGGCAAAACCAACCAAGTATGCGCCGCATCTATGTACCCTTTTCATGCTGATTGCCTTGGTAGGCATTGTTTTGGGTTTCATCTTCAAACAACCCCTAATTACGGTTATCTTGCTTATCCCGACGGCAATCTATGAAGCCTATCGTACAGAAGGCCGGTCAACAAAAACAGCTTCATATATCCTGCTCGTTGTGCTGTTTGCACAGATCTTTCTGGTTCTTTTCAATATCCATTTCAATCTAGCAGAATTCTTGGGTGCCGATCGGCAACTTGTGGGGGGTTACTGGGTCCCATTGGGAGATCTACGCATTGTTGGCCCTACGCTGATTGCGGTCCTGTCAGTCATTTTGTTCACGCGCACCCGAGGCATTTACACACGCTGGTTGGCGGCCGTGATTTTCGTCACCTCCTTTGCGATTATTTACTTAATAGATCCAACAGGTTTCCAGGATTTATTGAGCTACGGTGTTCGTGAAGCACTGCGGCGTTATTGATGTGTTGATTGATCACTATAGAAAATATTAAAAATAAAGCGAATAGAAAATCAATCTTCTTTTTTATGAACCAATTCGATGGCGTTTACACCATCGGCACTCATGGTTTTAAATACATGTGGGTGGATGCCCGTCTTCAAATGATAGGCCTCGCTGACGGCAGTAATAAAGTCGCGATCATTTTTTGAGTCCACCAAAGCAAGCGCACACCCACCGAACCCTGCACCGGTCATCCTGGCACCATAGCAGCCTGGCTGTTGGGTTGCCAAATCGACAAAAAGATTTAGAGATTTACTTGATACTTCAAAATTATCACGTAAACTTTTGTGGCTGGCATTCAGCAGCTGTCCCATTTGGTTTAAATCACCCTCTTGCATTGCTGCTCTAAATTTTTGGACGCGCTCATTTTCTGTCAATACATGTTTGGTCCGCTTATGAAGGGTGGGTGATGTGGATATGGATGGGTTATCTAACATCTCCATTGTCGCATCCCTTAATGTTTGCACGCCTAATAATCTTGCGGCTTCTGCCACCTCTTCATGGCGCTGGTTATAGGCTGATTGGGTCAGCTCACGACGGGTCATTGTGTCAAGCACAAAGTAGCTGGCTTGGTCAGGAATTGGCACATATTCAAAGTCCAAGCTGCGGCAATCCAACAAGACTGCATGATCTTTCTTACCCGCTGCTGATACCAACTGGTCCATGATCCCCACTTTGACACCAACCCAATCAATTTCCGATTTTCTGGCAATTTGGGCGATTTTTGTGGGTTCAACATCCACATCGCCAACCAGTGAAAACGCCTTTGTTATCGCCACCTGAAAAGCAGCCGAAGAGGACAGCCCTGCACCGATGGGAATATTACCAGCGATGACTCCCTGCCATCCTTTAAGCGGGTAACCAGTTATATCCATTGCCCAGGCAATAGCTTTGACATATTCTCCCCAGTTATTAGGGCCTTTTTTTAAGTTGCCTAAATCAATTGCCATTGATTCTTCAAAATCAACCGAAAAAATCTGCACAGTGTGTGAGGCAATAGGCCCCATCGCGATCAGGACATTCAGGTGGATCGCCACCGGTAGCACAAAGCCATCAGAATAATCAGTATGCTCCCCAATCAAGTTGATCCTGCCTGGTGCTGTGATTAAAAATTTTGGTTTGCGACCGTAAATTTCTTGAAATCTCTTTGTTAATGTTGTAGATCGCTTTGTGTCCATTTTGGTAGAGTCCTATTTTCGATTGAACTTATGAATACGAGAAAAACCTCGCTCATTGACCGAATTATGGGTCTATTTCTCATAGTATATGGGTTCTATAGTCCGTGGTTTGGGCAATTTCTTATCCAGGATATCGGGTGGATAATAAAACTTCTGGTGTAATTTGGCGTCGATTTTCCCAGAAAAGTTAAATCCCTGATAGGTGCCCCATTGCTGCATAAGACGAAAACGCAGGATGGACCACCAGTGCTGTCCAAGACAATTCTCGCGTTTTGCCTGACGCAAATCCCTGAAAACGTTCCCAATCCAGGACTTGGTAAAGTCCATGAAGTTAAATGTCGAATTGGGCAGAATTTGTTTCAACGCAATTGCCTCGCGTTTGTACCGATTATGGACCTGGCGCATGTTTTCTTTGTGAGAATGGATAATTTCTGCTTCTGCAACATAAGCGATTGAATAACCGGATTCCATCACCCAACTGCTCCAGGCCAGGTCTTCCAACCCTGTTAGGTTTTCATTATAAGGATGTACCTGCCAGATATCCCTTTTAATGGCGGCATTTGCATTATGCGAATAGGGATGACCCTGCTCCATGACTGAATTATCCGGGAAGTATTTCTTAAAGAATTGATGTTCTGAATAATAATTGCTTTCGCCGCCCCTTTGTTTTCCATAACTTAGCGCATATTCATCGTTTTCAAGCGGTTTTACCAGCAGTTCGAGCCAATCCGGGAAGACGGGGTAGCAGTGGGCGCTGATGATAACAACGATATCCCCTGAAGCAGCAGCAATGCCCTGGTTCAGAGAGCGACCGAAGGTGAAGTTCTCTGGTTGGATGTGGATGATTTTTACCGGATATTGTGAGGCAACCGTTAGGGTTGCATCGGTTGATCCAGAGTCAACCAATATAATTTCACTATTCTGATGAGTTTGTTGGGAGATGCCATAAAGCAAGCGTCCAATGTTTGCTTCTTCGTTCCTGGCTCGTATTACAATTGATAAGGGTTTCATTATTGATATCTTGATGAAAGTATTTCTCGTGGTTTTAAGTTCCACAGAAGGTTCATATTCGTTGACAAGGGCATTCAGCCATCACTTCTTCTTGTGGTTGATCGAATCATCCTGTGACTTCGTGTTATCCAGTACTGTTGGTTGATTTATTGGCGGTATGACCCATCAGATGTCAATCAGCCGGGCAGGCTTCTGTGATAAAAATATGAAGGTCTTCTGAGAGCTGCTCCAAGGAAGGGTTATGGAGGTACATCATGTGACCAGCTGGATAATAAGTCATCTTGATATTATCTTGCAAGGGTCTTGGTAGTGCAATGTGGTTAAAGGTGTATTCAGTTGCCAGGAATGGGGTGGCAAGATCGTAATACCCATTGCACACAATCACTTTGAGCCCTGGATGAAGCTGAAACCCTCGGCGTAGATCCCTGGCGGTATTAACGTATTGATTCTGGTATTCATCGAATTGCCATGATTGGTAAAGTGAACTGAGAATTTCATAGGGAAGATCAGTTTCATAGGCAAGGTCTCGTCTCAAGTAATCGTACATCGTGGCAGTATAAGGCCCAAGAATCGCTGCATAACTTGGGTCGATTTCCGGTGAATCGCCAACATCGTCCTGATCGAAACCTATATAGCGGCTGTCGAGTCGTCCAATTGATTTGCTATCTTGACGTAATAATTCTTTGGTGAACTGATTGATATTGATTCGCAGGTTTGTCCCTTTGATAAACCCAGTTGACAGACCGGTCAACCGAGCCAGTTTGTGAATGATTTTCTCCCGATCTGCCTCCTGGAGTTGATTGCCTTTCATCAACGCTAAGGTGTAATCACCGAGGGCAAAGTCACGGGATTCTTGAACAGCATCTTCCAGGTTCTTTTGCAAATCCTCTGAGAGCTTATTGTGATACCAGGCCGTGGCTGTGTAGGAGGGCAAATACAGGATAAACGGAAGGTCATTTCCTTCATCAAACCTGGCAGTAATGAAATTCAGGATTGATGAAACAAACATTATCCCATTGAGATACATGCCATGGCGTTGGTGGAGATAGCCTGCCAGGCCAGCAGCTCGTGTGGTGCCATAACTTTCTCCAATTAAAAATTTCGGTGATGTCCAGCGTTTATTGCGGGTTGCCCAGACACGGATAAAATCACCCACAGATTCGATATCTTTTTTGACATTATGAAATTGTTCAGGTTGTTCTTTGGGGACAGCACGGCTGTAACCGGTGCTTACAGGATCAATAAATACCACATCAGTGATGTCCAGAAGGGTGTCAGGGTTATCTACTAATTGGTATGGTGGTCCAATGGGTTGACCTTCATCATCCATCAACACACGCTTAGGGCCAAGCAACCCAAGGTGCAGCCAAACGGAGGATGATCCTGGCCCGCCATTGAAAGAAAATGTAAGCGGTCGGTCCGCAGAAGCCTCATCTTTCGTATAGGCTATATAAAAAATGCTTGCTTTTTGTTTTTCACCTTCCTTTTCGTCTTCTTCTTTGAGGATGATGGTTCCTGCGGTCACTGTGTAATCGATCTTCTCGCCATCTAGGATGATGCTATGTTTCGTTTGAGAGGTGATCTCTTCAATGGGTTGATGATTGGACAATTCACCGGTCTGGTTTTCTTTGTTTGTATCAACATCCGTCATGTGACAGTCTCCTTATCGTTGTTAGTATTGTAATGATATCTTAAATTGTCTTGTTCAAGATAGTTATAAAAGGTGCCAATAAATGTCATTAATACTCGAAACGGTGATATCAGCAAATTCATTCAAAGCGTTCATTTTTATGGGATTCTGCGCCACACCTACCAAGGTTAATTCAATATCTACACCGATTTTTTTTAATAGATCACGAGCAGCGATGCCGCATTGCAAGCCCTTGGCTGAATCCTCAAAAATGACTACTTTTGCCCCACCTAATAATTGCCACAATTCTTGATTCGCTTTTTCCTGCCATAAATCCGATGCCAATTTGAGAGCCATCGAATTTGCTTGGCCAAGGCACATTTGGATCAAGCCTAAAGCATGCACTGGATTAGGTTTTAAGAAAATGTAGGCATTTTCCTGCGATTCTTCGACTGCGTACCAATTTAATAGACCCGAACCTAAAATGGGGAGGTATTCGAGACCAACGAGTTTTGCTCCTAATTCTGCTTCAGGCGGACTGATATGACCATTAGGCGTAGCCGAAGGCCGATTGGTCATAATACCAGCGCAGTGATTTGGATGATTCAGCCATTCACCTAAGGCGTTTGTTTGTTCCTGATTCATTGCTGGCCGGTCATAACTTAACAGGTAGCTGTCCTGGTTAATTTTGGGCTGCAACCCATACACATCCTCAAAAATTTGGCTGCCCAAAATACGTTCCTGGTGCATTGGCAGTGTTAGTGAACGAAAGATATCGCGACATGTGAGAAGAATCTCTGCCAGATGATTTCTTTGACCAGAGTCTAACCAATGGTGTTCATTGATCAGCATTTGATAGGCTGAATGACCTGGTAAATCACTGTTCTTTGAATAGTTTGCCAGGAAAATATCAAAATTTGGTTGAGAGGGTGTGACCATCTGGGTTTGTTTTATGAAATTGTCTAATCGAATATCAGCATTGAATTTCCATACATGGATCAAGATTAAGGCAGTGCAAATTGCCAGGGAGTCCCATTCATTGGTTATATTGAGTGCTTCAAATGTCGCGATCTGATCTGAACTCAGCTTAATATTCGGTGCACCCAATGATTTAGCAATTTTCTTAACAGAATCCTGTAATGATTGATGATAACCTCCGGGGTGGAGGAGGACCCCATCCATATCGAATAAGTAAAAAATCAGCGTCATGGTTTGGTTGAATCCCGGGATGTTAACTCATCGATTAGTTGATCAAGAGTCAAATTTTTATAAGAAAGTAACACAAATAAATGGTAAATCAGATCAGCAGATTCTTCAATTAACCGTTGATTTCCCTCGCTCTTTGCAGCTAAAAGGACTTCAGTTGTTTCTTCAGATATTTTTCTCAAAATTGTGTCCTCACCAGCGTTAAATAATGACTGGGTGTAGGAGTCAGGTGATTCTACCTGTTTTCTTTGCTCAATGATTTGAAATAACCTATCTAACATTTTCCTTCTCCAAATGACGAAAAAAACAACTGGTATGACCTGTATGACAGGCTGGACCAGAAGGTTTGACCATCAACAGGAGTGCATCCTGATCACAGTCCACAAAAATATCACAAACCAAAAGCGTATTACCGGATGTTTCACCTTTCATCCATAGCTTTTGTCTGCTGCGACTCCAAAAATGCGCTTTACCGCTTGTGATGGTCAACCACAGGGATTCCGCATTCATCCAGGCCATCATCAACACGGCTTTTGACCGGATGTCCTGAACAATTGCTGGAATCAATCCCTGTGAGTTATATGAGATATTATCTAATGACACCATATCCATCGCTACACCAATCGTATGGGGATACCCTGAGCCTGTAAATAAGTCTTGAGGTCCGAAATAGCTAGTTTTTTATCATGAAAGATGGATGCTGCTAAGACGGCATCTGCTTTACCTTCAACAAGTACCTGAGCGAAATGTTCGGGTTTACCGGCACCGCCACTGGCGATCACAGGTACATTGACGGCTTCAGCGATTGTTCTGGTGAGAGATAGATCATATCCATCCAGTGTGCCGTCAGCATCCATGCTTGTCAGAAGTATTTCACCGGCACCCCGTTCTACAGCCTCGTAAGCCCACCCAACAGCATCCAGTTCTGTTCGTCTGCGTCCGCCGTGGGTAAAGACATCCCAGCCGCCAGCATGCCGCTTCCGAGCATCAATTGCTATCACAATGCACTGACTGCCAAACCGGTTGGCACCTTCTGTTAGAAGGTGCGGGGTTGCCACTGCAGCAGAATTCATGCTGATTTTGTCTGCACCAGCACGTAAGAGACGGCGCATATCTTCCACACTGTTGATACCACCCCCAACCGTCAACGGCATAAAAACCTGGTCACTGACTGTACGCAGGACAGATTCAGTGGTTTTTCTCCCTTCGACAGTGGCGGAGATATCCAGAAAGACAAGCTCATCCGCGCCTGCCTCATTATACACGCGAGCTTGCACAACAGGATCGCCAGCATCTCGGAGATTAACAAAGTTGATTCCCTTGACAACTCGTCCGTCTTTGATATCAAGACAGGGAATAATTCGTTTGGCTAACATGAAATTGCCTCTGATAGTGAAAATGAGCCTTCATACAGGGCTTTGCCAACAATAACACCAGGTAGACCTGCAGCTTTGACGGCTCGAATATCTTCTATCGATCCGACACCACCGCTGGCTATGACTTCCAACCCGGAATGAGAGGCCAGGGTTGCGGTACTGGTAACATCCACACCAGTTTGCATGCCATCTCTGAGGATGCTGGTATAGATGATTGTCTCTAATCCAGATGGAATAAAGTGTTGTACGAGCTCGAGCGGTGTCAAATCAGTTTTGTCCTGCCATCCGGAAATGTGAACAAGTCCCTGCCTGGCATCCACGCCCAGGATGATTTGCTTTGAACCGAAGGCATTTAAGGCACCGGGTAAGAAATAAGGGTCAACCACCGCAGCTGTGCCGATTATGACCCTAGAGACACCCAGTGATAGCACATGACTTATAGCGGCCAAATCTCTGAGACCACCTCCAAATTGAATTGATGCACTTCCATCGGCCGTTTTGACAATTTCTTGCAGCCTCTCGATATTCGTACGAGAATCCTCACCAAATGCACCATCGAGGTTAACAACATGCAGCCACTTTGCACCCTGGTCAATAAACTGCTTCGCAACATGCGCAGGTGAATCAGCGTATATTGTGCTC